>CALJWR010000161.1 GCA_937976685.1 uncultured Verrucomicrobiae bacterium
CACACCCGGCGGCGCCACCGCTTCCGCTTTCTTCGTCAACTCGTCCACCTTGGCGGCGGACTCGCCGGTGAAAATGGCTTCGGCGAGAGAATTCATCGCGTCGCCAAACTTGGCTTGCTTCCGGATTTCGTCGGCGTTGAACGGCTGGCCGTCCATCAAACCGCCCACCTCCTTGTCGAGCACCTCCAGTTCCTTGGCGAGTTGGTCGGCCTTTTCCTTCTGCGCGTCGTCGGCCGCAATTTCCATGAACGCCTCGAGCTTTTGCTGGGCGGAGGCGCGGAGTTTGGCCTTCTTGAGATCGTATTTGTCCGCGAGGATTTCCTCGATCGCCCTGTCCAAGCCGTCCATCGGGTGTCCCTGCCACGCGACCTTGCCGTCTTTGTCCACGATGAACGCGTGGGGGATGCCGTTGATGCCGTAGGCTTTCATGTAGCCGGTCGAGGTCTTGCGATCCTGGTCAATCGCCACCACGTAATCCATCTTGTCACCCATCTTCTCAACGAACGGCTTCACGACGCTGGCCTTCTCGTCCGTTATGCCAATGAACACCACTCCCTTGTCTTTGAACCGCTTCTGCATCTCGGTCAGGTGCGGGATGCTCGTGCGGCAGGGCGGACACCACGTGGCCCAAAACTCGACGACGTGAATCTTTTTGCCCTTGCCGTCGGCCAAATTCACGGGGCCGCCTTTGACCCACTCGGCGATGGTCAGGGGTGCGGCAGGATCGCCCAGTTCAGCGGCGAGCAGGGCAGGGGAGGAGGTAAGCGTCGCCAGCGAAGCGGCGGCAAGCAGTGCGGATAATTTCATTCGTGAGATCGCGTTCCTCGGGCGGTACTGCCGCCGTGAGCGCAATGGGACCGTCGTCCATGCCGGTCCGCCGGTCAAGCCGGGAGGCGGTGACTTGCTGCACGAGGTCTCCCGGCGAGCAACCCAGACCTTCAATTCTGCCTCGGGAATTGTAATTGCGACGCCGGGGCGCGAAGGCCAGAACTGCGCCCCATGACGTCGCCGTCGCCGCGCAAACCTTTGAAGATGGATGTTTCGGCGTGGTTAGGCTCAGGTGGAGGCACCTCGGCGCGCGCGCGGTGGCTTGGTCTCGCCCTGTTCACGGCGGCGGCCCGCGGCGGGGATGATCCGTCGCCTGCGTTTGCGACCATCCAGAGCGCCCCGGATGTGGTGAGACAGTGGCAGCCGCACCAGCGACTTTTCGTGAAGGGCAATGTGGGCGTCGCGCGCAGCCAGCTTGATTCGCTGGAGCAGTGGCTGGACGCCCAGGCGACGAACTGGGTGGTGGTGCTGCTGGAGAGTGCCGCCGGTGAGACCTACACCGACGGCGAAGGAGCGCGCTTCAGTGGCGTGGAGGCCGTCAACCACGCGCTGGGCAAGGGCCTGATGAACCAGACGGCGTTCGGTGAGTTCCGCGACCCGCGCACGCAGGAACACAACGCCGCCATCTTCGTGCTCGCCCTCAAGGACCGGCGCCTGTCGTACTTCGGCTCCGACGCGCAAGACCGCCGGGGCCTGGGAGAAGAGCGTTGGGTGGGCAACCTCGATCAGCCGGCCATCGCGGCGATGCGGAATGGCGGCCGCGTGGTGGATGCGGTGAAGGAAACGGTCGCCACCATCAACCGCCGCCTCGACCAGGCGATCAAGACGGAGATCGAGACGCGTGAACGCCGGCTGGCGGAAGAGCAGACCTCGCGCGTTCGGGCCGAGCAGCAAGCCCGGGCCGAATTCCAGGCCGCTTCGGACGCGCTTGCCCGCCTGACCGCGCGAGCCGATGAATTGTCCCGACGACTTCCCGAGGCCACAGGGGAGCTGGCCCGGCCGGAACGGGCGAAACTCCGAGCCTCGCTGGAGGACGCGGCCCGGGAACTGACCGCCGGGAACTTCAGCGGGGCACGGGCCGCCGCCGAGCAGCTTCGCGCGCAGATCGAGACGGCGCTGCGGGCTGTGGACACGCATCAAGATGACGCTGCGCGGCTGGAAAGAGCGGCCGCGCGCCACCAGCAACTGGCGCACGAGCCTCGCGCCGAAAAGGTCCGGGACCGCCTTGACTTGGCGGCTCGCGCCCTCGAACAAGCCGTAATCGAGCATCGCCGCGCGGACCGTCGCTACGTTGGGCACTTGGGCGAAGCGGAGCAGGCGCTGAGCCTCGCGGCGGCCGGGATCGCCGCCGCCGAACGAGCGGCCAAGGTCCGACGCGCGGCGGCGTGGGCCGGGGCTGGCTACCTGGTCGCGTTACTGACCATTGCCGGTCTGGTCCTCAACCGGCGGAGGGCGAAGGTGAAACGGGAGGCCGGGGAATTGTGCGCTGCCTGGGAGCGGGCGTTGAGCGAGAAGACGGACGCGTTGTTCGGGCTCTTGGATCGGCGCGGGATGGTCGTTGGTTCTTCCGCCACGGAGGCCGCGCGCCGTTACGCAGGGGAGACCCTCAAGCTTGCGCAGCAGATCATCCAGGCCGTGGACGAGTTGTTCATCATGTCCGCCTGTGCCAGCCGGGTGCTGACCGATGCCAAGGCGCTGTTGAATCCGCGCGGTGCCGGTGGACGTGTCGCGAACTGGTTCCTGCAACGGCGATTCACCCGCGCGTTGCGGCTCTTGCGCGACGAGCCGGTGGCCTTTCGCCCCGACGAAGGTCTGGAACTCGTCGTGCGTGGGGCGCGGACCGAACGCGACCGTCTCCTGGGCCGACGGGAAGACTACGAGGCCTTCCGCATGACGTTCACAGCCTTGATCGAGAGCTTCAACCGACGTGCGGAACGCGCGGTGGCGAATCTTGGCCGCATCGAGACGGCCGTGGGCACAGTGGCCGCGCATTTCACGGCGACGGAGACCCGCCTGCCCGAGGCGCGCGCGGCCCTGCAAGAACTGGACTCCGCTGGGACCGACGGATTGCTTCCCCTGACAGAACTTCGCGATGGTCTTTTGCCAGCGGCGGAAGCCACCCTCGCGGAGGCGCGTGCCCTGGCGGCGGTGGACCCGGTCGCGGCCGAATCCGGGTGGGCGGCCCGCGCCCAAGCCCAGGCCGAAGACGCCGCCGCCGTTGTCGCCGTCGCCCTCCGGGCGCGGACTGAACTGCTGCCGCGATTGCAGGAAAGCGCTGCTGCGCTCGCAGCGAACGGCGTCGCCACCCCCTGGATTGGCGCCGAATGCGCGCGACTGTCGGCCGTCGCCGAGGAACTGGCGCGCGCGGCCCGCGAAACGAGTCAGCGCGAGCGAATTCAAGACTACGGGGCTGCGTGGGACGCTCTCGGCCATCGCGTGGCTGAAGCTGTGGCCTTGGACGAGCGGCGGCGTGGCCCGGTGGCCCACAAGGTGTCCGGGGCGGAAACGGCAGTAGGGCAGGGGCGGCAGGAACTCGCCGCGGGGTTGGGCCTTCCGGCCGAGCAGACGCTCAGTGAAGCAGACGCCCACCCGGGAAAACTCCTGGAGAAAGCTCGCGAGCAACTCGTCAGCGCGCACGCGGCCTTGGAACGGGGCGATTTGTCGGCGGTGGCCAGTGCCTTGGACGCGGCCAGTGACCTGGCGGACGCGGTTCAGGACATCCTCCAGGCGACCCGGGCATCGTTTGCCGAACATGCCGAGGCGTTGCGCGCGTTGCGTGAGGAGTCCGCGCGGATCACTGACCTGTTGCCAGCGCAACGAGACCGGTTGGAGGCGATGCGAGCTCGATTCTCGCGTGACGCGCTCCGACTGGGCGCAGGCGATCCGACCCACCCCAACGCAAACGGCACCGTGGCGGACAATGTGGACGAGGCCGGGAACCACCTGGCTCGGGCGCGCGAACTGGCTGAGGCCGCGGACGCCGCGTTGCGCGCGGCGCGCTTGTTGGAGGCCGCACGCCTGCGCGAGAACATCGCCGCGGAGCACAAGCTGGCCGCCGCCCGGCTCGAGGAGATCCGCGAAAAGGAGGTGCGCCTCCTGGCGACCGAGCGAGCAAACTCGGAAAAGCTGGCCGAGGCCGAGAGCCGGCTCAGGATCGGCGAACGTCTCGCAGCGACCCCCGCTACCATGGCACCGACCCGTGCACTGCTGGCCAGTGCCCGCGACCGGTTGAACACCCTTCGCCCGCAGGTGGGCGCGGCCGTCAGGGATCCGTTTGCCACCGCCGAGGCGCTGGAAACCATCCTGCGCGAGCTGGACGTGGTGCAGGACAGGGCGCGTTGCGACAGCGACGTGTTCGAGGAGGCAGAGCGGAGCGTCAGGGCGGCGGCGGTGCAGTTGACCGAAGCGCAAGAGGCGGCCGCCCGGGCTGCGACGGACAATGTTTCCGACAGTGCCGCGATTCGTTCGGTCACCACCGGTCTGCCAGGCTTGTCGTCCGCACTGGTCGCGCTCCAAACGCGGTTGGCCGCGGCCCATCAGGATTGGCACGCGGTGGACGCCGAGGCGGATCGTATCGCCGCCGAGGCCGCGCGTGCGACAGCCACTTTGCGCGGGGAATTGGCGCGGGCCGAAGCGGCCGTCAGAGAAATCACGGCGGCCGCGGTGGCGGTCCGGAAGGCGGGGTCGTGGACCGGTGGCTTCGGCGTGCTGATCCTCGGCTCGCCGGGCAGCGATACCCTGGACGGGGCCCGCGCCTGGTTGCAGCGGGGCGACTATGAGCGGGCGCGCTCCCACGCCGAAACCGCGCGACGGGCGGCCGAGGCGGCGATCGCCCAGGCCGTGGCGGAAGCGGAGCGCCGACGACTGGCCGAGTTGGCGCGCATCGAACGCGAGCGCCGGCAGCGGGCCGTGGTGGCGGCAGAAATGGCGCGGGCCACCCGGCGGAGCACCGGGGGCTTCGGCGGTCTTGGTGGTGGGTCGTCGTGGGGCAGTTCCGGCTCGGGCTTCGGCAGTTCCAGCTTCGGTGGAGGCGGTTCGGGCTTTCGGACCTCGGGCTGGTAGGCCGGCGCGCGGCCGTGGGCGGCCTGCCGCCCCCGCTGCGGCATTGCCGGTCAGGCAGGCAGATTCGCGAGCGATTGCTCGACCTGGTTGACCTTGGCTTGCCAGTCGGCCAGCCGCTTTTGGTGCTCCTCGAGAACCTTGGCGGGTACCTTCTGGGTGAACTGCGGGTTGTCGAGCTTCTCGCGCACTTTGGCGACCTCGACGCGGGCCTTCTCCAGTTCCTTCGTGAGGCGGGCGCGTTCCGCGGCGAAGTCAATCAAGCCGGTGAGAGGCAGATAGAGTTCGCCGAGAGCATTTGCCACTCTCGGTGTCCCTTGCGGCGGATTGTAGCCGGGATCCACTCGGATCTGCTCGGCGTTCAGGAGCAGGCGAAGGACCTCGACCTCCGGTGCCGCCACCGTGCCGGCCGGCTTGAGGACGAAATGGAGCTTCTTGTTGGCCGGCAGGTTGAATTCGCGGCGCCAGTTGCGCCCGAGGCTGACCAGATCGTACTTGGCGGCGGCCAGTTGATCGGCGGCGTCATCGAGTCCCCATGCTTCCTTTTCCGCGTCGCTCAGAGGCTTCGGCCAGGGGGCAAAAAGGATGGTCTTGCCGCCTTGCGCTTCTGGCATGTCGGCGCTGTAACCCATGCCATGCCACAGCTCCTCGGAGATGAAGGGAAGGTAGGGGTGGAAGAGGCGCAGCGTGTGGCTGAGCACAAAATCCATGACCGCCAGCGTGTTGGCCTTTTGCGCCGGCGACGCGGACTGCAACGGTGCTTTGGCCGCCTCGACGTACCAGTCGCAGTACTCGCTCCAGAAGAAGCGGTACAGAGTCTGCGCAATCTCGTTGAAGTGGTACTCAGCGTAGGCGGCGTTGATCTCGCGGATGGCGCGGTCCAGGCGGAGGAGGATCCATTTGTCGTCACTGGTGAGCAGTGCGGGATTGATCTCGCCTTGCACCTCGCCGCCTTGCATTTGCCGGAAGCGGCAGGCGTTCCAGAGCTTGTTGCAGAAATTGCGGCCCAGCTCGACGTCCTTCTCGTCGAAGAGCACGTCCTGGCCCAGCGGGGCGCTGCGCAGGGTGCCAAAGCGGAGGGCGTCTGCGCCGTACTTGGCGATGAGTTCGAGCGGGTCGGGCGAATTGCCCAGACTCTTGCTCATCTTGCGGCCCAGCTTGTCGCGGATGATGCCGGTGAAATAGACGTTCCGAAACGGCAGTTCGCCCATGAACTCGTAGCCCGCCATGATCATGCGCGCGACCCAGAAGAAAATGATGTCCGGCCCGGTGACCAGGTCGGTGGTGGGATAGAACTTCTTGAGTGTGGGCGTCTGCTCCGGCCACCCCATCGTGGCAAACGGCCAGAGCCAGGAACTGAACCAAGTGTCGAGGACGTCGGGATCTTGTTCCCAGCTCTCGCCGGGGGATTCGAGCTGACAACGAACAAACCGCTCGTGCGTGTTGACATCGCCCACAACCTCCATGATCCTAATTTGTGAGGTCGATGTAGGCCGGGTTACCAACTTCGCCGCGAGGGGATGCGTTCCCGGAGACTCACCGTCGGCCTCACTTTTTTTTAACGCGAGGGCCTGGTGATCGTAGAGTTTGCGTCCGTCGTAGCGCTCCTTCACCGTGAACTTCACGGTGAACTGCTGGCCGCCGATTTCAACAGCACCAAGGAAACGATGCACGCATCTGAACTGCGGGACCGCCGGGACGTGTGGCTCGGTCTCGAACAGCACCGCGTTGCGTAGCAGGGCGGGCAAGCCGGGGATCAGCTTGATGTTCGCGAGGCCGTGGTTGGCAAAGCCATGTTCCAGGCTCGCCCGGTTGACGTAAATTTCCCAGCCGGTGTCGTGGTTGAGAAATTTCTGCCTGAGGAAACCTGCGCTCTTCGCGAGCTCCCGGGCGGATTGCCGCAGTTCCCGCACCGTCGCGCCGCGCAGTTCCTGCCCGCTGAGGGTGACAACCAGCGTCGTCTTCGCGAGGGCACGCCAAGCCGGCTGCTTATACCATACCGGCACCCGGTGTCCCCACCAGAGCTGCCGGCTGATGCACCAGTCGCGGAGGTTGGTCATCCAGTGCGAGTAGGTCTTGGCCCAGCGATCTGGATGGAACGCAATGCGGGCTTCCTCGACAGCCCTGGCAGAAGACTCAACCGCCGGATACTTCAAAAACCACTGCTCGCTCAGATACGGCTCGATGGGCACACCGCTGCGTTGGCTGTGGCCGACGTTGTGGACGTAGTCCTCGACCTTGAGCAGTAGGCCGAGCTTCTCCAACTGTTCCACCACCGCCTTGCGCGCCTCCGCGCGGTCCAACCCCGCGAAGCTGTTGCCCGCTTCTTTGGTCATTTTGCCGTCCGGGCCGATGACGACTGTGAGCGGAAGGTGGTGGCGCGTGGCCATCGCGTAATCGTTTGGGTCGTGCGCGGGCGTCACCTTCACGCAGCCCGTGCCAAACTTCGGGTCCACGAAATCATCCGCGATGATCGGGATGGGCTTGTTTTGGAGCGGCAGCAGGACCTTCGTTCCGACGAGCTTGGTGTAGCGTTCGTCTTTCGGGTTCACCGCCACCGCTTCGTCGCCCAGCATCGTCTCGGGCCGGGTCGTGGCCACGATGACGAACTGGTCCGGGATCGGTTGGCCAGCGGCGTCGAGCATCGGATACTTCAAGTGCCAGAGATGGCCCTTGGTCTCGGTCATCTCGACTTCCTCATCGGAGAGCGCGGTGCGGGCGGCGGGGTCCCAGTTGACCATGCGTTTGCCGCGATAGATCAGTCCCTTCTTGTAGAGCTCGACGAAGACCTTCTGAACGCAGCGCGAATACTCCGGGTCCATCGTGAAGCGCAGGCGTGACCAATCGCACGAGCAGCCGAGTTTCTTGAGCTGCTGGATGATGATGCCGCCGTGCTTTTCCTTCCAGGCCCAGACGTGTTCGAGGAACTTCTCGCGCCCGAGGTCGTCGCGGTGCTTCATCTTGCCCTCTTTGCGGAGAGCTTTTTCGACGACCGCCTGCGTGGCGATGCCGGCGTGGTCGGTGCCCGGCAGCCAGAGGACTTCCTTGCCGTCCATGCGCGCTTTGCGGGCGAGGATGTCCTGGATGGTGTTGTTCAGGACGTGCCCCATGTGCAGCACCCCGGTGACATTGGGTGGAGGGATCACGATGGAATAGGCGGGCTTCGGCGATTGGGCGTTCGCCGTGAAACAGCCCTCCTTTTCCCAGAAGGCATACCACTTCTCTTCGACAGCCTGCGGTTCGTAGGCCTTGGGAATTCCTGCGGTGTAAGAGTCCGGACCGATTCCCGTGGATGCACTTTCGCTCATGTCAACGTCCCGCCACCCTAGCGAACGGTGGGTCGCCTTGGCAACTGGCGGCGGGTCGCGGTGGGGATTCCTTGCGGAATTCCTTTGCCGGGCGGGATGACTCTTCGGCAGTTTTCCGGAAACGATGATCCCATTCGAACGTTTAGTGGCCGCGGCACGGCTCGGTTTCCCGGTAGTCGCTCTGACGGTTGCCCCGCTCAATGCCTCTGACCTTCGGCCCATCCCTGAAACCGACCTCGCCAAGATCCATGCCGCGTTGCCGGCCCAGGCCAGCGCCGTGCCGCAAAAGCCCCGCAAACTGCTGCTCTTCGTCCACAACGTTGGCTATGGCGGACATCCCTCGGCCGAGTACGCGAACCACGCCTTCACCCTCATGGGCGAGAAGACCGGCGCCTTTCAGGCGGTTGTCAGCCGCGATCCCGGGGTGTTCCGTCGAGAAAGCTTGAAGCAGTTCGATGCCGTGTTCATCAACAACTGCGTCGGCAACTTGTTCACGGACCCCGAGCTGCGTCAAAACCTGGTCGAGTTCGTTACCGCCGGCGGCGGATTGCTGGGTGTCCACGGAACCACGGTGGCGTTCACGCAGTGGCCGGGAGCGGTCGAGGACTGGCCGGAATTTGGCTACCTGATTGGGGCGCGCGGCGCCAACCACCGCGAAAACACCGAGCACGTGTTCATCAAGCTCGACGATCCCGGCCATCCGGTGAACGCCGCTTTCGGCGGTCAGGGGTGGGACTTCCGCGACGAATTCTTCCGGGTGGGCGACCCGTACTCGCGGCGGCGGGTGCGGGTGCTTTTCAGCATTGACACCGAAAAGACCGACCTGAAGCAGGGGCGTGCGTTCGGTCAGCTTGAGCGCGCGGACAACGATTTCGCGCTGGCCTGGCTCCGCAGCCACGGGCGCGGCCGGACGTTTTATTGCACGATTGCGCACAACCCGTACGTGTTCTGGGATGCGCGGATGCTTCGCTTTTACCTCGACGCGATTCAGTTTGCGCTCGGCGATCTGCCCGCGCCCACCACCGCGAGTGCCTGGCTGACGCCAGCGCTGCGCGCGCAGGAGAAGCTCGGCTGGCGGCTGGGCGTGGAGGCGTACACATTCCACCGGGTCACGTTCTTCGAAACGGTGGACCGTGCGGTGAAACTCGGATTGCCGTTTGTTGGCGGCTTGAGCTTCCAGAAGGTCAGCGCCGAGATCCCGAAAAATTTCGAGCCCGGCCTCAGTGACAATGAACTGTGCGCGATTCGCCTAAAGCTCGCCGACGCCGGGGTGCGTCTGCTGACGTTTTACCTTCAGGAAATTCCCGGCGACGAAGCCGGCTGCCGGAAGGTGTTTGAGTTTGGCCGCAAGCTGGGCCTCGAGACGTTCATGACCGAGCCCAAGGTCGAGTCGCTGGACGTGATCGAACGGTTCGCCGACGAGTACGGCATCAACGTGGCGCTGCACAACCATGACCAGAAGGCGTCGCCGCATTACTGGAGCCCGGACGCCATCTTAAAGGTCTGCGCCGGACGCGGACCGCGCATCGGTGCGGCGGCCGATGTCGGCTATTGGATGCGGGCCGGGATTGATCCGGTCGAGGGCATCCGCAAACTGGGCGCGCGGCTCATCACGCTCCAGATGCATGATCTGAGCGAGATTTCGCCGCAGGGATCGGATGTGCCGTGGGGCACGGGCCAGGGGCGGTCCGAGGAAATCTTCCGCGAAATCCACCGGCTCGGCCTCCGACCCACGATGATCGGCCTCGAGTACTCCAAAGACTTCGACAACAACCTGGAGGCCGTGGCGCAGTGCGCGAACTATTTCAATCAGCTCACGCTGGAACTGGTCCGGTGACCCGACTGTGAGCCGTGGCCGACCACGGAGGCCTCGTCGAACGGCACCGTGGAGTCGTCCGCAGTGCGCTTTGCTGCCGGGCTTGGGTTTTCAACGGCAGCGGCCTGGCTGGCTACTGCGACCCGCGAAGCTCCCGGACTTCGCGCTTGAAATGGGGGATGCCTTGGGGCGCAATCCCGACGAGCGAAGTATTCCGTTATGACTCTGGGCGACATCCTGCAGCCGGACAACATCGTACCAAATCTCGTGGGGACCGATCGCTGGCAGGTCATCGAGGAATTGGTGGACCACCTCGTCCGGTGCGGGCGCATTCAACCACAGCACCGCGACGCGATCGCGGCCGCGGTCAAGAAGCGCGAACTTTCGATGAGCACCGGGATCGGGTTTGGCATCGGCATTCCCCACGCCTCCACGGATCTGATCGCGGATGTCGTTGGCGTGCTGGGGCGTTCGATGAAGGGGGCCGACTTCGAAGCGCTGGATAATCAACCGGTGACCTTGGTGATGCTGTTCCTCGTGCCCCAGGGGCAGTTTCAGAAACATCTGCACACGTTGGCCGACATCGCGAAGATGCTGCACCGGAAGGAACTGCGACAGGCGCTGGAAACTGCTCCCGACGCCGCCGCCATGTACGCCGTCATCAAGGCGTATTCGGGGCAACGCTGATCACCGGGTTCGCCCGCGCCTGCTTTCCGCGCCCCGTTCGCTTTCGGAATCTGCTTTTCATGCTGCACCTTGTCCTTGAATCACGGCTTCGGGAGGCCGTTGGCAACGTCATTCCGGACGCTGATCTTCCCGCGATTCGCGTTCGCCCGTGTCCCGATCCCCGCTTTGGCGACTACCAAACCAACGCCCTGATAGGCTTGGCGAAGGCGCGGCGGCTCAACCCCCGCCAGCTCGCCGCCGAGGTCATCGCGCGTCTCGATGTGCGCGCGTGGTGCGGTTCAGTCGAGGTTGCCGGAGCGGGTTTTCTCAATTTTCGCGTTTCTCCCTCCGCGCTTGCCACCGTCCTCCGGGAAGTGCTGGCGGGGGGCCGTCCGCTGGTGCCTCGGGCCGATCCGATTCGCACGGTGGTCCTCGATTTCAGCTCGCCGAACGTGGCCAAGCCCATGCATGTGGGCCACATCCGCTCCACGATTCTGGGCGACTGCCTGGCGCGGACGCTCCGCCTGCTGGGGCACCGGGTGATGACCGACAACCACATTGGCGACTGGGGGACGCAGTTCGGCATGTTGTTGGTGGGCTGGAAACGCATCCTGGATCGCGACGCGTTGGCGGCCGACCCGCTGCGCGAGCTGGAGCGGATTTACCGCGCGATCAACGCGCGTTGTGATCCAGAAAAGGAAGAGTTTGACCCGGCTCTCCTCGAATCGGCCCGGGCCGAGTTGGTCAAACTGCAGGCCGGCGATTCGGAAAATCTCGCGATCTGGCGGGAAATGCAGCGGCTTTCGCAAGCCCAGTTCGATGCGATCTATGCGCGACTCGGCGTGCGGTTCGATCACACGCTGGGCGAGAGCTTTTACAATTCGCGCCTCCCGGCCGTGGTCGAGGACCTCCGGGCGCGAGGCATTGCCCGCGAAAGCGAGGGCGCGGTCGTGGTCTTCTTCGATGGTCATCCCGAACTGAAGGACGCCCCGACGATCGTCCAGAAACGGGACGGAGGGTTCAACTACGCGACGACCGACCTGGCCACGCTGGCCTATCGGGTCGAGACCTGGCAACCGCAGGAGATCATTTACGTCACGGACGGTCGCCAGCAGTTGCATTTCAAACAGGTCTTTGAAGCCTTCCGCCGCTGGAAGCCGGACGTCGCCGTCACGCTGGCGCATGTCTGGTTCGGCTCGATTCGGGGCGAGGACAACAAGCCCCTGAAGACGCGAGCGGGCGATACGGTGAAGCTGGCCGACCTGCTGGACGAGGCCGAGGAGCGCGCGCTCCAGGTCGTGACGGAGAAGAATCCCGATCTGCCCGAACCCGAGAGGCGCGACATTGCGCGGATCGTCGGTATCGGCGCGGTCAAGTATCAGGATCTCCTGCCGAATCGGCAGAGCGACTACGTCTTCAGTTGGTCAAAGATGCTTGCCCTGAGCGGCAACACGGCGCCTTACCTCCAGTATGCCTACGCCCGCATCCGGAGCATTTTCCGCAAACAGGCGGAGCATGACCCTGAGAACCGCTGGGAACCTTCCGGGGCGGTCGCCCTCGAACTGACCACCCCGGAGGAACTCCGGCTTGCCAAACATCTGCTCAACTTCGGGATCGTCGTTGAGATGGTGGCAGACGAATACCGGCCGAATTACCTCTGCAACTACCTGTTCGAACTCGCCGGCCACTTCACCGGGTTCTACGAGGCGTGCCCGGTCTTGAAGGCGGAGGGGCGGCAGCGTGCCAGCCGCCTCGCGCTGTGTGAAATCACCGCGCGCGTTCTGCAGCAGGGCCTGAACCTGCTCGGCATCGAAACGGCCGAGCGAATGTAGCGTTCTCGAAACGGCAGTTGCCGCGGCCTCTGGGCCGGGCCTATGCTCCGGGTTGCGGAGTGGTTCGATGCAGATTCACCTTTTGAAATCCAAGCTTCACCGCGCCCGGGTTACCGGCGCGAATGTCAACTACGAGGGAAGCCTCACCATCGCCAGGGACCTGATGGAAAAGGCGGGCTTGGTAGCGTACGAGCGCATTCTGTGCGGCAACACCGCCAACGGGGCGCGGTTCGAGACGTACGCGATTCCTGGTGAGCCGGGCTCCGGAGCCATCATCCTGAATGGCGCCGTGGCGCACTTGGGCAAGGTGGGCGACTCCATCACCATCATGAGCTACGCCACCGTCGAAGCGGCCGACGCCGCCCGGTGGCAGCCGCGCGTCATCGTCTTGGACGCCCACAATCGCATCGTGACGGAGCGCGGCATCTGATCCCAGCCTGCCTCCGTCATGAAATACACCGCTGCGGAAATCGCTGCCCACTTGCAGGGCGAAGTCGCGGGTGATCCTGCGCTTCTGCTCACCGGCTTCGCCCGCGCCGACCTCGCCCGTCCCGGCGACCTGACTTTCGCAGAGAACGAGAAGTACTTCACCCGCGCCATCGAGAGCGCGGCGTCGGCGGTCCTCGTCGGCAGCGGATTCAACTCCGCCGCCAAGACCCTGATTCGCGTGGCGGATCCGCGGGTGGCCTTTGCCCGGGTGCTGCCGCTGTTCTTCCCGGAGCGTGCCTTTGCGCCAGGCGTCCATCCTACGGCTCTGATTGCGGCGTCTGCGCAGATAGATCCCTCCGCCCATGTGGGGCCCTACGTGGTCATCGGGGAACGGGTTGTCGTGGGCCCACGTTGCGTTCTCGAAGGTGGCGACTACATCGGTGACGACTGCTCCTTGGGTGAGGGCTGCCACCTTTTTCCGCAGGTGACGTTGTACCCCCGATCCCAGCTTGGCGCGCGGGTCCGGTTGCACGGTGGGGTGGTCGTGGGTTCCGATGGCTTCGGCTATGTATTCGACGCGGGGCGGCATCTGAAAGTCGCACAGATCGGCAATGTCATCATCCACGACGACGTCGAGATCGGTGCCAACTCAACGGTGGATCGGGGCGCACTGGGACCCACCATCATCGGTCGCGGTACAAAAATAGACAACCTGGTTCAGGTCGCGCACAACGTTGTCATCGGCGAGCATTGCATCCTCGTTTCCCAAGTTGGCATTTCCGGCAGCACGACCCTTGGCAACTACGTGACCCTGGCCGGACAAGTGGGCCTGGTTGGTCACCTGAAGATCGGCGACCGGGTAACCGTGGGCGGCAAGTCTGGCGTCATGCACAACATCCCGGCGGGTGAGTCGTGGTTCGGCTACCCGGCCCAGCCGGACCGGCAGGCCAAGCGCATGATCGTCGCGCGCGACCGCGTGCCAGAACTGATCCGCCGCATGGCCGACTTGGAACGGGAGCTGGCAGCCTTGAAGCGTGCCATCGGGGAGCGGGCTGGCGACGTGCCGACGGACTCCAGCACCCTGGCTTCCGCTGGTGACGCGGTGGACTTGACGCCCTCCGAGCCACCGCGGGCGTGAGCTTCGGCGCGCGAGAGCGATCGCGTGGCCAGCGTTGCCGGAGCCGGCCTTATCCGCGCAAGCGGACAATCGTGGCCCCACTGCCGCCGAAGAGCGCGTGATCCAGGTGGAACTCGATCACCGCCGGATGCTGGGCCAGCAAGGCGTGGACGGTTTGTTTCATGGCGCCAATGCCCTTCCCGTGGATGATGCGCACCTCACGAATGCCCGCGCGCTGGCACTCCTCCAGGTAGTCAAGCACCAGCGGCTTGATGTCCCTCGGGCGGAACGGGTGCAGGTCGAGGACACCGTCAACAGGCAAGGGGACCGGCCCCCCTTCCGCCGCTGGCAACTCTGCGGGGTCGGTCATGCTTCCAGATTGGCCTGTGCCAGGGCCTTTCGCAGGGCGCCGATGGTCGCCGCACAGGCGGCTTCATTGTCCAAATTGTTCAACGCCTGGTTAAACGGTTCGGCGCGAACCGGCCCGTCAAACCCGATGTGCGCCAGGGCACGGAGGAAGGTCGCGACCGGAATGACCCCCGTGGCCGCCGGC
Organism: uncultured Verrucomicrobiae bacterium; assembly: GCA_937976685.1. Lineage (GTDB taxonomy): Bacteria > Verrucomicrobiota > Verrucomicrobiia > Limisphaerales > J093 > JADJWF01. The sequence continues at coordinate 14,609 of CALJWR010000161.1, forward strand.
AGCTCGCGGCGGCCGTCCTGCTGCTGATCTTTCGCCACGTTGGCTGGAGCGTCGTTCAGGTCCGCCGCCACCACGTCCTCCGGTCGCAGCGCCAGCAGTTCGTCCTCCGTATCGCCGGCCTGCCACCAATGCCAGGAATCCAGCACCACACCGACGTTGCCGGTGCCGATCTCGGCCATCAGCTCGCGCGTTTCGGCGAGGGAGTGGATGAAGGGGTGGCGTGCCCGCGCCCGTGACGAAATGGTGCCCACGTATTCCAAGCCCAGCCGGAGATCGTGATCGCGCAGGACTTCCGCCACAGCCCGCAAACGCCGCCGATGGAGGTCGAAGTTTTGGCGGTAGGTAAGGGAACCGTGGGCGGGTGACAACCAAGTGCCGACCCGCTCGACGCCAGCCTGCTGGAACGCCGGCGCCTGCGTCGCGAGTTGTTTCAACCCCTCATTGAATCTCTCGTCGCTACCGCGGAAATCCACGGGCAGCCCCGCCGCGCCCCAGACCAATCGTTTCTCGCGGAGGAGCGCGACCATCGCCTCCAGTTCGGTGGCGGTCAGCCGGGCCAACTCGCCCCCGTAAGGTTCGACGGCCTCAAACCCATGCCGGGCCGCCAACTCGATGGCTTCCCGTTGGCTCACTCCCACCCCGATGCTGCCGGGACTAAGGCTCAAGGTGAATTTCCGACGGAGACTGCCATCCGCGGCGACTCCGGTGAGACCGAGGCCGACGCTGGCAGCAACGCTGTTGAACAAGAACTGGCGACGGTTCATAGGGCGGAGTGGTGACCGGTGATCATGGGATGCCCGGGCTGCCGTATGCCTGGTGCCGGTCAACGTCGCGCGGGCCGGGGAGCGAGTCAACCTTTGCGTCACGGCCGAAAAAGTACCTGTCCGGAACGACGGCGGACGAAGCCAACATGGCCGCCGTTTCAGCGAGTCGTCGGCATGACGACTGCCGGCGCTGCGACGGCTTCGGACTCGCCTCCGAGGCGGGACAGCGTAGATTCGCGCTGTGAACCGCCGTGAATTCCTCGGGACGCTGGCCGCGGCCGCCACCAGCCGGACGTTTGCCGCCCGGATTCCGGCGGCCGTTTTTCAGCCGGTGGTGGTCGCTCATCGCGGAGAGCACACGCACGCCCCGGAGAATTCGCTCCAGGCGATCGAACTGGCCATCCGCGGAGGCGCGGACTACGTGGAACTCGACGTGCGGCGGACACGCGACGGCGAGCATGTCCTGATGCATGACGCGACCGTGGACCGAACGACCACGGGTCACGGGCCGGTGGCCGACCTCGACTGGAGCGACATCGGGAAGTTGCGGTTGAAATACCGTGGGCAAGCGCACCGGGCCGAGATGGTTCCCCGGCTGTCGGACGCTCTCCCGCTGCTGCGGGGCCGGGCGGGCCTGTATCTTGACTTCAAGGACGGCGCGCGGGAAGTCGTCGCGCGGTTGTTGCGCGAAGCGGCGATGACCGGGCGGACGGTGGTGTACGACCGGCTCGGGAATGAGGCAGCGTGGCGAAAGGTGGCGCCCGAACTGCCCCTCATGGTCAGTCCCGCTCTCGAGGACCTGACGGACCAGGGGCTCCCGCGGCTCAAGCAGCGGTATCCGGTCGAGATCCTTGACGGGCCGGCATCGGCGTACACGGCCGCGGCGGTCCGGGCGGCCCAAGCGCACGGATTCCAAGTCTGGCTCGACATTCAGGGGCCGCGGGAAGGCCCGGCGTTCTGGCGGCAGATACTGGCGCTGGGGGCGGAAGGCCTGCAGTCGGACAAGCCCTCCGAGTTGGTGGCCTTCTTGCGGGCGGAAGGACGACGATGAGCCGGGGCCCGGACACGCTGCCTGGTTTCTCTGGTGACAGGTCCGCAGGACCGCCGGCGGGCTTCAAACTCATCGGCCTCACCGGCGGGACCGGCATGGGCAAGTCGGCAGCCGCGGCGACGCTGGAGCAATGGGGGCTGCCGGTTTGCGACACGGATCTCGTCGCGCGGCGGCTGGTGGCTCCCGGCGAACCCGCGCTCGGGGAAATCGTGGCCGCGTTTGGCCGCGACGTGCTCGACGAGGGCGCCCGATTACGGCGGGAGATTCTGGCGGCTCGTGTGTTCGCCGACCGGGAGGCGCGTCAGCGGTTGGAGGCGATCCTTCACCCTCGCATACGGGCGAGCTGGCTGGCCGAGGCAGACTCGTGGCGACGCACGGGCCTTGCCGCCGGCGTGGTGGTGATTCCATTGCTTTTTGAAACCGGGGCCGAGGAGAGCGTGGACGTGACGGTGTGCGTGGCCTGCTCGGCCGAAGTCCAGCGCGAGCGGTTGCGCGAACGGGGTTGGTCCGACGAGCAGTTGGCGGGTCGGCTGGCCGCCCAATGGCCGATTGAACGAAAAATGGCCGCGGCGGATTTTGTGATTTGGAACGATGGTGACCGGACGACGCTTGCTGAACAGTTGCGGCGAATCTTGCGGACGCTGGAACTTGCCTGCCCGGCGGCAGCAGCGTCGTGTGGCGCCCAGGCGTCCCCCGAAGCCTACCCATGAACACGCCGGACCTCCTCGGAGACATCGAGCCGATGCCGCCATTGCCGCCGGCTGCCCAAGAGCGGTTGGACCGCTTTCATCGCGACATTCAATCGCTGGCGCCGAGTCTGGTCGGCTACCCCGTCAGCCAGGACTACGAGTGCCCGGAACTGACGCCGTTTCTTGGGTTTTCGCTGAACAACGTGGGCGATCCGTTCGCCGATTCCTTCTACCGCGAAAACACGTTCGCCTTCGAGCGCGAGGTAATCGAGTTCTTCCAGAAACACCTTCGCGCCCCACCTGGCGAAACGTGGGGTTACGTGACCGGCGGCGGGACCGAAGGGAATCTGTACGGCCTGTTCCTCGCGCGCGAACTGTTCCCGGACGGCATGGTGTATTTCTCCGAACACACCCACTACTCGGCGGCCAAGGTCGTGCGTGTGCTCGGCGCGCGGAGCATCATGATCCGGGGACGCGAGGACGGCGAAATGGACTACGACGATCTCCGGGAAACCCTGCGGCTCCATCGCGATGTGCCGCCGATCATCTTCGCCAACATCGGCACCACCATGCACGGGGCGGTGGATGACCTGGCACGGATTCGCTCAATTCTCGCGGATCTGGCGATCGTCCGGCACTACATCCATGCTGATGCGGCGTTGTCCGGGATGATCCTGCCCTGGGTGGCGGAGCCGCAGCCCTTCGGCTTCGATGCGGGCGTGGATTCGATCGCCGTGTCGGGACACAAGTTCATCGGGTCGCCAATGCCCTGCGGCGTGGTCCTGGCGCGGCGGCGGCACGTGGACCGGGTCGCGCGTTCGGTGGAATACGTGGGCTGCATGGACACGACCATCGCGGGCAGCCGCAACGCGCTGACGCCCCTGGTTTTGTGGAGCGCGATCCAGCGTCGCGGGGAAGCGGGTCTGCGCCGGCGGGCCCTCCGGTCGCTCGCCCTGGCGGATTACGCGATCGAGCGCTTCAAGGCCGCAGGCATTGCCGCGTGGCGCCACCGGAACTCCATCACCGTCGTTTTTCCGCGTCCGGGCGAGCGGGTGATCGCGCGCTGGCAGATGGCCCCGAGCCACAACATCGCCCACCTGATCACGATGCCCCACGTGACCCGGGCAACGGTGGATGCCGTGGTGGCCGAGATCGCGGCCTCGCTTTCCTCTTCAGCCGCCCCATGAAACAGATCACCATCATTACCCCGCCCGACCGGCCGGGAACCCTGGCCGACATCGCCGAATGCCTCGGCGCGCGGGGGGTCAACATCGTGGACATTGACGCCACGGACGACCACGCCCACGGTGTGATTCTGCTCCGGGCCGAGCCATACGATGAGGCGTTGCGGGCCCTCGCGGATGGCGGTTTCCACGCCATGAGCGAGGAAGTCCTCGTCATCCGCGTCAAGGATGAACCCGGCGCGCTGGCGAAGGTGGCGGCCCGCTTCCGGGAGCCGGGCATCAACATTCGTGCGATGCGCATCCTGCGCCGCGACGCCGGTTGGACCAGTGTCATCGTCGCCTCCGACGACAACGAGCGCGCGCGGAGGTTGCTCACGGACTGTCTGGTGCGATGCGATTGACCCGCTCGCGCTTGCGGGTCGGGCTCCCGGGGGAAGAGAACAGCCGGCGCGACTGCCTCCGGTTGGTCGGCGTGGGGCCGCCATCATGCCTCTTCGCGGCCAATTTGGAGCCTGCCGCGATGGCAAATAATGTTGTGACTTTCACAAATTGAGTGAAGCCGCGTCGCGGCGGATTCGCATACTCGGGACGCTGTGACTGGCTGCGAGGTCGGCTCTGGAAGGGGGCCGGACGCGGTCGGCGCACTGAGTATGACAACCGTCGCAGAACCGCGTCGGGCGATCGCCCAACTGGAGGCGCCGCCCAGCCGGAGTGTTTGGGAAACGGCGTGCGGCTACGCCCGCAACTTCCTGGACAACCGGTTCGTATATGTCCTCGTGTCGCCCCGGGCCCACGGCTTGTCCGTGGGCATCAATCTCAATCCGGACAAGCGATGCAACTTCGACTGTGTGTATTGCGAGGTGAACCGGGCCGTGCCCCCGCGCGACTCCGTGCTGGACGTGGCGACGATGGTGCGCGAGCTGGAGCAAACGTTGCGGCTGGCGCGCGACGAGCGACTGCAGGCATTGCCGGGGTTTGACAACCTGCCCACTGAACTGTTGCAAGTTCGGCACGTGGCGCTGAGCGGTGACGGCGAGCCGACCCTGAGTCCGAATTTCGCTGAGGTGGTCCGCGACGTCGTGCATCTGCGGGCGCTGGGACGAGTCCCGTTCTTCAAACTCGTCTTGATCTCGAATGCGACGGGACTGGACACGCCACCGGTCCGGGCCGGCCTGCAGTTGTTCACGCCCAAGGACGAAATCTGGCTGAAGCTGGAGGCGGGTACGCGGGCCTACTACGAGCGCATCAATCGTCCGACCGTGCCCTTGGAGAAGGTGCTGGAGAACATCCTCGTGCTGGCCCGCCAGCGGCCCGTGGTCATTCAAAGTTTGTTTCCGCGCTTCTACGGCGAGGAGCCGCCCGAGGAGGAGATCACCGAGTTCGTCGCCCGGCTGCGGGAATTACGCGATGCAGGGGCCAAGATCGCGCTGGTGCAGGTGTACTCGGCCATGCGGGCAATCATTCATCCGGAGTGCGGTCATTTGCCCCTTCGCAGTCTCTCGCGCATCGCCCAAACCGTGCGCGCGGGCACCGACCTCCCGGTCGAGGTTTTCTAAATTCGTGCGACAAACGGGCGGGCCGCCGAGCGGGAACTTGGCTCTCGAAAAGCCGCCAGCCGGCCCGTACCTTCGCCGCATGAAGTGCTCTGCCAGCCCGTTCAGTCCCCCGGCGCATCG
>CALJWR010000162.1 GCA_937976685.1 uncultured Verrucomicrobiae bacterium
GGCGCGGGTGCGGGTGCCGGGGGCGTGGCTGAACTGGTGGCAGCGTTGGGCGCAGGGGGTGTGGTTGAGGCACGCTCCGGGCCGTCCCCGACTGGCCGCCGCCAGCGGCTGACGCCCGCGCGCCGCGAGTCCTCGTCCGCCACGTCCTCCAAGCGCTCCTGCCCTCCCCCTCAAACTGTCAACCCCATTCGAATCGTAATGATTGAGGGGCGCCCTCCCCCGACCGTTCCACGGACTTGACTTCTGATCCGGGGCGGGCTATCCATCCCACTCAATCAAGCGATTGGTCCATATCACCTTGTTCCCGCCGTCACTCGAAATGAAACCGATAAACACCGACACCGTTTGCCACTCAAACTCACAGCCCGCTCGCCGCCTGGCCCGCTTTGTCTGGCTGGCAAGCGTCGCCCTTGCCTGCCTGCTGGCCGCCCCGCTCCAGGCTCAAGCTTACAAAAAAGGCCAGAAAACCGCGGCCGACCTTCAGACCCTGGCTCGTGAAGTTCAGCAGGGCGGCAAGCAAATCGGGCTCGTAATGAACGCCCTGAATCAGATGATGGACGCGCCCGGCTCCGACCTGCGCAAGCAATACTCGGAGTTCGTCAAGGCCGCCAAGAAGATGGGATCCATCGCGGACGGTGCCCGGAAACGCCGAATCGCGATTCAGGCCAACCGGCAAAATTACATCAAAGCCTGGGACGCTGAACTGGCAAAGATTCAAAACGAGGATATCAAATCGCGCGGCCTTGAACGCCGCCAGGAGGTGGACGCCAAACTGCAGAAGCTCGCGTCTGCCGCTGCCGCAGCGGCCGCGGACTACCGCGCGTTCGAAGCCGACATCGTGGACATTCAGAAGTACCTCGCCACGGACCTGACCCGGGCTGGTCTCGAAGCGGTCAAACCCGTGGCACAAGCCGCCGACGAACACGCTGGCAAGCTTCGGGCGTCGCTGATCGAGTTGGAGACGCAACTCAAAGCCCTGGGCGTTGCCATGTCTGCCGCCCAGCCGAAGAAAAAGTAGCGTCCATTTACTTCGGCGCCTGGCTCCTGCGCTTCAGCCCGCCCCCGCAACGGCCCCGTCTGGCCGGCGGGGGCGACTCGCTTTGACGGTCGGCTGACGAAACAAGGGACGAGGGTGGTGCGGGCGGTCCTATTCGAGGGCTGAGGAATTGTTGAGTCCTGCTGACAACTCTCCCCGGCCAGTGGCCGTCCTCATGAAGGACTCAGCCGGTATCCGAGCCGATTTCCTGCGGCGGGCGGGCTGCGGGGCCTTACTCTTCGAGGGCAACCCGGTAGAACCGTCCGGACAGGGCGCCGGCATCCTGGAACACAACCTGATCTGCGTCCGCACAACCGCCCCCAAGCGCCGACCAGCGCGTCAGATCCTCGCTGGACTCGACTCGGTAGCGCAGCCCCAGCAGGCCGCTCAATTCGATCTGCCAGCCCCCGGCCGCCACGCGCCGCGGCGGGGCGAGTTGGATCTCCGGCACCTCCACCCAGCGCGCCAGGCTGGCAGCGGCCCGGTTGCCGGCGGCAGGGAACAGCCCGCCCACCCACAACGATTCGCCCGCCCACGCCAAGGCTCGTACGTAGCCCGCTGCGGTCCGCGTCCACGGCCGCAGCCCCGACCCGAGCGTGCTCCAGTTGGTGCCGTCGAAGCGGGCCAGACCCCAGGCCGACAGACCGCCTGCAGTAGTGAACCGTCCGCCCACGTAAACCCCGTCCTTCCGCACTGCCAGGGCATACACGATACCTGACGACCCCAACACGCCGTTGGCCGTGCCCTTGCCCAGCGGCCACCAGCGGGCGCCATCCCACCGGGCGACGTTGTTGGCCGGCGCGCCGCCCGCCAGCGTGAACCGCCCGCCGACATACACGTTCGAGCCGCCGACGGCGATAGAGTTGACCGACGCGTTGGTCCCTTCGACCCCCGCGCCGAGCGGCTGCCACTGCTCGCCGTCCCAACAGGCGATGCGCAGAGCCGGGACGCCGCCTGCGTTGGTGAACGAACCGCCCGCATACAACCGCCCCTCTGCCCAAGCCAGTGCTGACACGCTCCCGTTGCTCATTCCTGCCCCCAGGGCGCTCCAGTGCGTGCCGTCCCAACACGCAATGCGCGGGGCAACCACGCCTCCGGCGTTGGTAAAGGCGCCGCCGACGTAAACCCGCGTGCCGTCCGTGGCCAGTGCAAACACCTCGGCATCCGTGCCGTCGCCCAGCGGCTGCCAGGTCGCCCCGTCCCACCGCGCGATATTGGTCGCGGCCACACCGTCCACCTGGGTGAACCGCCCGCCGGCCAGGAGGTTCGTGCCCTGGATGGCCAGGGCGAAGACGCGGCGGCTGCCGAACCAACCGCACCGTTGCCAAGTGTTGGTGCGCAGCAGAAACACGCCGTCCCCAAGCTGGCCCTGTTCATCCGTCACCGACCCGCCGGCGAACAGGCCCTCGCTGCCCGTCGCCAGGGCCATCAACAGCACAAAGTGGTCGGAGAGCGCCAGACTCGGTGCGGCCACCAAAGGCCGCCAGGCCTCGCCCGTCCACTCCGCCACGTGTCCCGCGCGTTGTCCGGCCACGCGCGTGAAATAGCCGACCGCAAAAAGCCGGTTGCTGTCGCCGACACAGAGTGCGGACGGGCTCTGGCCGGTTCTCCACGTGTTCAGCCCCAGCGGCTGCCATTGTGCCCCGTCCCAGCGGGCGACGCCGTCCGCGGCCTGGCCGCCGATCTGTTTGAAGGCGCCGACCGCGAACAAGCCGGTGCCGGTGGAGAGCAGACGTGCGGGCGGTTGATCGGGGCCGTCACCGACCGGCCACCAATTCGTGCCGTCCCACCGGGCCAGATTCGTGGCCGCCGTCTGGCCGATCCAGGTGAATGAGGCGCTGCCGTAAAGCTCGCCTTGGTGAACGGCCAGCGCCCAAAAGGTCCGGTTGGTCAGTCCGGGCAAAGCCTGCCACGCGGTCCCGTTCCACCACGCGTTGTATGAAATCGGTTGCCCCCCCAGGCTCGTGAACGAGCCGGAAACAAACAACTCGTCACCCCGCGCGGCCAAGAGGCTGACCTGCTCCCCCTCCGCGATGCGACTGTCGAAGGTGTCCCAGGCCACACCGTCCCATCTGGCCAGGCCGTAAGGGTTGGCGTCACCGTCTCTTCGCAGGCCGCCAGCGACATACAGCGCATTTCCGTGGGCCAGCAGGCATCTCACCCTTCCGCCCAAGCCCGGAACAGCGGTCCAATTGGTGCCGTCCCAGCGCGCCAAGCCGGGCAGCGCGTTGGTGCCCGAGCGCGTGAAGTAGCCCCCGGCGTAGAGCGCATCGCCCCAGACTGCCAGCGCGAGTACCGGCAGTTGCCCCAGGGTGTCCGTGGCCAGGCCGTCTCCCACCGGCCACCAGTTCGTACCGTCCCACCGCGCGATGCCTGCCGCCAAACTGTGACCCGCCGTCTCGAACGCACCGCCGACGTACAATTCCCCCCGAAACCAAGCCGCGGCGCTTGCCCCGGCGTCCAGTGCCGGCCGACTGAAGCGAAAGTCCCATCGTTCATCTCCCGGGACGGCCCTTGCGGGGAATGCCGTGGAAAGGGCGACCAGGGCGACGGCAAACCATCCCATCCGGATTGGCCGGTTCATAGGCTCCATGCAAGTGAATCGGCTGGGCTGACGGATGTCAACGTCCCGGTAACACGGGTGCCGCGGGGGACGGCTGATCCATCCGGTGTGCTCCAGATGGAGGTCGCCGCGGGTCGTGTGACGGCTTGACCGCGCCCTGCTGGGAGCGAGGCCCGTGCCGGCGCGTCGGTTCCCCTCATTGTTCGGGGCGTCAACCGGACGCTTGGGCCTGCGGTCCCTGGCGCGCTGTCGCTCGGCCGGGGTCTGAGCGACTCCCCATGTGCGCGCCGCCGAGACGAGTGTCGTCTCTGTTTGCCCGCTCCGCCGACCCAACCAAGGTCCGTTCCCAAAACTTTGGATTCCATGGCACGCGCGCGGTGGCGGAGGCTGGCGAGGGGGCGGCAGGCGGCCAGCGGGTCAGCTCATTTCGGTGAGCAGGCGGGAATCGAGGCCGACGGCAGCACTGACCCGGAGGGGAAGTCCGGCCGAACTGGGAGCAATCGCCACATCATCAACGACCCAAAACGCTAAAGAAGGGAGCGGAACAGGGGCCAGGCGGACCTCGCGGAGATCACCCGCCCCTCAGGGGCCGTTCCCCGTC
>CALJWR010000163.1 GCA_937976685.1 uncultured Verrucomicrobiae bacterium
AAATTCACCACCAATTGCAAGCTCTTATCTCACTCGTAAGAATTGGGGCCATCGGCGCGGAGCCTACGGTCGTTGATGCCTTGCGGGCCCGCAACTTCCCGCTGCCGGAGTGCCAGCACGAGATCATCCCCGACCCCGAAGGCGTCCCGGTCGCTGAAGCCGATCTGCTCTACCGGAACAAGATCGTGGTGTGGGTTCAGGGTGCCCCGCACCAGTAACCGCACGTCCCCCACCGCGACGAGGACCAGAAGCGGCGGCTCAAAGTCTTGGACTACCGGGTGGTGGAAATCTGGCCCGACGACCTGGACGAGGGCTTTCCCGACCTGGCCCAGCGGTTGGACAGGCCGGATTTGACGCAGCAGGTCGGGATGCCGCTGCTCTAAAGATACCTATTACCAAGAACCGGCCCGCAGGGTGAGCGGCTACTGCCCGGTGCAACACATCACGGTCAGCTTGCGAGGCTCATGAGGAGCGTGGCCCAAGGGGGATGACTTCGCTTCCGGGTGGTAGTTTTCGTGAGGCGGGTTAAGCACCTGTCCGAAAAATGAAAACCGCACAACACGCCTGATTTAACTCGCAATTCCTACGGCTTTCATTCGCGGCAGCGATGGTCAGGCGATGAAAATCGCCACCGACGAGACCGATCTCACCCACGACCAATGGCGCCGGTTGCGCCGCTTCCTGTCCGCCGCCAGAGAGCGCGGTCGTCCCCGCACCGCCCTCCGCGAAGTCTTCAACGCCATCCCCTGCGTGGTCAAACCTGGGGCCCACTGGCGGCTCCGGCCCAAACACTTCCCGCCCTGGCAGACCGTCTATCATCGCTTCCGCCAGTGGACCCGCAATGGCCAGTGGTCCCGGCTCAGCCAGCGCCCCCGAGCCCTAGTGCGGCGGTTCCTCGTCAAACGGGGTCAACCCACCGCTGCCCGCCTCGACCGCCAGACCGTTCGTACCAGCGCCCACGGCGGGGCCGTCGGTTACGATGCCGCCAAGAAAACCAAGGGCCGCCAGCGTTTCCTGCTGGTGGAGACCCGGGGCCTGCTGCTGGGCGTCACGCTCGAACCGGCCAACGGTCCCGACCGCCAAGGCGCCCGCTCCCTGCTGGTCACCGTGTGGGCCGACTATCCCCAACTGCGGAGACTCTGGGTGGACGGCGGCGGCAACGGGCCGGACTTCCCAGCCTGGGTACCTACCCAGCACCGCAAACTAGTGTTGGAAGGGGTCAAGCGGTTCGCCGAAATCCCCGGCTTTCAGGTGTTGCCCAAGCGCCGGTTGGTCGAGCGCACCTTTGGTTGGCTGAGGCACTGCCGTCACCAGGTGCGGGATCACGAACAGACCACCGCTTGCGCCGCCGACTGGATTCGCCTCGCCCTGATCCACCTCATGCTCCGCCGCCCCGCATGAACATTGGCTCTTTTTGATTTTTCAGACAGGCAGTCAGTCGCATCCGAGACGGACCGGAGGCGAGACACCGTCGCCCTTCGCGCTCGGCAAACCGTCTCGGTGGCTGGCGGTCAGCACGGTGGCGTCGAGAATCGGGCTTCGCGGCGGCTGTTTCCCCCGGTAGGATGCCAGCAACACATGAAGCTTCCCGGCGGTACCCTGATTGGTTCGCTCGTTGCCCTCCGGCTTCTGGCCGGCGAATTCAACCCCGGCTCGCCCTGGCCCGCCACCGACGGCCTGGGTCGCGCGGTGCCCACCGCAACCGACGTGGGTGCGCCTCGCACCAATCGCTTTGTCGGCATCTTCTACTTTCTGTGGCAGAGCACAGAGGTCCGCGTCGGTCGGCCCGACGGACAGCCGCACGATGTCGCGAAGATACTGGCGGCCGACCCGCGGGCGCTCGAAAAGCCCGATTCCCCATTGTGGGGGCCAATCGGGGTCTATCACTTTTGGGCGGAACCGCTGGTGGGTTATTACGCCAACGATGATCCGTGGGTGCTGCGCCGCCACGCGAAATGGCTGGCTGACGCCGGGGTGGACACGCTGATCTTCGACGCGACCAACGCCCAAACGTACCGGGATGTTTACCTTGCCTTGTGTGCCACGTTCAAGGAGGTCCGGCGCGCCGGTGGGCGGACGCCGCAGATTGCCTTCATGGTCAACACCGCTGCCGCTGACACGGCGGAACGCCTCTACCGCGAACTGTACCATCCCGGCCGCCACCGGTCGCTGTGGTTCAACTGGCTGGGCAAGCCGCTCCTGCTGTGCGATCCCGCCGAGGCGCGTCCCGAGTGGAGAGATTTCTTCACCCTGCGGCGAGCCCACTGGCCGTTTGCCATGACCAATACCGCTTACGCCTGGCACTGGGAAGCCACCTATCCGCAACCGTATGGCTTTACCGACGATCCCTCGCGGCCCGAGCAGGTGAACGTATCGGTCGCCCAAAACCTGCGCCAATCCGATGGCCGCGTGACCAACATGAGCGACGGCGACGCCCGCGGGCGGAGCTTCCGCGCCGGTCGGACCGATCCCGCTTCGGACGCAGTCAATTGGGGACACAATTTTCAGGAGCAGTGGGGGAGGGCCTTCGAACTCGGCGCGCCGTTCACGATGGTAACGGGCTGGAACGAGTGGATTGCCGGCCGTTGGGGCAAGCCCGACGGCCCCTTGGTCTTCGTGGATCAACTGGACCAGGAGTTCAGTCGCGACATCGAGCCCATGCGCGGCGGTCACGGCGACAACTACTACCTTCAGTTGGTGGCGAATGTCCGCCGCCTCAAAGGCGCGCCCCTGCTGCCGGAGGCGTCCGGACCCAAAACCATTCACCTGGACGCGGGCTTCGATCAGTGGCGCGACGTGCTGCCGGTTTATCCCGACGCGGTCGGTGACACGGCGCCGCGCGATCACCGAGGGGTCCTGGGTTTGCGTTATGCCAACCGGTCGGGCCGGAACGACATTGTTCGGTGCCAGGTCGCCCGGGACAGCGGGAACGTGTGTTTCCACGTGCAAACCCGGACAAACCTGACGCCGGCCACAGACCCGAACTGGATGTGGCTGCTGATTGACGCTGACCAGAATGACGCGACCGGCTGGGAGGGCTACGACTTCATCGTGAACCGGGTGCGCGAGGGCGAGGAGGCGACGTGGCTGGAGCGCCACACCCGCGGCTGGGGTTGGGACCGGGTACTGCGGCTGAGGTTCCGGATGGAGGGGCCGAATCTTCACCTGGCGATTCCCCGGTCCGCGCTCGGTTGGGATTCGCCCGGCGAGCGCCTGGTTTTCGATTTCAAGTGGGTGGACCACCCGCAAGAGCCCGGCAACATCCTCGACTTCTACCTCAACGGGGACACTGCCCCGGAAGGTCGGTTCAGATTCCGGTACACGGCGGACTAACCTCCCGGAAGGACCGTAGTCCTTCAGTTTTTGTTGGGTGAGGCAGAATGGAGGCTCCGCAGAATTGAGAGTCCTTTTACGCCTCGTTGGCCTCCGGCCCAAACCGAATGGTTGGCCGTGCTGGCCCGGCGGGCAGTAGCGGGTGAGCCCATCGGCAGGGGTCCCGAACGGGGGCAATCTACCGCCAATACGTCCGCCGTTTCGCCCCGGCATAGCTCTGGAGCCGGGCGAGAGATTCGTCCCTGCCCGATTGGAAGCTCTCGGGCACCGTGGTCGTCGCACACTGCGCTTCCGCTTTCAACCCGGCAAGAAACCGGGATGCGCCCTCCGTGCGAAAGAGTTTCGGTTCAGGGTGGCCCTTTTCCCAAGATGGATTAGGATGCCGTGAAGTGTGTTGTCCGCCACCCCATGACTCGCTGAAGCCGGGTAACCATCCCGTCGGTGGCCCGCTCATGGTTTCAGCGGTGAGGCAATTCAAAACTGGCGGTTGGTCCCGCCAGCTCGAAAGCGAAGGGGCAAGTTCTCAGGTTCAGTTCCCCACCCATGATTATCGGTGTTCCGAGGGAGATTAAGGCGAAGGAGTTCCGTGTCGGGTTGTTGCCGTCCGCGGCGTACCAGTTGATCCGCCGGGGACACCAAGTGCTGGTCGAGCGGGGGGCCGGGGTTGGCGCCGGCTTTCCGGACGAAGACTACCGCGCTGCGGGGGCCGCCCTGGTGGACGACCATCGGGAGGTGTTTGACCGCGCGGAACTCCTCGTGAAGGTCAAGGAGCCGCAGCCGTCGGAGCTCGGGTTGCTGCGACCGGGTCACGTGTTGTTCACGTATCTGCACCTCGCGCCCGACCGCGTGCAGACCGAGGGCCTGCTGGCTTCCGGGGCGACCGGGGTCGCCTACGAGACGGTCGAGGTGAAGGGGCGTTTGCCGCTGTTGGAGCCGATGAGCGAGATCGCGGGGCGCATGTCCATTTACGTCGGAGCGTACTTTCTCGCGAAGCATTGCGGGGGCAGCGGGACGCTGCTGGGAGGGGTGCCGGGCGTGCTGCCGGGGCGGGTGGTGGTCCTCGGCGGCGGCACCTCGGGAATCAATGCGGCGCGCACGGCCACCGGGCTCGGGGCGGACGTGACCATTCTGGAGGTGGACCTCGAGCGGATGCGGTTTCTGGACATCACGCTTCACACGGCGCACACGTTGTATTCCAGCGAGTCGCATTTGATGGATCTGTTGCCCAACGTGGACCTGTTGGTGGGTGCGGTGCTCGTGCCCGGAGCGAAGGCGCCGAAACTGATCCGCCGCGAGATGCTGCGCCGGATGCGGCCCGGTAGCGTGTTGGTGGACATCGCGATTGATCAAGGGGGCTGCGCCGAAACTTCGCGCCCGACCACCCACGACGACCCGGCGTTTGTTGAGGAAGGGGTGGTGCATTACTGCGTGGCCAACATGCCCGGGGCTTACGCCCGCACCGCCACGCAGGCGTTGACCAACGTGACTTACCCCTACGTCGAGGCCCTTGCCGATCACGGGCTGGCGGGAGCGTGCCGGCGCCACCCGGAACTGGTCTCAGGGATCAACGTGCAGGCCGGCCGCGTCACGTGCCGGGCAGTAGCCGAAGCGCACAGCCTGCCGTATCAACCGCCCGCGATCGGGTAGATCCGAAGCGGGCTGGCGCGCCCTTGCGCCGGATGCTCCCGCGCTCGGTCGGGTACCTGCCATGCCGCGGGCGGTCGGCGCCTTAATGGGGCCGGATCAAGTACACGGTCCGGCGGGAATAGTCCCACGCTTTGATGAAGTCCAGGCGAGCGTAGGCTCGCCGTTGGTTCTCGCGACTGCCAGGATCATTGAGGATCGGGTCGCCCGCGCCGGTGAAACCCACCACCACCATGAGGTGCCCCGCGTCCCGACCGGGCGCCTTCTGACGGAGAACATCGTAGTTGAGCGACACGATCACCGGCACGCCCCTCGAAATGTGCGCCTCCACTTCGGACAAATCGGAAAAACGGGTGACATACGCCCGGATTCCGGGAATGGCGCCCGCGTAAGCCACGTTGAACGACCAATTGCCCGTGCCCGGCCAGGCGGGGTCCATCACGCCGGCAGCGACTTCAGGCACGGACCGCGCCCAATCCGGGCGCTTCCGTTCGCGACTCCAGTGCGCCAGCACCATGGCCGTGCTCGTGGGGCTGCACCAGGAGTCCCGACCACCGGGGTAGTCGCCCTGCAGGAAGTTGGGCACGTCCAGAGTCACGCCCCAAGCGCGGCGGTCCGGCGGCAGTTGCGGTTGCGTCGCCCCCCGGCCCCACAACGAAATGGCCACGAAGCGCAGCGAGGGTTTTTCCCAGCCATTCGGCACCAGCGCCACGCGCACTTGAACGCGCCGGGCGGATTTCGTCAGGCGCAGAATGTCTGTTGCCACGTCGCCATCGGCGTCCTTCTGATTGCGGACGCTCGTGCGGGGAAACCGCCGGCCTTCCTCGGACCACAGGCCGAGCGAGTACCACTGGGTCTCGCGATCCGGGTAAAGAGCCCGGGCCTCAACGCGCAGGCCGGTGCCCCCGGGCGTGGAAGCGTTCCACGACGCGATCAATTCATCCCACGCGATGGTCGTGCGCACCACTGGTGAGGTGAGGATCAATTCGCCGTTCGGACCGAAACTTCGTTTCCACGAATGGAAGCTGCTCCACGACTTGAACTCGATTCCCCGCGGGGCCGCTGCCTGTCCGGACAGGCAGCCGGCCAGCACGATTCCCAGAATTCCCAGCCGCCAGAATGCAAAAGTCGGTTTCACGACCAGCCGGATAGCGCCAGTGCCCACGCCGTGGCAAGCACCATCAGCGCGAGCGCACCGCAGAGGTGCCCAAACCACGCGGCCTTCAGCCACCGCTCGGGCAACCACGACAAACCGGCGCCAAGCCCCATACCGGCGAGGAAGCCTCCCGTGTGCGCCACGACGTCGCTGGCCGGGTTGAGGCCGGTAAAGATGAACAAGAAGGCACCGCCGGCGAAACTTCCCAAAACGAGCCGCCAGGCGTGGGGTTGATGTCGGAGTACTCCGACCCACTGCGCGGCGAGCATTCCGAGCGCGCCCATTACCATGCCCGAGGCGCCTAGGCCGACGTAGCGTTGCGTATGAATGAAGTGGCTGGCCACGTTGCCGAGCGCCCCGGCCAGCAAGACACCCAGCATCGCCGGCCCAGGACTGAACCGGGCCATCGCCAGGCCAAGGAGGAGGAAGCCGGTGCTCGCGTTGGCGGCGAGGTGGCCCACGTCCGCGTGCAGGCACTGCGCGGTGAACACCCGCCACCACTGGCCGGTGGCCGCCACCCGGTCGTTCATCGCCCCGGCCTGTTCGAGCCGCCCCGCCCATCCTTCGCCCAGCCAGTGGAAGAAAATCAGGCCGAGGCACCAAAACAGGACCCCCCAGTGGAAGGTGAACTCCGGCAGGCTCAGGGTCTGGCGCCAACCCCAGCGGCGATTCTCGTGGCAGTAGAGAGCGATGGCGCGCGCAGCTCTCGCGTGATCCTCCGGCGGCACGAGCAATACCCAGCCATGCTCCGGCAGTTCTTCAATCACGACCTCAATCCCCTGACTCGTGAGCACCAGACTCCAGTCCATTGCCTGGCGTTGATTGCCGGCGTGGATGATGGCCAAGGGTGTCGGAACACTCACGGGACGAAGGTCCGTGCCAACCGGCATCGGTGCAAGCGGCTTTCGGGAGACCCCGAAAGCCCCCTTGTCCAGCCCTGCCTGCCTTGACGCTGACGCTGCCGGTGGCCGACGCTTGGTCCGTCATGGTCGCCCGGGTCACCCTCGAAATCGCGCTTCGCAAGGAGTTCGATTACCACGTGCCGGCCGAACTCGAGGCGCAGGTCCAGGTGGGCAGTCGGGTCAAGGTCCCGTTTGGCACCCGCCAAGTGATGGGGTGCGTCACCGCGGTCTTGTCGGATTCTCCGCAGACGAATCTGCGGCCCATCACGAAGGTGGTCGGCCGGCAGAGCCTCATCACCCCGCGCGTGCTCGAGCTGGCGCGCTGGATCGCCGATTATTACTGCTGTCCGGTCGAGACGGCGCTCAAGAGTGTCTTGCCGGAAGCCGTGCGGCGCGAGGACGAGGGCTGGCGCGAGCGGTTGTTTGTGCAGGCGCATCCCCCGACGGGCGAACTGCCCAAGCTCTCGAAACGGCAGGCGGAGGTCTGGAATGTCATCGAGGAATGGCGGGACATTTCATTGCAGGAGCTGCTCCGCCTCACGGGTTCGACGGCCGAGACCGTGCGGCGTCTGGAGGACAAGGGACTGGTGACGATTGCACCGCAGGTCTCCGAGCGGGACCCCTATGCGCACGAGCGCTTCCTGCCCAGTACTGCCCTGGAGCTGAACGCCGAGCAGTCCCGGGCGTTGGCGGCGATCACCGCTGCCATTGCGCCGGGGGCGAAGGCGGGCACGTTTCTCCTGCACGGGGTCACGGGCAGCGGGAAGACCGAGGTTTATCTCCAGGCGCTCAGCCGCTGCCTGGAGCTCAGCCGTGGAGCCATTGTGTTGGTGCCGGAGATTTCCCTGACTCCCCAGACGGTCGAGCGGTTTAAATCGCGGTTCTGCGCGGGCCCGTTGCGGACGCTGGTGGCGGTGCTGCACAGCCACCTTTCGGCCGGCGAACGACACGACGAGTGGCACAAGATCCGTCAGGGGCGGGCGCGGATCGTGATCGGGGCGCGCTCGGCGATCTTTGCGCCGGTCGAACCGCTGGGATTGATCATCGTGGACGAGGAGCACGAGCACTCTTACAAGCAGGAGGAGGCCCCGCGTTATCATGCCCGGGATGTCGCGGTCCTGCGCGGCCAGCGCGAGGGCGCGGTGGTGGTGCTCGGTTCCGCCACGCCCTCGATGGAGAGTTACTTCAACGCGAAGCAGGGCAAGTACACGCTGCTGGAACTGCCGACCCGGGTGGACGATCAAAAAATGCCGCTGGTGCGGGTGGTGGACCTGCGGGCCGAGGCCCAAAAAGACAAGGGCATGGCCATCTTCTCGCCGCGGTTGCGCGACGCCATTCAAGCGCGGCTTGAAAAGCGCGAGCAGGTGATCCTTTTCCTTAATCGCCGCGGCTACTCGACGTCCCTGCAATGTCCGCTCTGCGGCTACGTGGCTGGCTGTCCGAATTGCAGCATCGCGCTGACGTTTCACCGGGCCACGCAACGCCTCTGCTGTCACATCTGCGGCTACGAAGCGCCCGCCCCGGCGGAATGTCCGAATCCGAAATGCCGCAATCCCGCCATCCGCTATGCCGGTATTGGCACCCAGCGGGTGGAGGAAACCTTGGGAAAGCTGTTCCCCCACGCGCGGATTCAGCGAATGGATTCCGACGTGCTCCAGCGCAAGGAGGACTACCGCCGGATCCTGGGTGATTTTCGGGCGGGCAAGATAGACATCCTGGTGGGCACGCAAATGATCGCCAAAGGGCTTCATTTCCCCAATGTGACGCTGGTGGGCATCATCCACGCCGACATGGGACTGCACGTGCCCGACTTCCGCGCCGGCGAGCGAACGTTCCAACTGCTGACCCAGGTGGCGGGGCGGGCGGGCCGGGGGGACGTCGAAGGGGAGGTGGTGGTGCAATCGTTCACGCCGTTTCACCCGGCGATCCAATACGCGCGACGGCACGACTTCGTGGGCTTTTACGAACAGGAGATCGAGTTTCGGGCGCAGCTTCAGTATCCCCCGCACACCCGGGTGGCATTGCTCACCTTGAAGGGCCGCAACGAGGACAAGGTGAAGTTCACGGTGGAGCATCTGCGGCGCGAACTGGAGCGGCGTCTGGCCGGTTGGAAGAACCTCATCCTCGCGGGCCCCGGCCCCGCGCCGCTGCTCCGGGCGGAGACCTTCTACCGGTACCAGATCATGCTGCGCACCCGGCAGATGCCCCGCCTGAGCCGGGAGCTGAACCAGTTGCAGCAGGAATTTGCGCTGCCCGAGGATTTGTCGCTGATCATTGACGTGGATCCCGCGAATCTGGCTTGAGGCGGCCGCTGCGTTTTGCACGCGCTGCCCGCGGCGCGGGTCGCCGGCTTGTCAGCCGGGACAAGAAGTCTAGTCTGCCGCCGATGCGGACAGCGGAACGAAACGGGCACGTCAGGGGCGCGGACAACCTGTCCCCCGAGGTCACACTGGCTTCACTGCTGGCCAGCCTCCCGCAGGCGGCAATTAGCGAGGGCCTTTGACCACCACCACACCCGACGCCAAAGAAGCGGCCCTCGCAATCCGGCAGGCCATTCCCGTCGGCGGCTTGTTCGCGGGGCAGGACTGGCGCATTTCACCCAAGCCCTTCGAACTCGACCCCCACCTCGCCCGCGAGCTGGAGACGCTCGGCCGCGTCCTGCTCCAGTTTTATCGCGCGGTCAATTTGCTCTACCGCCAGAGTGTCGAAGGCAAGCAACCGGCCTGGGTGGCTGACCTGCTGGATCAGGGCAAACCCACTGAGCTCGTCGCCCTCCAGCGTCAGCCTGCCTTCAAGAACGACGTGCCCCGCGTCATCCGCCCGGACATCCTGTTGACCGACGACGGTTTCGCGATCACCGAACTGGATTCCGTGCCGGGCGGCATCGGGCTGACGGCGTGGCTGAACGCAGTGTACTCGAGATCCGCGGTCCGGAATCCCACCACCGAGATCATCGGTGGCGCGCGGGGTATGCTGGACGGTTTTGCCAGCATCTTCGGTGACGCACCGCAGGTGCGCATCGTCGTTTCGGAGGAATCGGCGACTTACCGACCGGAGATGGAATGGATTGCGTCACAACTCGGCTCCCGGTTTTCGGTTCACGACGCGCAGTTCACCGACATTCGCACTGGGGACGCGGTGTACCGCTTTTTCGAGCTTTTCGATCTGGCGAACGTTCCCAACGCACCGCGCATTCTGGACCTTGCGGTCGCCCGGCAGATCCGCCTGACGCCGCCGCCCAAAGCGGTGTTCGAGGAGAAGCTGCTGTTCGCGCTGCTATGGAACCGGAACCTGCGCGACTTCTGGCGGCAACAGCTTGGGGAAGGGTTCTTGCGGCGGCTGCTACAGCACGTGCCCTACACGTGGGTGGTGGACCCGATGCCGCTTCCGCCGCACGCGGCGATTCCCGAGCTGAACCTCACGGATTGGCAGCAGCTCAAGGTCTTGTCCCAGCGCGAGCGCGGGTTGATTCTCAAGGTGTCCGGCTTTCATCCCACCGCCTGGGGCGCCCGCAGCGTGACCCTCGGCAGCGACGTCTCGCAGGCCGACTGGAGCGCCGCGGTGGACGAAGCGCTCCGCGCCTTTCCCACTTCGCCGTACGTGCTCCAGCGATATCACAAACCGCGGACGGTCGCCGCCGAGTACTACGACTTCGACCGCGAGGCGCTGGTGCCCATGCCGGCGCGCGTCCGGCTGTGTCCCTACTACCTAGTGAGCGGTGACGGCGATGCCGCGCGGCCCCGTCTCGGCGGCGTCTTGGTGACGCTGTGCCCGGCCGACAAGAAGATCATCCACGGGATGAAGGAATCGATCCTCGCACCGGCTTGCGTCGCGGGAGGCGGAGCGGCAGAACTGGCCCGGTGAGCTTGTTCGAGTACATCCTGCTCGCGGGCAGTTCGCTGTTCGTGATCATTGACCCGCTGGCGCTCGTGCCGGTGTTCCTGGCCATGACGCCCAACGACACGCCGGCCCAGCGAGCGCGCACCGCCAAGCTGGCCTGCGCCCTGGCGGCCGGCGTGCTAGTCCTCTTTGCGCTGGTGGGACAGCAGATCTTCTCCTTCCTCGGGATCAGCCTGCCCGCATTTCAAATGGCCGGGAGCGTGATCTTGTTGCTGATCGCCCTGGATATGCTGCGTGCCCATCCCTCCGAGACGCGCGAGTCGCCCGAGGAGAAAGCGGCGGGCGCCGAGAAGGATGACATCGCCATCACGCCGCTGGGCGTGCCGCTGCTGGCCGGGCCTGGCGCCATTTCGAACGTCATCATTCTGGAGAGCAAGGCGCACGACCTCAGCCAGCAGGTGGCGCTCTACGCCTGCATCCTCGCGATTTGCGGCCTGTCCTATGTGATCCTCCGGGTCTCCGCCCACGGCGCGCGACTGATCAACCCGATCGCGATGAAGATCACCACGCGGCTGATGGGGCTGTTGCTGGCAGCGATTGCGTTTCAGTTCCTGATCAACGCGCTCAAGGCCCTCAAGGGAACCGTGTTTTAGCCACGGCGCGGCGCCGTACGGACGGCATGGGTTCCGCACGGAAACCAAAGTTCGGTCTCAATTCGGGCTGAGATTCGGGCGAAATCCGTTTGGGGGGTGTCGGCCGCGTTGAAGTGGAGGCCGCCGCGGCGTTCGCAGTTGGTCAGGTCCGGCCGGCGACGACGTCGGCGTTCAGGCTCTGCCGCGGACCTGAAGGTCCGCGCCCCGGCCCGCAGCGGTGCTGACCAACATAACACGCCGGTCACTTCGTTGGCGGCTGACAGCCGCCTGGTTGATTGGGACGCGGCGGCTTCCGCGTTTGCCTCGGCCGACCTGCTGACCGGCAAGCTGCGTGCGCCCGCCGTCACCGCCGCGCTGCCCATCTATTCGGGTTCGTCGGAATCGCCGACCGGCTATCTGGTGGGCAACGGCTGGGGTGCTTCCACTGCATATGCTTCAGTCGACTTTTCCGATGTGATCACGGTATTCGGTGACTTCACGCAGGAGGCTTGGGGCACGGTGCGGATCCACTTGAAAGGCAGCCTTGAAGTCCTCCAAGAACCTTATGTCACCCACAGGTGGGGCTTGCTTCCGACAGAACGCGGCGGTGGCTATGCTGACTTTGGATTCGTTTCTGCCGTAAATGGAGAACCGGTGCGGCGGGAGCTGATAATCCGTCATTCGGACGAAAATACGGTCGTGGATGAGGTGATTGAGCAGCGATTCCGGCTGGATCGGCTGTGGACGAACTGGCCCGTCCAATCTCCCGACCCGAACGGTCAGAGATCCTTTTTGCTGTCTGGTGACTTGTACGCGGGCGGCCTTTCTGGGGGCGAGAGAGTGAGTTTCCAGAATACCGCGGCCTTCGAGCTGGAACTCCCGCCCGGCTACACCTTCACGTCCGAGCTGGACTTTCTGACCGTGCCCGAGCTGGGGAAATACGCCGCCGTCGCCGGTCTCGGCCTGCTGAGCTTCGCCCTCTGGCGGCGGCGCGCGAAGGCGTAGGGCGCCCCGCGCTGCCTGCGGGAGCAGGCGGAGCGCTTGCGTCCCGCGTGCACTGTCCGGCGTCTCGCCGGACACCTGCCCTCGGACGGCAGCCCAAGCCGGTCCGGGTAGCTCGCGGCCGCTCACCGCCGGGGTGTGGTCAGCGCCTTCGGCTTGCCGCGCGCCAGTCCTTCTCCGGTTCCAGAGCCTGCCAGAACTCGACCCAGCGCGATCTGTACCGCCGTTCGCCCGACCGGCCCGTATCGCCGGCTTTCCAGCCGGCGCAGGTGCCGACTGGAGGTCGGTGGGACCCTGACGACCCGCGCCGTCTCTGGATATTCTCGACCGGTCAAAGCTACGCGAGTATCCGAAGCGCCGTGACCAGTCCGGCAGAATTTCGCTTTCCAGACTTCCCGCGCGGGCAGCCCGTCGTTAGCCTAGGTCCATGAATCAACGATCACCACGCTTTCACCCTGCCTGGTCTTCCACCCTTCCCACGTCATTGAGTCGCCGCAGTTTTCTCCGCCGTTCGGCGCTGGTGGCCGGTGCCGTGGCAGCACCACTGGTAGTGCCCGCCCGGGTGCTCGGCTTGAACGGTGCCGTGCCACCCAGCGAAACCATCATCCTTGGCGGCATTGGCATCGGCGGACGCGGCTCCGGCGTGCTCAACTGGATGATGGGCGAGCCGGACGTGAAGTTCGTGGCGGTCTGCGATCCCCAAAAGACCCGGCGCGAGGCGGTGAAGAAGATGGTGGACAACCGCTACGGTAACTCGGATTGCAGGGTGTACGACGACATCCGCGAGTTTCTGGCCGCGCGCACGGACATTGACGCCGTGCTCAGCGCCACCGGTGACCGCTGGCACGCGCTCGCGGCCGTGTGGGCGATGCGATCCGGCAAGGACATCTACTCCGAGAAACCGTCCTCGATGACGATCGCCGAAGGGCAGGCCGTGGTGGAAACCGCCAATCGTTACGCGCGGGTGTACCAGACCGGCACACAGCGGCTGAGCGAGGCGAATTTCGTCTTCGCCATCGAGCTCGCCAAGAGCGGGCGGCTCGGAAAGGTCCACACCACCTACGCGCACATCGCGCCCTGGGACGCGGCGGCCATGCGCCACGACTGGCTGGCGGCCCAGCCCGAACCGCCCAAGGAAGAGTGCGACTGGGACCAGTGGCTGGGACCGTGTCCGTGGCGGCCCTACAACGCGGAGTACACCCGCGGCGGCTGGCGCGGTCACTACGACTTCCACACCAGTTGCATCGGCGAATGGGGCGCACACACGTTTGCCCAAGCGATGGCCGGGGTTGACCTGCTGGACACCGCCCCGGTCCATTACCAGTACGTGAACAATGCCGACGGTGACGGCATGGCCACGACCTTCGCCAACGGCGTGAAGATGATCCTCTCGCGCGGCGACAAGCACTGGCGCGGTTCTTGTGGCATGCGATTCGACGGCCCGGAAGGCTGGGTGGCGGTCGCCGACGGCTATTCGCGGCCGGAGGTGTCGCGGCCGGAACTCTTGGCGGATTTCGACAAGGTTGTCCGCGACTACATGGCCCGCACGCAGCGACCGATGAGCCACGTGCGGGACTTCTTCAACTGCGTGAAATCGCGCCGCAAGCCGGTGGCGCACGAAATGGTCATGCACCGTTCGATGACCGCCGTCCACGCCGCGAACATCTGCATGTGGCTCAAGCGTGACCTGCGATTTGATCCGGTGAAGGAGGAGTTCATCGGCGATGCCGAGGCCAATCGCCTGCGTTCCCGGGCGATGCGCGCGCCGTACATGTTCTGAACCGGATCCGCAGCCACCTTCAAAGACTCCAAGACCATGCTGAAATCCTCATTCACCCTCGCCCTGGCGACGCTCCTGTTGACCGTCCCATCGAGCTTCGCCCAACAGCCCACCCCCTTGCTGACCAAGTCGGAGCCCGAGCTGCTCGCGGTCCTGACAGCGGCCGACTCCACCCGCAAGCAGAAGGCGGACGCCTGCCTGGAACTTTCCGTGATCGGGACCAAGAACGCCGTTCCCGCGTTGGCGGCGCTCCTGCCGAATCCGGAGTTGAACCACATGGCGCGGTACGCGCTCGAGACGATTCCTGATCCGTCCGTGGACGACGCGCTGCGCGCGCAACTGGCCACGCTCACGGGCCGCCCGCTGGTGGGGGTCATCGGTTCGATCGGCGTGCGCAAGGATGCGGCGGCTGTGCCGGCGCTGACGCGGCGGCTCAGGGACGCCGATCCGGATGTCGCCCAGGCTGCGGCGCGGGCGCTCGGGCGGATCGGCACGGAAGGCGCGGTGGCGGCGATCATGGAGGCGGTGGGCGAAACGCCGGAAGCCAACCTGGTCGCTTTCTGCGAAGGGATCGGGCGGGGGCTGGATGCCTTGTTTGCCGCCGGGAAAAGGGAAGTGGTGGCGGAAATTGGCGCGAATTACCGCAACACCAGCCTGCCCCACCAGGTGCGCTCCGCCGCTCTGCGCGGCGCGATCCGGGCTGCTGGCGATCCGCAACGCCTGCTTGCGGCGAGTCTTGCCGAAGTCGAGTACCCGTTGTTCGCGACCGCCGTGCGCGTCGCCCAGGAAATGCCCGGGGCGGAGACCACCCGAACGCTGGCGGCAAGCCTCAAGACCGCTTCGCCCGACCGGCAGATCGTCATGCTGCAGGCGCTGGGGCTGAGTGGCGACGCATCCGCGCTGCCGGCGATCACCGAGCTCACCAAGTCTTCGGTGAAGGCCGTTCGGCTGGCCGCAGTGCGGGCGTTGCCCATGGTGGCGAACGCCGCGGCGGTGCCGGATCTCGCCAGCCTCGCCGCGGATCCGGATCGGGAAATCGCGCAAGCCGCCCAGGACGGTCTGGCGAGCATCCCCGGTCCGCAGGCCGATGCCGCCATTACCGCGCTTTTGGCGAGCGACGCGGCCAGCCAACGCGCGTTGGGGCTGGATCTCATCGGCAAACGACGCCTGACCCAGGCGATGCCCGCCGTCATCAAGGCGACCCAGGACGCCGAGGCGGGGGTGCGCGTCGCTGCCATTCGCCGGCTCGGGGAATTGGGCGGTGCTGCCGAAGTGCCCGTGCTCGCCGGGGTGCTGACCGGTGCGAAGTCGAATCCGGAATTGGACGCTGCGGAACAAGCGTTGAGCGGGCTCGCGGTGCGAGTGGGTAATCCTGCCGGCACCGTGGCGTTGGTGCGTTCCCGCCTCGCCGGTCTCGACGCGGCGAAGTCCGCCGCGATGTTGCGCGTGTTGGGCGCGCTGGGTGGGCCAGACGCACTTGAAGTCGTGCGCGCGGCGCTGGGTAGTCAGGACGCGGCCATCCGCGCGGATGCCATCCGCGTGCTGAGCGACTGGCGCACGGCGGACGCGGCACCCGACCTTCTGAATCTCGCGAGGTCGGCAGCGACGGCGAACGACAAGATGCTCGGTCTCCGCGGCTATGTCGGCTTTGCGTCGAACCCGGACCTCCCGGTGGAACAGCGGCTGGCGATCTGCCGGGAAGCGGCGACCGTGGTTCAGCGGCCGGAGGAGAAGAGGTTGCTGCTCGGGGCGCTGGGCAGCATCAAGAACGTGGCGGCGGTGGAACTGATCACGCCGCATTTGCAAGCGGCCGATACGAAGGAAGAAGCCGTGGCCGCGTTGGTCGCCGTGGCGGACGAACTTCTCAAGCGCAACGACGCGTCGGCCAAGGCAGTGGCCGCGCAGCTCATCACTCCGCTGGAAGCGGCCGGCAACGCGACGGGCAACGCGGACCTCGCGAAGCGAGTGAAGACCCTGACCGAACGCGCCCAAGCGAAGGCACAATAGTGGTCCCGCGGAGACCGCAAAGCTCACCACGGAGAGTTGCCCGGAACGGCGATCGGCGCACACCGTACCAGACTCGACGCCATAGGAACACGCCGGTCGCCTTTGCGTGCGCCTGTATCGTAGGGCTGGGCTTGCTGGTTCTTTCGCGCTCCAGCTACTGCACCGTTGTTTACGGTCATGGCGATTTCGAGGCCGGGAATTTCCACCGCTGCGTGTATTCGACGGAGCGCGACCCAGCGACCGGATTGATTCGCAGAGACTGGGACACGCGTTGGGATTTGGTTTCGAGCACCGAAGGTTCACCGATCGCGCAGGTTCTCGATATGTGGGTTCTCGGCTTCGGGTTGGTCATCTTGGGAGCAGGCCTCTACGCCGCGGAGTGGGCGAGTCGAGGGCGGCAGCACAGCTTCTGAGCGCCAGAGGAGCGATGAGCAGAACGCCGCACAATGTCACTGGAGCGGACCGCCGCCCCGCGTCTCCGTTCGACGCCAGGCGGCAGTTCGGGATCGCTTAGTGCGCTCCAGCGTTCTTGTCGGCGGCGGTCGCTCAGTTAGGTAGTTGGGCGGTTTGGATGCGCCCTTATATGAAACAACATTGGCGAGCTGCATTGCTGGTGTTGAGCGGACTGGTGCCATTGCCTGGGTTGCTGGGCCACCCGCCAAGCCCCATGCTGCTGATCTACACGGTGTTTGTGATCGCTTGCTTGTTCCGGCGACAACTGGCCAGACTCGTAGAGCGACTGCCCGGTCCGGTTGCACTGCATTTCCTCGGTTGGTTTCTGTTCGCCGGTGCGCTTACCGAAACTCTCGCTTGGGCAGACAACTACCTGAACGCCGCCCGGGAACCGGCGCTTTTTCATCCCCAGCTCTTCGCCGACTTGATCGTCGGCATCGGTTTTTATGGTGGCTGGGCCGCAGCGTGGTGGATTGCGTTTCGACGGTTCCGCTTCGAGCTTTGGGAAACGTTCGTGATCACCGGGCTGCAAGGCATCTTCTTTGAGCAATTGGGCGCGGTGTTCCTGGCGATGGTTCGGGCGTGGGCCGCCAATCCGTTCCTGTCTTTGGGTCTCGGCCTCTACGTGTTTGCGGTGCATGGCTCGGCGGTCGGGCTGGCGGTGGCACCGGTTCTCGAACGGTTTGCCGCGCCGGAGAAGTCGCGCTCCTGGCTGCGCTTTCCAGTGGTCGTCGCGTTGATGGTCGGCCTGGCGTTCGCGGGCTGCTGGTTGGTGCAGGCAGCGGCTTCCTTGTTTGGCGGACTCCCGCCGAAACGATCCATCGTCGAACACCCGCTTTGGTGACGGAGGTGTTGGCTGGTCGAGAGTTTCAGAACGACAGGACGCCGCTCCCTACGAGCGTTCAACCCGAAAAACTAAGTTGAGGTGGTTTTCATAGGGGTTGGAGGGGCATCCACTCAGGTCGAGAGGCTCAAGCTGGAGCGGCCGGAATCCAACTTCTCCGCAGTTGGCTTTTGCCATTG
>CALJWR010000164.1 GCA_937976685.1 uncultured Verrucomicrobiae bacterium
GCCTTGCGCGGGCCATTTCTTCAAAATCCGCTCGGTCGAGGTGCCGTCGTGATTGGGGCCGCGGTACTGGGGCCAGTCCGCGCCGTGAACGGCGAGGCCTCCGAGCAACCACACAACCAAGGCCGCACCGCTTGTCCGGCAAAGGGCGGTCTTTCGCAATGACGCCAAGGCAGAAGACCAGCGGATCATCGCATTAGTCTGCACAATGGTCCGCCGGATGGCAACTGGACGTTTGATCGCACAGCGCGGACTGGCGGAACGGGGCCACCCCGGAAGCCCCCCGGGCGCCGCGGTGGCCGGCTGGCACCGCGGCCCGTTATCTTCAGCCACGGTATGGGGTTCTGCGGACCGTCGGCTCCGCTCCGGCTTCAGCGGTGCCGGGGCACGACACACTTTCCCCGACTGTCCACGACGGCGCGGGCCGCCCGTCGGCAGACCGCGGGTGCCTGATCGCCCCGAAGGCGCCCGAATGGGATGGCGGCAGCGACTGCGGCGGGCGCTCCAGCCGGGCCGCGAAATTGCTGACGACACTGGTTCGTCCGGGACGATGCCGCACCCCCGGGCTCCCGCCTCGCCTCACTCCCAAGCCGTCACCACCTGGCGATGCAGCTCGGCGAGGGACATCGGGCGCGTGGGGACTTCGACCCGCAGACGATTCCAGCGCAGGCGCAGCCGGTCGCCCGCTTCGGTCACTGTCACGTCCGGCGGCGCTTGCGGCCCCGCGCCAAAGCGCAGCGCCAGCGCAATCGCCGCCGGCGCCTTTTCGGCCAGGCGAAACTCGCGCTCGGGTCCGGAATACAACACCCCCTCGAGCCACGCCGTGCGCTCGTCCCGTCCGCTCTCCCAGCGAACCGGTTCCCCGCCGAAGCTGGCGTGGGGCACGGCGATCTGCAGGTGCAGGTGGCCGCTCCGCACCGTCTCCGCGCTCGACAAGAACGGCCGGGCCGGCAGTTCCAGCGACCGCGCCGCGCCGCCGAATTCGAATCGTAAACGCAGTTCCCGGGCGGTGAACGCGCCGTCCTTCAGGCGGTCGAGGGAGATGTGGGTGTTGCCGCCGTCGGTGGCGAACACGATCGCGCCGAGCACGTCACCGCGCGTTTGTGCGCTGAGGAACTGCGCCGCGGCGAAGTCGTAGCCGTTGCGCAGAAACCGGACGTGCAGGTACGCCGGCGCATCGGCCGTGCCCCAGTACGCCACCAGCGCGCGGCGTTGATTCCAAAAGTCGCCGAGGTTCACGCTGCCCACGGCGAACTCCGGCGTCAGCCACGTGGTGCCCACGACCGGGGGTTCGCCCCGCTGAAACGTGCGGCGCACCTCGCGCGGCGCGGGGAGCGACTTGAACCGGGCGTGAAACTCATCCGGACAGGGCACCGGCAACCGGATTTCGTCGAGCGCCGGGCTGGCTTCGTCCGAGCCGCTCCCAATCGCTCGTTCCAGAAAGGCCAGGGTGCTGGCGCCCAGCAACCCGCGGTCGGCACCCAGCAAGGTGCGGTAACACCGGCTGTGCGGCCCGGCCCATTGGCGCGTGGGCGGGTGAAAGGATTCCGCCACGTCCGCCCAGGCCCGCCGGTAGATTTCCTCCGCCTGCCGCCGGACCTCCGCGTCGCGCACATGCTGCACCATGCGCCTCAGTTCCTTGAGCGCGACCACCGTGTAGGTGGGGCTGTTGTACTCGGTGAAACCGTCGTTGCTCAGGGTGAACTCGTAGAACCGCCACCAGCGCGCGCGGGCATACGCCAGCAGGTCTTCCCAGCCGTACAACTCCCCGGCCACGAGGGTCACGTACGTGCCCATGATGGCGATGTTCGTGTAGGCGGGGCCGACGTTCCGCCGCTGGATCGAGCGGGCGGCATGACGAATGGCCTCATCCACCAGCCCGGCAACCTCGGGCGTGAGCCGGTCGCGATGATCCAACGCCACCTGCAACAAGGCCACCCCGCAGAAGTCCGCCCAGTTCCAGTCCGGGGGCGACATCCGGGACAGCGGCTCCTCCAGAAACCACGGCCAGATGCCATAGGTGCGGCTGCCGGGATCCTGATCCTGCAGGGCGATCACCCGGCGGAGAATGGCCTCCGCCCGCTCGCGCCATTCCTCCTGCCCGCTGTCCAGCAGGGCCACGGCGTAATTCAGCGAGGAACGGGTCGGATGCACCATCCCTCCGGTCAACGTCGTGTGGTAACCGGGCGAACTGAACGGCTCCCGCAACATCTGCTCGGCGGGATCGTACCGTGCATGGAAGGGTTCCAGCGCGCGCAGATGCCGCGCCAGTTCAGCGGGCGACGGGGCAAAGCGCATCGGCCCGGACGGATCGGCGGCAGCGACCAGCGCCACCGCAGCTCCCATCAGCCCCAGCAACCCTGCGATCCAACTGCGCCGGCACACAGTCAAGCATCCCTCGCGAAGCATCCCGCAGGTTTGCACGTCGGTCGGCACGAAACAAGCGAATCGGGCCTTCCTTGGCCGCGCATGGGTTGAGCCCGAAGCGCATCGCTCGATTCCGTCGTCTCGTTCCGGCAATCACATCACCGCGGCGCTGAGCCGGGAGATTCCAGTTGGGTCAAGGCCCATGCTCCGGCCCGGTCCGCACGGACCCGCCGGCACTTACGGCGCGCTTTCCCAAACCGCCAGCGGCGGCGAAGGCCGGCCACTCGCATGGGTGAAGCGGCCGGTGACGTAGAGGCGGTTGCCGATCATCTGCAGGCGGTTGACCTGGCCGCCATGAAACTCCCCTAAGCCGGTGCGGGCCAGAGCCGGAGACTGCAACACCGGCCGCGCACGAACCGCGCGTGCGGCCGGTTCCCCGCCTCCGTTTCCGCCGCCGCCTTCGCGCTCGATTTCCACCCCGAGCCCGGGGCTGAACCACTGCGCGCCGTCCCAGATCGCAAGGCCGTTGACCGGGATGCTGTCCTGCTGGCCGGTTTGGAAGTCGTCGTTGAACACGCGGTTAAAGCCGCCGCCGACCACGATGCGGTCGCCATCCACGGCGAAGTCGCGGGTCGAGTTGTGGAAGGGCAGCAGCGTCGGCGCCCGCCGCCACTCCGTGCCGGTCCAGATGGCGAAGCCGTCCACCGCGACGTTGCCGGAAAAGACGCCGGCGCCGCGAAACTCGCCCTGGAAATAGGCCTGTCCGTTGGCCACCCGGACCAGTAGCGCCTCGCCGCGATCGAAGCTTGACTGCAGCACCCCGCCCAGCAGGCCGTCGGCAAACTGGTGGTTGCGCCACGCGCCCACGTTGCGGCCGGGGAACTGGTAACGGCCCGCGATGAACACCGTGTCGCCCAGCGTGGCCAGCGAAAAGGCAGCCTCGCCAAAGTCATTCGGCCCGCGCTGGCCGCCCACGCCGTCGAGGTGCTCTTGAAACTGCGGGCCGGCGACCTTGTTCCACTCGGCGCGCACCGGATCCCAGCGGGCCAGGTTAAAGGTCTCCACCCCGCCGGCCACCCGGAAGCGCCCGGCCGCGTAGAGCTGCCCACCCACGAACGCGAGGTCCTTCACCTCATACAACTCGCCAAACCACTCGGTGTCCGTGACGCGCACACCGCTGCCGAGCGAGGTCCAGAGGCGGAGGTTTTCGTCCCAGCGGGCCACACCGGGCGCCGGCGTGTCGTTGATGTGGGTGAAGTTGCCCGCGACGTAGAGCGCCGAGCCGTCGTGGACGATCGCACGGACCACCGGCAGCGTGTTGAAGCCGCCGCCGGCCGGCCGCGTCGCCACGCCCAGCGGCTGCCAGGCACCGCCGAACAGCCGGCCGATCAGCGTTTGCCCGCCGAACCGGCCGGCGAGGAAGATTTCCGCCTGCGCCGGGGTGCCGCCGCCGTCACGCACGAGCAGGGCCATGCCGCCTTCGTTGAAGTCGGTGGCGTTGAGGGCCGGAATCTGCTCCGCCCCCGGCAGCGCGATCCACTGCCCGGCCGCCAGCCGCGAGCGTTCGAGGCGGACCGACCAGGACTGCGGCGGCGCGTCCGGCTGGGCGACGATTTCGGCGCGATACCGGCCCGCCGCCCCGAGCTGCAGGATGCCGTTCCGGCCGCATTCGCCGGATTCGGTCTGCGCCAGCACCGTGCCGTCCGGGGCCAGGAAGCGGAACGTCAGCCCCTCCTCGCAGCCCTCGCCGTCGCCGGAGTTGAAGTTAAGCTCCACCACCTGGTCGGCGTCGAAGTCCAGCTCAAGCACCCGTCGGTGGCCCGGCAGGGAGGTTTCCTCGCTTACTTCCACCAGGCGCGTCGCGCGCAGGTCGTGCGTGGTGGTTTCCGTTCCCGGCCGGCCCGCGACCAGCGAATAGCCCGGCGAGAAACTCGTGGAATCCACCGTGCCGGTCAGGATCAGCCGGTATTCCCCCGCCGGCACCGTCACCGTCTGCGCGCGGCTGTCGCACGACCGGACCGGGCCGAAGACCGGCTGGCCGGCGGCGTTGACCAGCTCCCAGTCATGGCAGGCGCTGAACTGCCCGAGGCCAAACGCCGCCGGCGCGTCGCCCGGCAGCAGGAAGCGATGCACGTCCCGGCTGCCCGGGCCGTTGATGCCGCTTTCGGGGGAGAAACGATGCACCGCGCCGCCGGTGAGGTCCACGAGGTCAAACACGCGCTCGATCACCGGCCGCACCATCACCTGCGGCGTCTGCTGGAAGGCGGTGTGGTTGCGCACGCGCAGCGTGAACACGCCGCCGGCACTGGTGTCAGGCAACACCACCTGGGGACAGTTTTCCTCGAACAGTAGTCCGCCGTCCGGTCCCGTCAGCCGCCAGGGCAGGCACTGGCCGAACCGCCCGCCCGCGAGGCTGAATCGCGCCCCCGCCGGCACGTTGAACCGGATCACCGCCGCGTCGCCGGGATTCAGGGTTCCCTGCTCGCCGAAGAACTGGGGGTCTGTCTGGGTGAGGTAGGATTCTCCAGCGGTCAGGGCCACCCCAAACACCCGCTCCTGCGTGCGGGTCACGCGCACCCGGGCCTGCACGCCGTTGCGCGCGGCCTCCATCACCACCCGGATGACGCCGCCCGTCGGCGTCTCCACCACATAGCCGGGTCGGTTGCAGGTGAAGACATCCAACACCACCGGCACGCCGGCCGGATCGAACACGCTCCAGCGGTGCGGACACGGGAATGTGGTGCCCAGCGGCTCGATGAAGTAGCTCGCACCCGCCTCGGCGGTCAGCTCGAAGACGTCCTCATCGGCCAGGTTCAGGCCGGTGCGGCCGGTGAACTCCTGCGGGGCCGCGCCGGCCAGGGCGTGCGCGAAGGTCCGCGTGCTGAAGCGGCTCAACTGGAACGAGTAGTTCTGCGAGAAGGCCCCTTCGCCCTTGGCCACGCGCAGCACATGCGGGCCGTCGCCGGCCACGGGCAGCTTGAAGAAATCGCGGCTGTCGCCGCCGATCACCGAGCCGTCCGGGGCGAACAGCGTGATCTCGAGCCGGTTCGGGTTCGAGATGGCTACGGGGCCATTGCCGCTGACCCGCAGCAGGAATTCGTCGGCGGCGAACGGCCCGGTGAGCGAGCCGGTCCGGCTGACGGCGCCGAGGCCGAGGTCGAGGTGAACCACCGTGAAATCCCAGACGGCGTCCGTCCCCAGGGTGTTGCCCGCGCCGTCGGCGACGTTGCGGTTCACCTTCGCCCGGTAGCGGCCGGGCGGCAGCGACGGCGAGAAGTCGAGCCGCGCCACGGTGGTCCCGGGCGCCATCGAAAACACGCCCGCCATGCGGACGTCATCGGCGGTGCCGAACTGGTCGTCCGGCCCGGGCGCGTGGACGGTGAGACCCAACCCCACGGTGGCCGGAATCATCGGGGCGCTGAATGTGACCTCGAGCGAGCGCCCGGCAGCCATGCCGCCGCCCGGTGGCCGCACCTGGGTCACCCGCGGCCGGCGCAACTCGAAGGTCCATTCGGCGCCTTCCGACATCACGTTGCCCGCCGGATCGGCCAGGCCGGATGCGAGCAGCGCACGGTAGCGGCCGGAGGCGAGACCGAGGCCGAAATCGAGCGTCACGCCAGGCAGCCCCGGGCGGTAGTTCAGCGCGCCCCGCGTGACTTCCACGTCATCCGCGGTGCGAGGCTCGCCGTCCGGCCCCGCCTCGAAGAGCCGCAGCGCGCCGGCGGTCACGCTGGCCGGGTCGAGCGGTTCGCTCAGCACGGCGGCCACCTGGAGAATCAGCCCGCCCTCCTGCACCGCCCCGAAGCCGGGCACCAGTTGCCGCACCTCGGGCGCGATGGCGTCCCCGGTCAGCGTGAGCACCAGCTCGGCGCTTTCGCCCACGTTGCCGCCGGTGTCGGTCGCCCGGGCGCGCAGCCGGACGGTGGTCCGCCCGTCGGTCCGGCGCGGCATGAGCACCGCGAACTCGTAAGGTGCCACGGGGTCCGTCGCCGCCAACGCGCCGTCCACGACCAGCTCCACCCGCGCCACGCCCACGTCGTCCGTGGCGTC
>CALJWR010000165.1 GCA_937976685.1 uncultured Verrucomicrobiae bacterium
CATGCAGCTTGAGGAGGTGCTGGCCGAGCACACCCGCAGCGGTCGGCCGGTCAGCGCCATTCTCGTGGACTACGGGATCGTGGATCTCGAGACCCAGTTGCAGATCATGGCGGAGCACCTCGGCACCGAGGTGGTTTATCCGAACGAGTCGGAGATCACCCCGGAAGTGCTGGCCACGATACCGCCAGCCTCCGCGCGCATGTACCAGTGCCTGCCGGTTGCGCTGTACGGAGACACGGTCCGCGTGGCGCTGGTGGATCCGCTGAACCCGGCCGTGGTAGATGAACTGGGTTTTTCGATCGGCAAGGAGGTTCAACTCGTGGTCGCCGACCCGGCCCAGGTCGAGAAGCTCATTCAGAAGCTGTACCCGGCGGAATCCAGCGGCGTCGCCGACCTGCTCAAGGAACTCGGCGCCGACGACGATATTGCGAAGGAGGTTTCGGAAGTCTCGACGGGGGGCATGGACCTCGCCGACCTGGTGAACGAGGCGCCGATCGTCAAGTTCGTCAATTTGGTCCTGTTCCAGGCGGTGCAGGACCGCGCCTCGGACATTCACTTCGAACCGTTCGAGGATGAATTCAAAATCCGCTACCGCGTGGACGGCGCTTTGTACGAGATGGCCCCGCCGCCCAAGCATCTGGCCCTGCCCGTGACCTCGCGCATCAAGGTCATGGCCAACCTCGACATCGCCGAGCGCCGCCTGCCTCAGGACGGACGCATCTCCGTGACCATCGGCGGCCGGCAGGTGGACCTGCGCGTGAGCACCCTTCCCACCCAGTTCGGGGAATCGGTCGTGCTCCGCGTGCTCGACCGGTCGGCGATGCAACTCGAGCTCGAGAGCCTGGGCCTTCCCAAGTACATCTACGACTACACCTCCGAGGCGATCCAGCAACCGAACGGCATTTTCATCGTGACCGGACCGACGGGCTGCGGCAAGACCACCACCCTCTATTCGTGTTTGCGGCGGGTGAACGCCATTGACTCGAAGTTGCTCACCGTGGAAGACCCGGTGGAGTTTGACATCGAGGGCATCATGCAGGTCCCGGTGCGCGAGTCCGTCGGCATGACCTTCGCCAAGGCCCTCCGCTCCTTCCTCCGGCAGGACCCGGACATCATCATGGTCGGGGAAATGCGCGACCTGGAGACCTCGCAGGTCGCCATCCAAGCGTCGCTGACCGGCCACCTGGTCTTGAGCACCTTGCACACGAACGACGCCCCCGGCGCCGTCACCCGCCTCGTGGACATGGGGGTCGAGCCTTTCTTGATCTCCTCGACGCTCATGGCGGTGCTGGCCCAGCGCTTGGTGCGCACCATCTGCAAGCGTTGCCGCACGCCGTTTGAGCCCACTGCGACACAGCTCAACACGCTCAACCTTTCCCCGCACGACGTCGGCGACAAGGTCTTCTACTACGGTCGGGGCTGCAAGGATTGCAACGACAGCGGGTATCGCGGTCGCAAGGGCATTTTCGAGTTGTTGATTGTGAGCGATCCCATCCGGCTCCTGATCAACGAACGCGCGCCGACCGCCGTCATCCGCCAGAAGGCGGTTGAACTGGGAATGGTCACCCTGCGCGAAGACGGCCTGCGCAGCATTTTCGACGGCGATACCACGATCGAAGAGGTTATCAAGTACACCTGACGAGGAACGACGTTATGCCGAAGTTCAGCTACGTGGCGATGGATTCGCGCGGCAAGGAAACCCGCGGAACGATTGAAGGCGCCAGCGTGACCGAGGCGGCGGGGCGCGTGAAAGAAATGGGCTTCTTCCCCACCAAGGTCATCGAGGCCGAAAAGGTGAAGGAGAAGGCCGAGAAGAAAAAAGGTCCGGCCGCGGCCGGACCGAAAGGCAAAAAGAAGCCGCTGGAAATCAACATCAAGATTCCCGGCCTCGGCGGCAAGGTGAAGCCAAAGGTCATGACCGCCTTCACCCGGCAGTTGGCCACGCTGGTGGACGCCGGTCTGCCCCTGCTGCGCGGGATGCGCGTCCTCGAACGCCAGGAGCGCAATCCCACGCTCAAGCGCGTCATCGGCGAAATCGCGACCGGCATCGAGGGGGGCAGCACCTTCTCCGAGGCGCTGGCCCAGCACCCCAAGATTTTCAACCGCCTGTACATCAACATGGTCAAGGCCGGCGAGCTCGGCGGTGTGCTGGAGGTCGTGCTGAACCGGCTCGCCGAGTTCATGGAAAAGGCGCAGAAGATCAAGAACAAGGTCGTCGCGGCCATGTTCTATCCGGCCGCCGTGATGATTGTCGCCGTGGTCATCTTGGCCGTGCTCATGATCTTCGTGGTGCCGAAGTTCGAGTCCATCTTCGCCGACATGCTCGGCGGCTCGAAACTGCCCGGTTTTACGCAACTGGTCCTGAATCTGGCCAATACCATCAAGAGCAAAACCATCCTTCTTGGTGACGATGTGCCTTTCGGGCTGCCTGCGTTTCCCGGCCCGGTGATTTGGGTCATCGTGGGCGTGGTGGTTCTGGTTAAGGTCCTGATCCGGCTCAAGAAGGGCCGCTGGCTGCTGGACAAGCTCAAGCTCAACATGCCTGTCCTGGGGCCGGTCATCAGCAAGGTGGCCATCGCCCGGTTCACGCGTACGCTGGGGACCCTCGTCTCCTCCGGCGTGCCGATTTTGCAGGCGCTGACCATTGTCAAGGAAACCTCCGGCAACGTGATCGTCAGCAACGCGGTGGCCAAGGTCCACGAGAGCGTCAAGGAAGGCGAGACCATCACCGCTCCCCTGGATGCCTCGAACGTCTTCCCTCCCATGGTCATCTCGATGGTGGACGTCGGCGAGCAGACCGGCGCCCTGCCCGAGATGCTCATGAAGATTGCCGACACCTACGAGGACGAGGTGGACAACGCCGTCTCCGCCATGACGTCGCTGCTCGAGCCGATCATGATTGTGTTTCTGGCCGTCATCGTCGGCAGCATCGTCATCGCCCTCTTCCTGCCCCTGATCGAAATGATCAACCAACTCGGCGGCACGGAAGGCGGCAAAGACGACGGCGGCGATTGATCGCCCCGCCTGCGGAGTTTTGGGGCCGGGCCGGTGACATCGGTCCGGCCGCCCTTTTATCCGGGAAGGGCGGCTCTGCGGATCAGCGCCCGCTCGCGCTGCAACAAGGTTGGATGCGAGTGGCGAAAGACGCTGTACCATGGATCCGGGGTCATATTGCTCAGGTTCTCCCCCGACAATCTCCGGAGGGCGCGGACCAGCGCGTCCGGGCTGCCCATAATCCTCGCCGCGAACTCGTCCGCCTCGTACTCGAGTTCCCGCGACCACCGATTCATCAGCGGCGACAGCCAGAACGCCACCGACCCTCCCAAGAGGCTGAACAAGAGGATCGCCACCGCTGGATGCGGATCTGCGAACCCGAACGCCGCGTAGAACTGCTGCTGCCCGGCCAGCCAGTCCAGAAGGCCGAGACCGGCCAGCAGACCCACCGCCATCGCCCCCAGCATCTTGGGAACGTGCCGCCGGCGATAATGCCCGATCTCGTGTGCCAGCACCGCTTCCAACTCGTCGCCAGTCAGTTGTTCAATCAACGTGTCGAACAAGATGATTCGGCGGAAACGTCCCAGCCCCGCGAAGAAGGCGTTCGAGTGGCGGGATCGCCGGCTGCCATCCATCACTTGCAGGTCGCGAATCTTGAAGTGAGTCCGGTCTGCCAGGGCGAGCAGCCGGTCACGAAGCGGCCCCGCGGCCAGCGGCGTCAGGTTGTTGAACAACGGGAGAATCACCACGGGCATCAGCGCGGCCACGGTCACCTGAACCATCAGCACTACCGCCCAGGTCCAGAGCCACCAAGTCCCTCCCATCCATTCCATCAATTTCAAGATCAACGCCAGCAGGGGCCACAGCAGGGCAAGCGACAGCAGGAAGCCCTTGAGACGGTCGAGCCACCAGGTGCACTGAGTGGTGCGATTGAAGCCGAAGCGCTCCTCCAGCCGAAACTGGGCGTACCAGGAGACCGGCAATCCCGCGGCGGACAACGCTGCGCCGACGAGCAACACAAAGCCCGCCGCACCCCAGACACTGCCGCTGGCAGCGGTCCCGGTCCGACTCCAGAGCCACGGCAACAGACCGGACCACAGGACAGCCAGGAGGAGCACCCCTTCCAGCCACGCCGCCGCCATTGCGAGGCGGCTTTTCGCGAGCGTGTATTCCACCGCCCGCCGATGAGTCCCAGGATCCGTGGCTGTCCGGAGTTCCTCGGGCAACGTTGTCGCGTGTTCCTCAACGTGACGCGCGTTCAGGCGTTCCAAAGCCAGCTCCCCGGCGACCCGCGCGAGAATCAGCACGGTGCCGGCGAGAAACGCGGGTTGGGTCCAATCGAGTGCCATCGGCCGGAGTCAGCGAACGCGGTGCACTTGCGCCACCCGCTCTCCGAGGCTGGAATTTGCCGGACCTCCGGCGCCGACCAAAGCCGGAAAGCATGACGCCCGGACCCCGGGACAATCTGGTTAGAGACGCCGGACCGGAAAGCTATCCGATTTGCTCCCGGCGATGAAACTCGCGCTCGGGGGGCTCCCAAACCGGCACCGTCAGGCGGGGCGATGCCAGCCGCCCGCCGGCAATTCGGCTTGCCGCGCTTGGGAAGCCGGGCAGAGTCGTTTCGGTGTCGTGAGGGGCGAACAAAATCGGCGGATTGCCTTTGCTCTGTTGCCGCGGATTTGCCGGTGTTGCCGGGGGCATCTCCAACACGGGGATAAACGGCGCGCCGGTCAGAGCGCCCCCTCCCCCGCTTCACGATGGTGCCTTCGGGCCCATAGCTCAGTGGTTAGAGCAGGCGACTCATAATCGCTTGGTCGCAGGTTCAAGTCCTGCTGGGCCCACCATCGTTGGTGTTGACCACGGCAGGGACCAAAACAGTTGAAAACCGCGCATGGGGGCGCCGCCTATTGACTCCCGACGAAACAAGCAACATCGTGCGGCCACAGGGCCGGTAACACAGAGCAGGGGTTCAAAAGCGCGGGAGCACGGCGGCGCCAGGGCGATTCCCTGGTCGCTCGAAGGCCCCGCGCGAAAGACGGCCCGTTCCGGCGGCCGGCCGACCTCTCGTTGTGACCCGGTAGTGGCTGCTTTCGTGGGTACCAGTAACTGACTCCCTATGAACAAAATCGCTCTCTTCTCATGGTCGCTCGGCTCGCTGATTGC
>CALJWR010000166.1 GCA_937976685.1 uncultured Verrucomicrobiae bacterium
TTGGCCGGGGGCAAGAAGATCGAAGAGGTCTGCAAGAGCCTGGCGATCAGCCCGGCCACCTATCACCGCTGGCAGGAGCCATACGGCGGAGCCGACGTGAACACCGTGAAGGAAACCAAACCCTTGAAGGAAGAAAACGCCAAGCTCAAGAAGCTGGTGGCCGATCTGTCGCTGGACAAGGTGGCCTTGAAGGAGTTGCTGGGGGGAAAATGGCAGGCCCGGCGCGGACACGCGAGGCGATGGGACCTCTCCAGCGGGAGTTGGAGTTGAGCCGGCGTCGGGCCTCCAAAGTAGTGGGGCAATCGCGCGCCACCCAGCGGTACACGCCCCCGCCGGACGCGGAGGGAATGCGTCTGCGCGCCCGCCTGAACGCGTTCAGCCGGCATTGTCCGCGTGCGGGTGATCGCGCGGCGTGCGGTCAGTTGCGCCAGGAAGGGCTCCGGGGGAAACGTCAAGCGGGTTCAACGGCTGTGGCGGGAGGAAGGGCTGAACGTGCCGCGGAAACAGTGCAAGAAGCGGCGGTTGGGCCCGAGCGAGAGTGGCAGCCGGCGGCGCGTGGCCACCCGGCCCAACGAAGTGTGGAGCTGCGAGTTTGTGAGCGATCAGACGACGGACGGGCGGCGGTTGAAGTTTCTGTGCGTGGTGGATGAATTCACGCGGGAATGTCTGGCGCTGGCAGTGCGGCGGAGTTTCCGGGCGCTGGACGTGATCGCGCTGCCGGGTGCCCCGGCGCATTTGCGGAGTGACAACGGGCCAGAGTTTGTGGCCCTGGGCGGTGCTCCGCGACTGCATGCCGCGCCTCGGTGTCACGCGAATTGTTTGCTGCCCGGGGCGAGTCGTGCTGGTAGTGTGAGGCCGTGCCGGTTCCGTCCACATCGTCGCCGTCTGTTGCCCGGTTGCTGCGCGCGTTTGGATTTGCCCCGCGCTCGTACCTCGTCGCGGTGGGAGATTGGTTGCTGCGCGCGATCGCCACCGGGCGCGGTTTGGTGGCGTTTGGTTTGATCAGTCTGGGGGTGATGGTCACGCGCCCGACCGCTTCATCGGCGGTCGTCCGGCCGCTGATTGGGGAGCAAATCGCGCGCGCTGGGCTGCGCTTGCTCCCGATGGTGCTCTTCCTTGCCGCCGCCCTTGGCTTCGCGGTCATTGGCCAGATGGTGGCGCTGCTGCGGCAGGTCGGGGCTCAAGACCTGGTGGGAACCGTCATGGTCGCCGCCGTGGTGCGTGAACTGGGGCCGCTCGTGGCGGCCTTCGTGGTGCTGCTGCGGGTCGGTACCGGGACCGTCATCGAACTGGGTAATGCCCGCGCGCTGGGCGAAGTCGAGGCCCTCGAAGCCCTTGGCGTGGACCCGGTTCATTATCTGGTGGTGCCGCGGGTGATCGGCATGGCCGTGGCCACGCTGGCCCTCACGGTTTATTTCATCCTGGCCACCCTCTGCTCCGGCTACCTCTTCGCCTTCCTGCAGGACGTGCCCCTGACACCGGGTGAGTATTTTCGCCAGATTGCCCTCGCGCTGACGTGGCTGGACTTCGTGCTGCTGGCACTCAAGGCCGCCGGCTTCGGCGTCATCATCGCGGTGGTCACCTGCTACCAGGGCCTCGCCTACCCGCTCCGGCTCAGCGATGTGTCGCCGACAACAACGGTTGCCGTGGTCGCCAGCACCATCGCCTTCGTGGTGTTGGACGCGCTCTTCATCGTGATGTACCTGCTGGCCGGCTGAACATGTCGAATTCCGCCCCCGGCGAAACCTTGGTGGAGCTGCGCGCGGCCAGCGTCGCCGGCGGCCCGCTGGCATCGCCCGCGACGGTAGAAGCGGTGGACTGGGCGATTCGCGCTCGCGAGGTCTGGGTGGTGGGCGGCCTGCCCGGCACCGGCAAGAGTCAGCTTTTGATGGCCGCTGCCGGGTTGCTCCCGCTCGCGGCGGGGCAATTGGTCTGGCGGGGGCGCGCCTTCGCAGACATGACCAGCAACGAACGGATTGAGTTGCGTCGCCGGATTGGTTTCGTGTTCTCCGATGGGGGGCGGCTTTTCGACCATCTCACCGTGGCGCAAAATGTTGGTTTGCCCCTGACCTACCACCGGAACTGCGGTTGGGACGCCGTGGCAGAAGACGTGTCCCGCCTTCTCGATGTCCTCGGAATCAGCGCGTTGGCGGATGCGCTTCCGCGCCAGATGACGCGCAACCATCGCCAGCGGGCGGCGCTGGCCAGAGCCCTGGCTCTGCGACCGGAGGTCCTCTTTCTCGACAACCCCCTCGCCGGGCTGGATGCCCGCGAATCGCGTTGGCTCCGCAGCTTCCTCGGTTGCGTGACGGGCCCCGACAGTCCTTGCCCCACGCTCAAGGCGGTGGTGGCGGCCACCGATGATCTGCGGCCGTGGTTGGCGCTGGCCACGGCGACCGCCGTGATTCGCGACCAGCGATTTCGCCCGCTGGGGCCGCCAGAGGAGGCGCGCGGTTGTCGCGACCGCGTTTTCTTGGAATTGCTCGCCGAAGAAGGCGACGCCGACTAGCCTCCGGCTGTGCAGGACCTGACGCCGCAACTCCGCACCCGGCTCAACCGCATTGAGCGGGCCGTGGGGGTTTTCGTGCTGTTTGCCACGGTACTGCTGCTGGTCGGTCTTTCCAGCTACGTGTATCACACCGGCCAGCGCAAGGGCTGGTTCGTGACCAAGGCGACGTATTGCACCACCTTGTATAGCGGCGTGGGGCTGGCGGTGGGCGACCCGGTGACGCTGTGGGGATTCAAAGTGGGCGAAATCACCCGCATTGATACCCAGCCGCCGGAAGACGTCTTCAATGTCTATGTCGAGTTCAACGTCCGCGCGCCGTATTTCGGGTATTTGTACACCGAGGGCACGCGTGTGCGGGTGACGGCCGCGGACTTTCTGGGCAAACGCGCCATCGAGGTGACCAAGGGGGCCAACTACGTCCCCACTCATCTCCTCTGGCCGATTCGCGAGTACACGCCGCGAGACGCGCTAAAACTGGAGGACTTCAAGGACCTGCTGTTCCTCGACGTGCTTCCGGGCAGCGGCACGAATCCCCCACTGAACCGCCTGCTGGAACCGGTGAGCCGCGCCACGCTCGAACTCGCCTTGAGCAACGGCGTCGAACGCATTCGCATCGCCGACCGCGGGCGGCCTACCAAGGAAATCACCGCCGCCTGGGACCTCACGGCCAACCGCTACCTGCCGTTTGGCCCGGAGACGAAACCGCTCTGGCTGCATCCGGATGAGATGCCGGCCATCAGCGATCGCGTGGGCGCGCTGTTGACCCAGGTGGAAAACAGTCTCACCCAGCACCTGGCTCGTGTCCTGAGCAACTCCGCTGTGCTGACCGCGAACGCGGATGCCCTGCTGCTCCAGGCGCAACCGTTGCTCAGCAACCTGACGGTGCTGTCCGCGCAGTTGACCAACCCTGCCGGCTCGCTCGGAGACTGGCTGCTCCCGGTGGATTTGCGCGATCAGTTTCTCGCGTCCCTGCGCAGCGCCGACGGCACGTTGACCAACGCCACGACCACCCTCACGAACGCCAGCGCCGTGCTCGTCGCGGTCAACACCAACCTTGTTCAGCTCACAGCACAACTCGATGCGCCGCTGGCCAACCTCTCGACCATCATCAGCAACCTGAACACACAGGTGCAGGCCAACACCAATTTCGTTTCCACCTTGAACAGCCTGCTGCTCCACACCGATGAGCTGATTCA
The DNA here is from genome assembly GCA_937976685.1 of uncultured Verrucomicrobiae bacterium. Lineage (GTDB taxonomy): Bacteria > Verrucomicrobiota > Verrucomicrobiia > Limisphaerales > J093 > JADJWF01. The sequence goes on from CALJWR010000166.1 coordinate 3,706, forward strand.
GGGGTTCAAGCGCCACTGGCTTCTCCGTGGCGCCTTCAAGACCAAGCCCACCAATGCGCCGCCGGCCAAAAGCGTGACGCCGCACCAGTCGCCCAAAGGCGCGGCCACGGGAAGGCGCTGAAGGTTCCCGTCAGGGGTCAGTGCATCTCGACGGCGCAGGTGCCGAGGCCGCCGCGATAATAGTTGAACTGCACATTCGGATGGCCGGCAAGCAGGGACATGGGCACGGCCGTATCGGCGAGCCGCTTTGAAATCATGTAGGCGGTCAAGCGTTGACCGAAGGGGTTGTCATGCGTGCCGGCCTGCCAGATGGATAGCTTGTCCGCCTTCCAGGTCTCCACCGGCCCAACGCTGATGGCCATGGTGGGCACGAGCGCCATGTTGCCGCCGCCGCTGGTGCGGGCGTTCTGAGCGACGGTCAACGGATGGAGCTTCACCACGCGGGTCGCCAGCTTGCGGTACTCGGCGGGCGGCGGCGGTTCGTTCTTCCACCGGCCGGTGCGCTGCGGTGGATCGTTGAAAGCCCAGTGCTTCACGTCGCCTTGGCCGCCCTGCATCACGGCGCAGCGGATCCCGGCATCCCAACTGGCGCGGTACGGGGCCGTGTCCGCCTTCGGAAAATGCAGATGGCGGTCGGGCATCCGAAGCTTGCGGTCAATCCGATTGAAGCAGAGTTCGCGATCCGCGCGCTCGAAGGAAAGCGGATGCGTGACCGGAACCTCGCGACCATCCAGAAACCACTCGTCCATACCCCAGAAATGGCCGGACCGCACGTCGAGCCCCAGGGCGTTGACGATGCGAGCCACCAGCGGCAGTTGCTCGGTCGGCCCGATGGGGCCACAGATCCCGACGGGATTATCGTCGGTGCTGGCGCGCCAGGCGTTGACGTATTCCAGCGCCTCGGCGAGGTAAAAGTCCTCGAGCGTGTCGTAGATCACGACCTTGAAGCCCGGCCGCGACAGCCGTTCCAAATCGCGGGGCGTCAGGCGAGAAACCGCTTCGACGATGTCCGGGTCGAGGGTCGTGTAGTCCCACCAGTCCGGAGCGATGGCGCTGAGTTTGCGAGGCATAAGGCGATGGTCTTGAGTGACGTCGGAGATCATAAGGGTGTGACCCGTAGCCGGAAAGCCGGAAAACACCGACGGGCGACCGGGGTCTGCGACTGGTTCCGTGGGGGAGAACATCAAACCGGGCGGAGACAGCCCCGAATCGTACCGGTGGCGCCGGCTTGCCGCGCCCCGTTGCCGACCGCACACTCCCGCGCGTCATGCGGAAGTCGAAATCACCATTCCTCTTGGCCCCGGTTGCGCCAGGTTCTGCCGTCGGGAGCGGCCGTAGCCGGGCGATCTCCTTGATGCGGAAATGATCCCCCGCGAGATCCTCAAGAAGATCAGAATGATCGAGCTGCGCAGCAACCGGCTCGTCACCGAGACCCTTGCGGGCCAGTACCACAGCGTCTTCAAGGGCCAGGGGATGAATTTCGACGAGGTGCGCGAGTACCAGCCCGGCGATGACATCCGCAGCATTGACTGGAACGTGACGGCGCGGATGCGGCACCCCTACGTGAAGAAATTCGTGGAGGAGCGCGAACTGACCGTCGTGCTGGTGGTGGACCTGAGCGGATCGGGCTTGTTCGGCTCCGGTGAGCAGTCCAAGCGGGAGCTGGCCGCCGAGATCGCCTCGGTGCTTGCCTTCTCGGCGATTCGCAACAACGACAAGGTGGGCCTCCTGCTGTTCACCGAGGGCGTCGAGAAGTTCATTCCGCCGCGCAAGGGTCGCCGCCACGTGCTGCGCGTCATCCGCGAGATCCTGTTTTACGAACCGAAGTTGCGCGGCACGGACCTGAACACGCCCCTCGAATTCCTCAGCCGGGTTCTGACGCGCCGGTCCATCATAGTGGTGGTCTCGGACTTCCTCGGCCAGAGCGCGCCGTCGCGCCGCGAGATCGCCGCCCACCTGCGCCGCAAGGTGGTGCTCTCCGAGACGCTCGCCCAGGCGTCGCTCAGTTCGCTGCGGCAGGCCAATCGCCGACATGACGTGGTGGCCGTGCAAGTGCTGGACCGGTTTGAGTTGCGGCTCCCGGACCTCGGCTATCTGGTCCTGAAAGACGCGGAAACGGGCGAGGTGGTGGAGATCAACACCGGCGACGAGCGGCGACGGCGGGCGTTTGCCGAGCGCCAGGAACGTTTCCAGCGCGACATCCGTCGCATCTTTGCCTCCGCAGGCATTGATGCGATTCAATTGCGCACGGATCAGCCTTACGCAGCGGCGCTGGGCAAGTTCTTCGAAGCTCGCGAAAAGCGGCGCCGGCACGGCTGAACGCGCATGGCCACGAACGCTCCCGTTCTCCCTCGGTCCGCGCCCGCCACCAGCCCGACCAACGGCGTGGTCGCGCTGGACATCCGCGAGGTGAAACCGCCCATCGCCATCCCGACCGGCTGGGCGTGGGTAGGCTGGTTGCTGGGGTTGGCGGCGTTGGTCACCATCGCGTGGTGGGCCTGGCGGCGGTGGCTGAAATCCCGTCAGAAACCGGCGGTCACGATTGTCATTCCGCCGCACGTCGTCGCGCGCGATCAATTGCGCGCGGCACTCGAACTGCTCGACCGGCCGGAGCCGTTCTGCGTCACGGTCTCCGGGGTGGTTCGCCATTACCTCGAGGCGCAGTTCCGACTGCACGCGCCGGAGCGGACCACCGAGGAGTTCCTCGACGAGCTGCAATCCAGCCCGATGCTCGACCTCAACCTCAAGCGCCTGCTGGGTGACTTCCTGATGCGCTGCGATCTGGTGAAGTTCGCCCAAGCCCGCCCGGGGAAGGATGAACTGCGGAACCTCTACGACTCTGCCGTCCGGCTCGTGGACGAAACGGCGCCCAGCCCCTTGAACCCGTTGCCGACCGGCGCGCCAGCGGCCTCCCCGACAGTGGCCACGGGAACGACCGCCAGCGAAAGGAGGCCGGCCTGATGCGCTTTGCCCACCCATGGTGGCTGCTGCTGCTGGTGGCCCTGCCCATCCTGGCGTGGCTGAAGGGCAAACGCGGTGGGCAAGCGGCGTTCCTGTACTCGACCGTTGCGATTGTGAAGGGGATCAGCGGCGTCACCCAGTCGCATTCGGGCGCGATCCTGCGCCGCATGCGCTGGCTGGCGCTGGCGCTCTTAATCGTCGGACTGGCGCGACCTCAGCAGGGATTGGGCGAGCGGACGGTCAAAGCCAGCGGCGTGGACATCGTGGTGGCGCTGGATCTGTCCACAAGCATGGTCTCCGAGGACTTTCAGTTGAAGGGCCAGCGGGTGAACCGTCTGGATGTCGCCAAGGACGTGCTGAAGGAGTTTGTCCGGAGGCGGCCCAACGACCGCATCGGGCTGGTGGCATTCGCCGGGCGGCCGTACATCGTCTCGCCGCCGACCCTGGATCACGAGTTCCTGCTGGAAAACATTGACCGCTTGCGCATCGGCTCCATCGAGGACGGCACGGCCATCGGGTCGGGCCTCACGGCGGCGTTGAACCGGCTGCGCGAGTTGAACTCGAAGAGCCGCGTTGTCATCCTCATGACGGATGGACAAAACAACGCGGGCAAGGTACCGCCCGCCACCGCGGCGGAGGCGGCGCAAACGCTGGGGGTCAAGGTGTACACCATCGGCGTGGGTACTCGCGGCAAAGCACCCGTGCCCTACTTTGACGCGTTCGGCACCAAACGTTACCGCGAGATGGAGGTGGACATTGACGAGGAGACGCTGAAGGCGATCTCCCGCCGCACCGGCGGGGCCTATTTTCGCGCGGACAGCACCGACACCCTGCGGGAGATTTACGCGCAGATTGACCGGCTCGAGAAATCCGAGGTGGAGATGAAGCGGTTCCAACGTTACCGGGAATTGTTTCCCTTTTTCGTGTTGCCCGGGTGGGTGCTGTTGATGCTCGAAATCATCCTCGCGCACACCGTTTGGCGAAAACTTCCCTGAGCGTATGACGTTTGCGAAACCGGAAATGCTCTGGCTGCTGGCAGTGACAATGCCGCTGCTGACCTGGTTTCTGGTCTGGGCGTGGCGGAAGAAGCAACGGCTGATCGGACAGTTCGTCCAGTCGCGGCTCCTGGCGCAACTAACCGTCGGCGTGTCGCGCGGGCGGCAGCAGGCACGGTTGGTCGTGATCGCGCTGGCGTCGGGATTAATCCTGCTGGCGCTGGCCCGGCCGCAACTGGGTTACGGCTGGGAGGAGGTGCGCCGGCGCGGCCTGGATATCGTGGTGGCCATTGACACCTCGCGGAGCATGCTGGCCACGGACCTGGCCCCCAATCGGATCACCCGGGCGAAGCTCGCTGCCCTGGACCTGCTGAAGTCGGCAGAGAACGACCGCCTCGGCCTGGTAGCCTTCGCCGGCACGGCGTTCCTGCAATGCCCGCTGACCGTGGATCACAGCGCCTTTGCCCAAAGCCTGAGCACGGTGGAAGTGGGCATTCTGCCGGAAGGCGGAACGGATCTCGCACGCGCGATCGAGACAGCCCAGCGCGCCTTCGGCGAGGACAACGACAGCTTCAAGGTGCTGATCCTCCTCACGGACGGCGAAGACCACGAGGGCGATCCGGTCGCAGCGGCGCGCAAGGCCGCCGAGGCAGGGCTCCGCATCTTCACCCTTGGCGTCGGCACGCCGGAGGGCGAACGCCTGCGCATCCGCGATGAGCAGGGCCGCACCACGTTCGTGAAGGATGAGGAGGGCAATCCCGTCGTCTCCAAGCTGAACATCGAACTCCTGCAGCAGATCGCCGCCGCGGCGCAGGGCGAGTACCTGGCCCTTCGCGGGGCCACCACCATGGACCTCCTGTACACCGCGCGGCTGGCGCCGCTGCCAAAGATTGATCTGGCGGTGCGCCGGGTGCAGTTGTTCCACGAGCGATTTCAATGGCCGTTGGCGCTCGCGATCGGGCTGCTGATCTTCGAGGTGTTTTTCCCCGAGCGACGCCGGGTGGAGCGCAGCGCGGCGATCACCGCCGCCGCCAACGCGGAACTCAAACGGGCAGTGGCAGTCCTGATGATCGGCGCGCTGGCCTGGTCCGCCGACGCCTCCTCCCGCACCGCCCGCAAGGCCTACGAAAGCGGCCAGTTCCGCGACGCGCTCAAGGAGTATCAGCGGTTGCTCGAACGACAACCGGACGACCCGCGACTGGCCTACAACGCCGGCACCGCTGCCTACCGGAGCGGCGATTTCTCGGCGGCGACGAACACGCTGGGCGCGGCGCTGCTGTCCACCGATCCCGAGTTGCTGGCCCGCGCCTACTACAATCTTGGCAACGCCTTTTACCGGCTCGGCGAGCAGGCGGGAAATCCGGCCGAGGCCATCCCTAACTGGCAGCTCGCCGTCACCAACTTCCAAAGTGCGCTGAAGCTTAGTCCGCAGGACGCCGACGCGGAGTTCAATCGCCGCTTTGTCCAACAACGGCTTGAGGAACTGCTTCAACAACAACAACAGCAGCAGCAGCAGCAACAAAAACAGCCATCGCAAAACCAGAACGAGTCGCAGGACAACCAGGACGACGGCCAGCAACCGCGTCCGTCCCAGTCGCAGGAGGGTCCACAGCCCCAGCCCTCCCGGGCGGAGCAGCAAGACCAGCCACGCGAGTCTTCCCCTCCGAGACCGCAGCCGAGGCCGGATTCGCCGCAATCAGACGACCAGCGTGAGTCCTCCGCCAGCGATCAAAAACGGGAGGAGTCGCCCAAGTCGAGAGGTCGCCCGGACTCCCGCGAGCAGGAGGCGGATCGGGACCGGGACGGCTCCCAGCCGCTGCCGGATTTCGTGCCCGGGCAAATGACCCCGGACCAGGCACGACAACTCCTCGAAGCGGCCGCCGGCGAAGAAAGACCCCTGCTCTTTCTGCCGCCACCAGAGCGGCGAGCCGGCCAGCGCCCGCGACGCGATTGGTGAAAACCCCAAGATTGAAAGCTGCCGCCGCTTGACCAACATCGACTGAGGATGAATTCCACCGCCGCCCCAT
>CALJWR010000167.1 GCA_937976685.1 uncultured Verrucomicrobiae bacterium
GGTCGCCTTCGCTGCCGCGTCGTCGCCGGCGAGGAGCATCGCCGGTTTCAGGCCGCCGTAGCCGGGATAGACGCTGTTCTGGAGGTTCTCGAAGCCGTAGATCGTGAACGCCTTCACAACCCGCGCGCCAGGGGCGAGCCGCTGGACTTCCTCCGCGCCGGAAGTCCGGCTCTGCAGTCCGTGCGTCTGGCCCGGCCCGACGGGATTCGTGCAATCCACGAGAACCTTGCCCGCGAGGTCGAGGCCGGCGAGCGCGTCGGCGTTGGCCGGATACGGCGTGGCGAGGAAGACGATCTCCGCCGCGCGCACGGCTTCCGCCACGGGCAGCGCCGGGAGCGCGGGGTTCGCCTGCCGCGCCTTGCGCACGCTGTCCGATTCGGGGTCGCGTGCCGCGATGGTGACGTGGTGGCCCGCCTTGAGGAGGTTGCCGGCGAGCGCGCCGCCGACCTGGCCGATTCCGATGAAGGTGAGGTTCATGGCTTTCCCTCCAAAGCTTGGAGCAGGAGCCGCGCGACTTCGTGCCCGGAGTGCTGCTGCTGGCCGGTGATGAGATTACCGTCGCGCACGGCGAAGGGTTGAAACGGGGCGGCGGTGACGAAGTCCGCGCCCAGCTTGCGCGCTTCGTCCTCGATGCGGAAGGGCATGACCTTCCGCCCCACGACCTGGTCTGCGAAGTCCTCCTCGCTGTTGGCAAAGCCGGTCATCTTACGGCCGCGAACCAGCGGCGAGCCATCCTTAAGCTTGAGGTCGAGCAGCAGGCAGGTGCCGTGGCAGAGCGCGGCGGCCGGCTTGCCGGCGACGAGAAACGCGAGGAACAACTCCTGCAGTGGCGCGTGGCCGCGGAAGGTGAACATCGGCGACTGCCCGCCGGCAACAATGACGGCATTGAAATCCGCCGGGCTCAGCGCCCCAACTGCCGGCGTGTTCTCCAGCAACTTCGCGAAGTCTGGATTGTTCAGATAGGCGAGCGAGAGCGCGTCGTCCTTCGAATAGCCCGAGGCATCGCGCGGGTCGCTGTAGGCGTCGAGTTCGACCTTGCCGCCATCGGGGCTGGCGATCGTGACGCGATGGCCGGCTTTCGTCAGCGCATCGTAAGGGTGGATGAGTTCCGCGGCCCAGAAGCCCACGGGCCAGCCCAGGGTCGTCGAAACCGCCGGGTTGGCGACGATGATCAGAATAGGTTTCGATTGCATGAGCGAGGAAGGTGGCGGCGCCGGCTCAATCCCGAAAATCGAATGTTCCGATTGCCGCGATCGTTTCCCGCTATCACGCTGGCACACCATGAATGTGGAACTGCGCTGGCTGAAATCGTTCCTGGCGGTGGCCGAGGAGATGCACTTCTCCCGCGCCGCGCGCCGGCTCAACCTGGCCCAGCCCGCCCTGACGGTTCAAATCCGGCGGCTCGAGGAAGCGGTCGGGGTGCGGCTGTTTGATCGTTCGAATCGGATGAGCGGGCTGACCCCGGCGGGCCGGGCGTTGCTGGGCGAGGCCCGGGCGTTGCTGCAACACGCCGAGACACTGCCACGCCTGGCCAAACGCGCGGCACAGGGCGAGTCGGGGCTGCTCCGGCTGGGGCTGATTCCCCCCGCGGCAACGCCCGCGGTGGCGGAGGCGTTGCGCCGCTTCGCGGTGCGGCTGCCCGAGGTCGAGATTCAGGTCCGCCAAGCCGACCAGGAAAAACTGGTGCAGCGGTTGATCGGCGGCGAACTCGATCTCGTCCTGGGCCGGCCGGATCCCGACGGGCGGCCCGCGGAGATCCAAACGCGCCGGCTGTTCGTCGAGGAGCAGGGCATCGTCCTGCGCGAGGACGATGCGCGCGCAGGGGGGCCGGTCCTGACCCTGAAGGCGTTGGCGGACTCGCCGCTGCTGCTGCTGCGCGGTAATCCCTACTTCGGGCAGATTCTGCTGGAGCACGCGCGCCGGCACGGCATCGAGCTGCGTCCGCTGCGCACCGCGGACGATTTCCCGTCGCTGCACTGGCTCGTGCGCGCGGGGTTGGGCGTGGCGCCGGTGAGTCTGCTACTGGCCGACGCCCTGCCCCGCGGACTCGTGGCGAAGCCTCTCAAACCCGCTCCATCCAGGCTTGAAATCCACGCCCTCTGGCGCGGCTCGACCCCGCCGCCCACGGCCGCCCGTCTGCTCCAGATGAGCGGAAAGGGATTTGCCTGAGCCGCCGTGCGGCAGGCAGGCTCCTGCGCCGGATAAAGCGTCAGCCGCCCGCGCGGCGACGTAATCGAGGAACCGACCGAGCAGCAGGTCGCTCGTGATCCGGTCCTCGCGCGGCAGGAGGTCGTAGCGGGTCACACGGTAGAGTCTGCAGCCAGATCGCGACTTTCTGCCGTGGCGGCGCATTTGGGCGGCGCGTTCCGGGCAATCTCGCGCACGAGGGCTTCCTTCCAGTGGTTCATCTCCTGATGCGTGCGGAATCGTTGCGCGGGGAATTTCGGCAAGGGTGGCGACGGGGGTAGCGCCACGACCCTGGGCTGCCGCGCCCACAGGCGCACCTTCGCCCGGTAGTCATTGCTGATCTTCACACCGACAGGCTAGCACCGCCCAACCGCAAGAGGAAGACCCGGCATCGCCGGGGGCGCGCGTCTGGCTCAGGGTGCGCGGCAGAGCTTCCGGCGCGCCGGCCCTGATCAGCGGGTAACAGCCGACGGAACCGCCACCCAGCCGTATCCGCCGAAGACCTCAGGTCGCGTGCCAATCTACAGCTTGGTTGAAATGCGAAAATGCTACGGCGCAACGTGCGCTTGGCCGCGTGCCGTTTCGGGAAGTGCTTATCCGGCGATTCTGGGGCCCCGGCGCCGGCTTGCGTTTCGGGTTGGGGCGCGAGACTCTTGCGGTTCCCGAAACGTGAACGAATCGCCGAGTTCCATTCCGACCGACTGGTCGCCGTCCTCCTGGCGCCGGAAGCCGGCCGCCCAGATGCCTGAGTATCCGGACGCTGCCGCGTTGGCGGAAGTGATGGCCCATCTGGCCCGGCTTCCACCGCTGGTCACGAGTTACGAAATCGAATCGTTGCGGCGACAATTGGCCGATGCCGCCGCCGGGAGACGCTTTCTCCTTCAGGGTGGCGATTGCTCGGAAAGCTTCGAGGATTGCGAGTCGGACTGCATCGCCAAGAAGCTGAAGATTCTGTTGCAGATGAGCCTCGTGCTCGTGCAGGGGAGCAAGTTGCCGCTCATCCGGGTCGGGCGGTTTGCCGGGCAGTACGCCAAGCCGCGCTCGGCTGACACCGAAACGCGCAGTGGCCTCACCCTGCCCACCTACCGGGGCGACATGATCAACCACGCCGGGTTCACGCCCGCCGAGCGGACGCCCGACCCGCAGTTACTCCTGCGCGCCTACGAGCGCGCGGCCCTGACGTTGAACTTCATCCGTTCCTTGGTGGATGGTGGATTCGCCGACCTGCATCACCCGGAGTATTGGCAGCTAGGGTTCGTCTCGCGGTCGCCCTTGGCGGCCGAGTACACCCGGATGGTGCAGTCCATTGGCGACGCCTTGCGCTTCATGGAGACGCTCGTCGGCAGTCCGGTGTCTCAGATCAACCGGGTGGACTTCTTTGCGAGTCACGAGGGGTTGCACCTTTACTACGAGGAAGCCCAAACCCGTCAGGTACCGCGTCGGTCGGGCTGGTATAACCTGGCGACACACTTCCCGTGGATTGGGGAGCGCACCCGCCGGCTGGATGGCGCGCACATCGAGTACTTCCGCGGCATTGCCAATCCGATCGGCGTCAAGATTGGTCCGGGCGTTTCGCCCGAAGAAGCGGTGGCGCTGGCGCGGGTCTTGAATCCAGCCAACGAAGCGGGACGCCTTACGTTTATTTGCCGTTTTGGGGCTGGCAAGGTGGCCACAGTGCTGCCGACCCTCGTGCGCGCCATCCGGGAGGCGGGGGCGACTGTGCTGTGGTGTTCCGACCCGATGCACGGCAATACGGAAACGACCGCCAGCGGCATCAAGACCCGCCGGTTCGAGAACATTCTCGCCGAGTTGGAAACGGCTTTCCTGGTGCTCAAGGACGAGGGGGCCCACTTGGGCGGCGTCCATTTCGAATTGACCGGCGATGATGTGACCGAATGCCTGGGCGGTGCGAGCGGCGTGACGGAGGCCGACCTCACCCGTGCCTATCGCACGCAACTGGATCCCCGTTTGAACTACGAACAGGCAATGGAGATGGCTCTTCGGCTGGCCCGATTGATGGCGCAGAATCGGACGTGACCCGTCAGGGCGCGGGATGATCGTGGCCTTCCACAAGCCCTACGGAGTGCTCTCGCGGTTCACGCCGGACGGTTCGCCCCATCGCACCCTGGCCGGGTTCGGTCTGCCGCCCGCGGTGTATCCGGTGGGCCGCTTGGACGCGGACTCGGAGGGCCTTTTGCTGCTGACGGATGAGGCGGAGTGGAACCAGCGGCTGCTCCACCCGAGCCGGGGCCACATCCGCCGGTACTGGGCGCAAGTGGAGCGAATTCCGGCCGACTCCGCGCTTCGCCAACTCGAACGGGGGGTTTGGCTGGATGGACGCCGGACGAGACCCTGTCGCGTCTGGCGGCTGGAGCCGTCACCGTCCGTCGCGCCACGGGTGCCGCCCATTCGGTTCCGCAAGTCGGTGCCCGATTGTTGGCTCGCGTTGGAACTGATCGAGGGCCGCAACCGGCAGGTCCGCCGCATGACCGCCGCTGTGGGGCATCCGACGCTGCGGCTGATCCGGATGGCTATCGGCGGTTATGAATTGGGCGATTTGACGGCGGGAAGGTGGGTGGTCCTCGACGCGGGCGACCGCGCGCGATTGTTCGATCGTGCGGCCGGATGACCGGCAGAGGGTCCCGGTCGCGCAACCCGAGACCGATCCGCGTAGGGCGGCCCGCGGAGCCCGATGTCTTCCCGCCCGACTGGTCGCGCATTTTGAGTTGTTGGGCGCGTTGGAACAACGACAACTTGGCGTATTCGCGACATTCGGGCGGGCCGCCGACCATTCCGGACCGGCCTTGAAACGCAGCGTCGGACGATCGGTTGGACCCGTAAGGACGCACCGGCCGGTAGTCGTTCGCTGTCTGACCTCCGATTGTCCCGGACTCGCGAGCTTACCCGCCGCTCACCGGGGCGAACGCGTTATCGGACCGCCGCGAGTCGGGGCCAGAGGAGCGCGCCCATGCGCATGCCCGCGGCGTAGTTGTCGAGGTCGAACTTCTCGTTGGGCGAGTGGGCGTTGTCGTCCGGTAGCGCCAAGCCGAGCAGGAGCGTATCGGCGCCGAGCACCTTCTTGAATTCGGTCACGATCGGGATCGAGCCCCCTTCGCGGAGCAGGACCGGCTCGGCATCAAATGCCTCCCGGAGGGCGCCCAAGGCGGCCTGCGCCAACGGGTGGGTGGGCGAGAAGGCGTAGGGCTCCGCGCCGTGACCTGTGGTGATTTCCAGACGCACGGTGGGCGGACACAGCGCTTTGAGGTGGCGCTTGACGGCGTTCAGCACGCGCTGCGGGCGCTGGTCCGGCACGAGCCGCAGCGTGAGTTTCGCGCTGGCCCAGGACGGCACGATGGTCTTGCTGCCCTCGCCTTGGTAGCCACTGGTGAGACCGTTGATTTCGAGGGTGGGCCGCGCGCTGCGCTGTTCCCACGCGGTGAATCCTTTTTCCCCGAACAACTGCGGCACGCCAAGGAACCGCCGGTAGGCGCGCTCGCTGTACGGCAGGCGGGCGAGTTGCTGGCGCTCGTAGCGCGTCAAGGGCAGGACGTCATCGTAGAAGCCCGGGACGGCAACGCGTCCGTTCTTGTCGCGGAGTTTGGCCAGCATCTGGCAGAGCGCCATGGCCGGGTTGTCGAGCGAGCCACCGAAGATGCCCGAGTGCAGGTCCCGCGAGGGGCCGATCAGTTTGACTTCGAGTGCCGTGATGCCCCGCAGGCCGTAAGTCAGAGCGGGCATGGACTTGGCCGGCATTCCGGTGTCCGAGATGACCACCGCGTCAATATCCAGCTCGCGGCGGTGTTCACGCAGGAAAGGCCCCAAGTGTCCGCTGCCCACCTCCTCCTCGCCCTCGATGACAAACGTCAGGTCCACGGGCAACTCGGTGCCGGTTTTGAGGTAGGCCTCGACCGCATTCAGGTGGGCAAGATGCTGGCCCTTGTTATCGCTCGCGCCCCGGGCAAAGAGGGAGCGCCCCTCCACGCGAGACTCGAAGGGCGGCGTTTTCCAGAGCTCAAAGGGATCCGGTGGCTGAACGTCGTAGTGCCCGTACACCATGAAGTGCGGCTTGCGGCTGCCCCCCAGTCTCGGCGTCCGGGCCAGGACAACCGGATGGCCGGCGGTCGGACACAGACGCGCCTCGAGGCCGACGGACTGACAATGATTCACCAGCCAATGGGCACACGCCTCGAGATCGGCTTTGTGTTGGGGCTGGGCGGATACGCTGGGGAAACGGACGTACTCGCAAAGGCGGTCAACGAAGATTTGCTCTTGTCTGGCCAGGTATTCGAGGACGGCATTCATGATCGTGGCGAAGGAGCACGGGGCCCGCATCAATTTCGGCGAGGCGGGGTGCGCAACAGGTCGAGCGGGTTGAACGGCGCGGGCTGATTGGTCCTGGCACCGGCCGGGGTGTTGGTCCCTCCGGCTGCGGGAGACTGACCGGTCAACGCGCTCCCCAAATTGCCCAAGATGCCCGCCGCCTGGTCGAGGGCGGCGTTGCCGGTGTTGCCGAGCAAGCCGGCGCCAGCCTTGGCTGTGAGGGCAATCAGCGCGGAAGTTTTCACATCCGACTTGGGCTCGCCGACCGTGCCGCGCAGCGTCAGAAAATCGGGCAGGGCGACGAAGTTGGTGTCGCCGCCGGTTGGGGCATCGGTGATGCCGACCTTGGCGGCCAGTTCGCGGCGTAGGGCCAGCGAGACGGGTATGTTGACCGTCGAGTTGGTCAGGATGGGCTGGAGCGCAATCTCTCCACGTGCGGCGGCGCGGAAGGCGGGACTGCCCACCCGCACGTCGGCGAGTTCGACCTTGCCGCTCCCTATGCGACCGCGAAGGCTGATCGTGTCAATGGGGGCCTTGGTCACTTCGTCCACCCACCCGCCAGTAAGTCGCGCCGAACCGGTGAGTTGTCCCAGGAGATTTCCGACGGCCCCGGCGGGGTTCCTGATGAGGTCGGGGATCGCCACGATCGTGTTGATGGTGGTGGTCACCAGCTTCGAGCGCACATTGCCGAGCGCGAGGCTGAGGTTGGTCGTGGTAAAATCGAACTGCCCGGCCAGATGTTTTTGGAGGTTGGGACCGGTGATGCCGGCACCCTTGATTTCAGTGGTTGCGTTCAGACTCCCTTTCACCTCGCCGGCGCGGTCGTACTCCAGGGTTGTCGCAATTGGGCCGAGGGGAACGCCGCTGGCTCGAAAGCCGAGATCGTAGTTGTAACCGGCCCGCGACAGATCCACTCGACTGCTGGCGCCCACCGGGGCGCCATTCAGAGTGAAGTTCACCGGCGAGACCGAGACCACATCGTTGGTAATGCCCATGCGGGCTTGGAAGTTGGTGATGGCGAGGGCGCGCAGAAACATCCGATTCACGCTGGCCTCCGCCGACATTTCCCGGACCGGGAGGCTGATGGGGGCAGGTTCGACTTCCGGTTCCGCCGGGGCCGGAGTTGCCGTGCCCGTCGCGGCCGGCGTGCTGACATATAGGTCATAGAGCGGCGTGAAATCCAGCGAGTCGGCGGTCAGTTTCAAGGTGCTGGCGGCGGGCTGGTTCGTCGAGAGGTCGAAACGCCCGGACAATTCCACCTGGTTGGTGGCCCGGGCCGTCGGTGGAAGCGAAATCAGCGCCCGGGTGAGCTCAAACTGACTCCCGCGCGCGCCCGCATCGAGATCCAAACGGAAATCCATCGGTTCCCCCGGCACGCGCTTCTGGGGATCGGCGACCCGCAACTTCAAGATGCCAGCCCGGAGCGATACCGTGGAACGCCCCTGTTCGACGTAACGCAAGGTACCGTCCGCGTCCACCGCCACCGAGGTCAGCGTCAGGGGTGCCAGCAGCGGATTGACCACCGGCGCCAGGGCGTTCTGGTTCACGTTGGCCAGCACCAGGCGAAATTCGCCCTCGTGCCGGGTGAGGTGATACTTGCCGCTCAGATCGAGACTGCCGCCGTCCGCCGCTCCCTGACGCGCATTCACGGTCAGCCGGCGCAGATTGACTTCCTCGCCCAGCGTCTCGCCATCCACCTCCAGCCGGGTGGAAAAGTCCTTGAAGACGTAATCGCCATATCGTCCGGAAAACTGACCGAGCGAAACGTTGAGGGTGGCCTTGGTCTGGCCCTTGTCGCGGTTGGCAAGCAAGCCCATGGTGAGGGCCCCGCTGCTGGCTTCAAAGTCCGGAACGGTCACCTTGGTGAGCAGGACGGGCAGGTCGGCGTTCGCGTTCAATTGGAGCGTGGTGTCCTCCGTGATGCGGTCGAAGCTGGCCCCGCCGTTGGCCGTCACGAGTTGGCGGTCCTTTTCCTGCACGCGCAGCGTGAAGTTCTCCAGCAACACCGAGCGGTATTCGGTCAAGGTCACGCGAGTCCGCAGATCAGCGACGGCCTGATTGATGCCATAGTCACCATACTTGAGGGTCAGGTCGCGTACCAAACCGGTCACATCGCCGGAAAGCCGACGGCCTTCATCCGCGAACAAGATCTCCGTGTTGAGATTCACCACACCGGAGACCACGTTGGTCGGCAAGAGCAGACGCCAGTTCGCAAGGTTCAAATTGGTAACCGTCACCCCCATCGTGGAATCGCCCGCCGCGCCCGCCGTGCCCCAGTTGATGCTCAGGGCACGCCGCAGCGCCGCGGTGAAGATGGGCGCGCCGGCCTGGGTGGCCGTCAGTTGGAACTCCTGGGACTTGAAGGTTTTCTCCTCGAGGCTCGCGCTGGCTTGATAGCTGAGATCGAGATTGATGGGCGGTGTGGCCAGGTCGCCCTGCTTGACGCTGAACTTGGCGACGTTCAGCGAGCCTTTCGCGGTGATCAACTGGCCGCGGCGCGAGACGTCAATCAGGTGGGACCCGCTGACGCTGGTCTCGCCGAAGTCGAGACCGAACGCCGCTCCCGCGAGATTCAGCACGTTGCGATCAATCGCTTTCAACTCCACGCGGAGGCGGGCTTCCGGGCGGGTGAGATCAATCGGTCCAGACACGCTGACCTGCCCGAGTGGTTGGTCGCGGCGCAACACTTGGAAGAGCACTTGCCGGACTTCGTTGGTCCGGACATCCAGGGCGAGGCTGGCCCGAACGTCCGCGAGGTCGGCGAGAAACCCCTGGGCGGTGGTGACGGCCAACTTGGCCTCACCTCGGGCGTTCGCGGGCAACAGGTTTTTGTCGAACTCAATCTTCAGCCCACCGCTGGTCTGGGCGATCAATCCGCCATTGGAGGACGGATCTGTAGCTGGCCCACTATTCAATTGCGCGAGATCGGCGCTGAATTCGATCTTGCCGGTCCCCTCGTTGGCAATGTTCTCCACGGTCAATTGCAGCTTCGTCAACGCGCTGGCCTGCGAGGAGCCGCCCGGGCCGCTCCGCGCGAACCGGACCGCCCCATCCTGCACCGAGACCTGTCGAATCCGGGCCCGGGTGGTGGCCTGGGAGCTGGCGGGGCTCGACTTTCCCGCGTCTGCCAGAAGGGGGTCGTAGTTGGCCTTCCCGTCCGACCGATGAACCAGATTGACCACGGGACGAACCAACCGGGCCTCGTTCACGACGTAGTTGCCGCGAAGAATGGCGAATAGGTTGTAACGCAACAGCACTTCCTCCGCTTCCAGCAGCGGCTGGTCCTCACCAGCAGGGGTCAGGCGCAGTTTGGTGAGATGGACCTGAGAGAACGGGCTGACCGACAGCTTCTCCACTGCGATCGTGGAGTTCACACTCTTGGCCACTCGCGGCAGGACCACACCCTTCAGGAAAGCGGAGCTCGTGACCACGAAATAAAGGATCACGAGCGCAACGAGGGAAAAAGCGAGGAGCTTGAGGAAGTGCCGGGTAGCCGGGTAGTTGGCGAGCCACCTCGACCGGCGGCTGGAATGAGTCTTGGAATTCATGACGTCGCTTGCTGGTGGACACCCCGAAGGCGTTCTGTGTTCGGACCTTGCCGGGCGGTCCCGCGGCAGGATGGCGAATCCCCTAAAACGCCCGCTCCGCCCGGTGACCTTGGTAACGAAAGTTTAGGGGTGGGCTGGCATTCGTCAACCTCGACCGGCCACGACTCCAGACATCCCGCAATCATTTCGACTGGGCTTGCTTGATGGTGAATTGATTCCCGTACCCTTGGAGCTGAAAGCGCCTGCCCGCCATCGCCAGCCAAGAATTCCGCAGCCGGCTCCAAATGGGACGCCAACACCGACGATTCCCTCCTCGCCGGGCCGGTCGCCGGCGAGGCTCACGATTGGCCACCACGACGGGCGGCGGATGGCTTCAGCTCCCCTTTTGAAAGCCTTCCGCGAGCGCGATGGCCGTCCGCATGGCCCGCGACTTGTTCACGGTTTCCATGAACTCGGCTTCCGGGTCCGAGTCGTTCACCCAGCCGCCGCCCGCCTGCACGTGGGCGAGACCGTCCTTGAGCACAGCGGTGCGGATGGTGATGCAGCAGTCGAGATTCCCGTTGAACGAGAAATATCCGACGCAGCCGCCATAGGGCCCACGTTGCGAATTCTCCAGCTCGGCGATGATCTGCATGGCCCGGATCTTCGGCGCGCCCGTGAGGGTGCCGGCGGGAAAGGTGGCGCGCATCAGGTCGAACGGTGTCTTCCCGGGCGCCAGCCGCCCCTCAACCTGGGATACGATGTGCATCACGTGGCTGTAACGCTCGATGATCATGATGTCCTTTTCCTCGACCTTCACCGAACCAAACTCACAGACGCGTCCCAGGTCGTTCCGGGCAAGGTCCACCAACATGACATGCTCGGCGCGTTCCTTCGGGTCGGCCAGCAGCTCGCGTTCGAGCGCCGCATCCTCCTCCGCGGTCTTGCCCCGGCGGCGCGTGCCAGCGATGGGCCGGATCTCCACGTGCCCGTCTTCGCAACGGACGTGAATTTCCGGCGATGCCCCAACGAGCGCGAAGCCGTCCAGCTCCAGCAGGAACATATACGGCGACGGGTTGATCGTCCGGGCCGCGCGGTACACGTCGAGGGGGGACGCCGTGACGGGCGTTGTGAACCGCTGTGACCCAACCACCTGGATGATGTCCCCGGCGGTGATGTACTTCTTCGCGGCACGGACATTCTCGAGAAATCTTTCCTTTGGCGTGTTGGACGCGAAGGGCAAATCCGGCGGTTCTTCGGGCAGACTGACCGGCTCCGATTGCACGGGCTGGCGCAGGCGGCTGATGAGTCGTTCAATCTGGCGCACAGCGTTGTCGTAAGCCGCGCCCGCGTCGGCCCCCTGCTCCACGTGCGCGTTGACGAGGACCACGATGGTCTGGTGCAACCGATCGAAAACGAGCAACTCGTCCGCGATAAAGAAGTACATCACCGGCGTGCCGTGTTCATCGCGCGCCGGCCGCGCCACCACGGGTTCGATGTCATGGATGAACTCGTAGCCCAGATAGCCCACAGCCCCTCCGGTGAAGCGCGGGAGGCCGGGCACCGGCACGGGGCGGTAACGGGCCAGCACGCGTTCAAGCACGGCGAGACCGTCCCGCACCACCGTCGGATCCTCGCCATCCGCACGCGGTTGCACCCAGAACGTGCCGGTGAGACGACCGTTCTCAACGATCTCCACCCGATCGCGGCGCTGCACGATGGACGCGCGCGGATTGCTGCCGACGAAGGAGTAGCGACCAAGGTGTTCGCCGCCCTCGACCGACTCGAGCAGGAACGTCTCACCCACGCCCCGCAGCTTGCGGTACGCGGACAGCGGCGTCTCGAAGTCGGCCAGGATGCGCCGCACCACCGGGATGAGATTGCCCCGGCCGGCGAGCTTCAGAAATTCCTCTTTCGTTGGATGGTACATGAAAGCTAGGCGCGCTCACGGCACAGCCGGCGGGCGGCCAGCGAACTGAAGACCAGAATGGCCAGCGCGAAAACCAGAATGCCGGTGCCCACCGCAAATGGCACCAGGCGCAGGTCGCTGAACACCAGCAAGCCGGCGCCCACGGCGGCCAACAGAAGAACCTGCGCCAGCAGGCACACCCAGTACAGCCCTCTCGGCCCTTGAGCGAACCGATCGCGCAAAAACGCCCGGTATTCGTCCTCCCCAAGCGAGCGCATCAGCCAGGCGGACTGAAAGTTCCGAGCGGCTACCAGCAGGCTGGTCGTGGCGACGGCGATGGCCGGCAGCGGCCAGAGCGCGAGGCAACCACTCAACACGGCGTTGACCGCCAGCCCGCCTTCCCATCCGAGCCAGCGGGCGATTGGATTGGCCTCGAGGGCGAGCGTGGGCGTGGCCACCCACGTGCTGAGAAAGTCCATCCCCCGCGCAAAGA
>CALJWR010000168.1 GCA_937976685.1 uncultured Verrucomicrobiae bacterium
CGTGATGTCAGCCACGTACCGGCAGGCGTCCCGGGCCACGCTGGAACTGCTCGGGCGCGATCCGGACAACCGCCTCCTGGCGCGCGGGCCAAAACATCGGCTCGCCGCCGAACAGATTCGCGACAGCGCGCTCGCTGCGAGCGGGCTGCTGAACGGCAAGATCGGTGGGCCGAGCGTCAAGCCCTATCAGCCCGCCGGAGTTTGGGAGGAAGCCGGTACTGGCAAAACCTACATCCAGGACAAGGGAGACAAGCTCTACCGACGCAGCCTCTACACCTTTTGGCGCCGGACCGCGCCGCCGCCCAGCATGGTGACTTTTGACGCCACCTCACGCGAGGTATGCACGGCCAAGCGCGAGACGACGGCCACTCCCCTGCAGGCGCTGGTGCTCCTGAATGACGCGCAATTCCTCGAAGCCGCCCGCGTTCTGGCCGAGCGACTGCTGGTGGCGCACGGAAACCATGTGTCGCCGCTGGCCACGGACGCGTTCCGCGCGGTCATCGGTCGCCCGCCGGACGCCCGGGAGTTGTCCATCTTGCAGCGACTTTACGGCGAGCAGCTCGGTTGGTTCCGCGCGAGACCCGATGCGGCGGCGCAATACCTGGGCGTCGGGGAGCGCCCGCGCGACCACTCGCTGCCCGTCCCCGAGACGGCCGCCGCGACGGTTCTGGTGAGCGCCCTGTTGAACCACGACGAATTCGTCATGAAGCGATGAACCCCTCTTCTCTCTGTGTCGGTCCCGTCCCGGCTGCCGGTTTGAGTCGGCGCGCCTGCTTGCAGCGCTTCGGCCTTGGTCTGGGAGGGCTGGCGCTGGCGGATTTGCTCGGCGGCGAGACACCGACACCGCCGGCCGTGGCCGGTTCCCTGGATGCGGGCGTTCTGGGCGGTCGCCTGCATCACCCGGCCCGGGCCAAACGAGTCATCTACCTCTTCATGGCCGGCGGGCCGTCGCAACTCGAGACGTTCGACTACAAGCCGTTGCTCAACGAGCGTAACGGCGAGGAACTGCCGGCGTCTGTTCGCATGGGCCAGCGGCTGACCGGCATGTCCGGCAACCAGGCGACGCTGCCGATGGCGGGCTCGATCTTCAAATTCGCGCAACACGGGGAAGCCGGCGCCTGGGTGAGCGAGTTGCTTCCCCACACTGCCCGCGTAGTGGACGAGTTGTGCATCGTCCGCTCCATGTACACCGAGGCCATCAACCACGATCCGGCCATCACCTTTCTCCAAACCGGCTCGCAGATCAGCGGCCGGCCGAGCATCGGCGCATGGGTGCATTACGGGCTGGGCAGCGACAACGCGAATCTCCCGGCGTTCGTGGTGCTCATCACGCCGGGGAAGGTGGACCAGCCCTTGTATGCCCGGCTCTGGGGCAGCGGATTCCTTCCGGCACGGCACCAGGGTGTGCAGTTCCGCTCCGGCAAAGACCCCGTGCTGTACCTTGGTAATCCGCCTGGCATCTCGCCGGAGTCCCGCCGAATGATGCTCGACCGCCTGCAGGAGCTCCACGAGCACGCCGCCGCCGTCTCGGGCGACACGGAAATAGACACCCGCATCGCTCAATACGAAATGGCGTACCGCATGCAATCGAGCGTGCCGGAAGTGATGGATCTATCGCGCGAACCGGAGAGCATCTTCGATCTCTACGGCCCCGATGCGAGAAAGCCCGGCACCTTTGCTGCCAACTGCCTGCTCGCCCGGCGGCTGGCTGAGCGCGGTGTGAAGTTCATCCAGCTCTACCACCAAGGCTGGGACCAGCACGGCAACCTGCCCTCCGCCATCAAGGTCCAGTGTCGCGAGACCGACCAGGCCAGCGCGGCCTTGATCACCGATCTCAAGCAACGCGGTCTGCTCGACGGCACGCTGGTCGTCTGGGGCGGGGAATTCGGCCGCACGAACTACTCTCAGGGCAAACTGACGGCCACCGATTACGGCCGGGACCATCATCCGCGTTGCTTCACGATCTGGCTGGCGGGAGGCGGCGTGAAACGGGGGATCGTGTACGGAGCCACCGACGAATTCGGCTACAACGTCATCGAAGACGGTGTCCATGCTCACGATTTCCACGCGACTCTGCTCCATCTCCTCGGCGTGGACCACGAGCGGTTGACTTACTTCTACCAGGGTCGGCGCTTCCGCCTCACCGACGTGCATGGTCGCGTGGTGAAGGACTGGCTGGCCTGAGTGAGCGCGCTTCGATCCGCGGACTGAGCGTTGCCTCGCGCGCGCTGGTCCGGCTCCGCCTTCCCGCCGGGCGGAGGGACATGGTGATGAGTGAGGAAGAACCGCGCCGCAAAGGGCTGCGCCCCGCAAGTAACGGTTGACGCTTCGGGCCGGGAGCGTCCATGTTGATCTGACCGTCACCTTGCCATGAACACTCGCATGCCGCTTGGCTCAGCCCCGGTCGCCACCGAGCGCAAGGCTCGGCGTGCTTTTACCTTGATCGAGTTGTTGGTCGTCATCGCGATCATCGCGATCCTCGCGGGAATGCTCCTGCCCGCGCTCTCGAAGGCCAAAGGCAAGGCGCATCAGACCGCCTGCCTCAACAACATGCGCCAGATCGGGATCGGAACGCTCATGTACCTGCAGGAGCACGGGAAATACCCGGGGTGCTTGTTCGCCGCAGGCGGGTTCCGGTACGTCTGGCCCGTCCGGTTGCTCGGGCAGATCGGCACGAACCGGGAGGTGTTCTGGTGCCCCGCGGCGCGGGCGGACAGCAGTTGGCGCACGAACGTGAATCGCACGCTGGGCGCGCCCTACATGTCCGGCAGCGGCCGGGATCCCTGGGGCATCTCCGAGACCTCGCTGTTCTCCCTGGGCTACAACGACTGGGGAGCGTCCCCCGCCTTCTCGGACAAAGGGCTGGGCGGGGACGTGGACAGTCCGCAGTGGGAAATCAAGGAGTCCGCCGTGGTTGCCCCCAGCGACATGATCATGCTCGCAGACAGCAAGCCGGGCGACGGCAGTTCCGCCAAGCCCGCGCGCGGCTTGTTCGACGGCAACATTGACCCGACGACCCCCGCCGAGTGGCCGTCGAACCGGCATAACCGCCGCACAGTGCTGATGTTCTGCGACGGCCACGCCGAGGCCGCAATCCGCAATGACGTGATTGATCCGAAGAACGATCGCTGGCATCGCCGTTGGAACAACGACAACTCGCTGGCCGGCAGTTGGACGGTGGACCCGCGCGAGGCGGCCAAGCTCGATCCTTGATGATCCGCTCCAGCCCGTGCGCCTGATCGGCGAGGGAGCCACGTCCGGCCGCTCAGGCAGGTGGACTGGCGGTTTCCGCAACCTCGCGCGGCACAGCGCGGCAGAACTTTTCAAATCCCTCGAATCGCCAACCGTTCGGAAAGTCCCGGCACTGCCGGGGTTTGACCGGCTGCACGCGGCAGTCCCGCCCGTCGAGGAACACGCACGCACCGTCCGGCTGCTCGGTCAACGCCAGGCCGCGCCGGTCCGGCCGCAGCCGGGTGTAGCGCTGAATGAAATCGAACTCACTCATTCCCAGATGCGCCGCGAGGGCGGTGATTTCCGCCTCGGCCAACTTCACCTGGCCCGGCCAGCGGCAGCAAGCGGTGCAGCGTTGGCAGTCGTAGAAGGTGGGCATGGGCGCAATCCGCAGCTTCTCGTCCCGCCGATCAAAAGCGCTCGCCGCACGGGCGACAAGCCGGGAGTCACCGCTGCCGCGCCCGGTTCGCTTCGGGATTGAGTCTCGGCAGCAACTGCGCTATCCCGCCCGCATGAAGCCGTTATCGCGCGTGGTTCGCTGCTTGGGAATGGGTTTGGCACTGGCCGGATTCCTGGCACCCAGCGAAGCGCTCGTCCCGCCCCGGCTGAAGAAGCTTCCCTCGTGGGAACTGCGGGAGGTGCCGCTGGTGCAGTTTCGGGGCGCGGGCAGCGTTTCCCCGTCGCAGCCCGGCGACAGCGACTGCAACAGTCCGCTGCACTGGGATCGGAACACGCTCTTCGTCTTCAACTCGGCAGGGCATCCTTGGCGCAGCTCCGGCCCCGACGTGTTCGGCCTCGACCGCTCGTACGTTCGGACAGAGTTCAACACCAGGGCGAATGGCGGGCGATGGGTGGAATGCACTTGGAAGGCCGCCGATGGGATGCTCTACGGCTGGTACCATCACGAGCCGCTCGGACTCTGCCCCGGCAACGGTCTGACCGCGCCGGTCATCGGAGCGGCGCGATCGAAAGACAACGGCGCCAACTGGCAGGACCTGGGAATTGTGCTCGAGGCGCCGGCCGGCACGCTCTATTGCGAGACGAAGAACCGCTATTTCGCCGGGGGCGAGGGCGATTTCTGCGTGATGCTCGATGAGGCCAGCGGGGTGCTGTACTTCTTTTTCAGCACCTATGGCGGCGACGCCAGCGAGCAGGGAGTCGCCGTCGCCCGGATGTTGTGGGCGGATCGCAATGTCCCGGTCGGCCGGGTCTGGAAATGGCATCGCGGCCAGTGGAACCAGCCCGGGCTGGGCGGCGCCGCGACGCCATTCCTGCCGGTCCGGGTGGACTGGGCGCGCGAGGACGCCGACGCTTTTTGGGGGCCGTCGGTCCACTGGAACTCCCATTTGAAGCAGTACGTCATGCTGCTGAATCGGGCCAGCGATGCGAACTGGACTCAGGAGGGCGTGTACATCTCGTTCACCAAACGGTTGGCCGATCCGCGCCAGTGGTCGCCACCGGAGAAGATCCTTGAGGGGCTGCGTCCCGACGAGTGGTACCCGCAGGTGGTCGGGGTGGATACCGCAGCGCGGGAAACGGACAAGCTTGCGGGGAAGCGGGCGCGGCTGTTCGTGCGTGGGGTTTCGCGCTGGGAAATCACCTTCCGCCGGCACAACGAAAAGGAGTAGCCGCCGGGGCAGCCTACGGGCTGTTCTTCGACTGTTTCCTCGACTTGGGGTTCGTTTCGCGATCCACCTTCCGTTCGAGCTTGTCCATCTCCTTTTCCATCTCCGCGTTCATCCGCCGCAAGCCGGGAAGGCGGTCCTGTTCGCGGGTCGCCAGCAACGCGGCGTCGCGCGGGCTGTTGAGCACCGTGGGCTTGAGGAAGACGACCATTTCGCTGCGGGCCTTGTTGTCGGAGGAACTCCGGAACGCCGCGCCCAGGAGCGGAATATCCTTCAGCACCGGGACGCCGGATTTCGAGCGGGTCCGGGAGTTGCGGATGTAGCCGCCAAGAATGATCGTGTCCTGGTCCTGCACGGAAATGGTGGCTTGAGCATTGCGCTCGACGGTGATGGGCAATTCACCCACGTCAAACCGTTTGAAACCGGAGATGTCCTGAATGGTCTGGACCACCTCCATCACCACTAAGCCGTCGGGCGTGATGTACGGTGTCACGCTAAGTTCCGAGATCACCGGCAACTGGGTGTAGGTGGTAGAGGGCGTCGTGCCGAGGCCGTAGGAGTAGGTGCCGGAAACGTAGGGAACAGTTTCGCCCACGCTGAACGAGGCGGGCATCGCGTGGCTGGTCTGGATGCGCGGCGTGGCCAGGATTTCGCCGCGGCCATTGGAGGACAGCGCCTTGACCACCATGGTCACATCGTCCCGGTAACGGCCCAGGTAGGTGAAGTTGTTGCCGCTGCTGGAGCCGAGGTTGGTCAGCGTGTTCAGCAACCCGCCGGGGTTCATAACCCCCTCCGAACTCCAATTGCCCGATTTGTCTTTGAAGTAAGCCGACACGCCGAACTCGAAGTCGCCGGTGAGCTTGACCTCCATGATGATCGCCTCGATGAGGACCTGGGCCAGCAGCACGTCCACCTTGGCAACCATGTTGGTGATCATCTCCATGTCCTTCTTGTTCGCGTACACAATCAGGGAATTGGAGCGCCGGTCGGGAACGATCTTGGCGCTTTCGAGCATCTGCACTTCGCGTTGCTGCCCGCTCATCCGACTGACGACGTTTTGCAGGCGATTCTGGAAGCTCGTACTGCCGACCGCGCCGGGCTGGCCCGGCGTGGTGGCCACTTGTTGCGGGTAATAGCCGCCGCTGCCAAACCGGCTGCCATAACTGCCGCCATACCCGCCATAGCCACCGTAACCGCCCATCCCACCGAAGCCGCCGATCCCACCCCGCCCGAATGTGGAACCCC
>CALJWR010000169.1 GCA_937976685.1 uncultured Verrucomicrobiae bacterium
AGGTCCTGATGACGACCGTGCCGTTGGCGTAGGCCCAGTTGAATGGCGGCTTCACGCTCACCTCGAGGTTGAACTCTTTGCCCGGCTGAACGGTGGTCAGCTTCGCCGCGAAAACCTGGTTGGTGCATTCGGGTTCCGACAGGACCAGCGGAGTGTCCAAGTGGCTCATGATCCGAATCGTGCGAACCTCGTTCGTGGTGGCATCGGCCGTCAGGTTGAAGTAAGCCGAGGTTGGCGTGACTTCCACCGGCTTCCAAATGTGCGCCTTGAGCTGCAAGTAGAGGTAACTCTGATTGACGGCGTTGCAGGTGATCGTTGCCGTCTTGGTGATGGAGCCGGAGAACCCGGTGGTGTTGAGCTGCAGCGGGATGCGGCCGGTCTGGCCGGGTTCGACCCGTCGGTCCCACGCACCGGCTGTCGTGCAACCGCAGCCCGGCCGCACGTCGGTGATCTCGAGTGTTGAGGTGCCGATGTTTGTAAAGACGAAGTCGTGCTTCACCACCGCGCCGTGTTCGACGCGGCCAAAGTCCTTTTCGAGTTCGGCAAATTGAATTCGGGCGTCCGAGCTCGCCGCGGGTTGAATCGCGGGTTGCGCCGCGCGCGCCGGGGGCCTCAAAACGGCGGGGCCAGGCGGCGTCGGTTGCGCCACCACCAAGGGGAAGATGCTGGACGCCAAGGCGGCCAGAACGGCGAATTGTTTCATAACTCAGGGAAGAGTGTACTCCGCCCCGGCCTTGGGCAAAACTTCAAAATCAGCCCGGCCGGAACTGCCAGAACCATCTTGCCCTTCCCATACCCGAAGGTGTGCCGTACCGTGCTGTCTTTCGGCAGTCATGCCCTCGGTATTCATCAAGACCTACGGATGCCAGATGAACGAGCGCGACTCGGAAGCAGTCGCCGCTCAGTTCATCGCCCGGGGCTATTCGCTTGCCGCATCGGAAGCCACGGCGGACGTGGTGTTGCTCAACACCTGCTCGGTGCGCGACTACGCCGAGCAGAAGGCCCTCGGGAAGATGGCCAACATCACGGCGGCGATCCGCCGAACCCGCCCCGGTGCGGTGCTGGGCTTTCTCGGCTGCATGGCGCAAAGCCGGGGCGAGGAATTGCTCGGCAAGGGCGTGCGTCTCGTTCTCGGGACCCAGAAGTTCCATCGGGCGGCCGAATACGCGGACACCCTCTTGCAGGGGCGGCAATCCACCGTCTGCGACACCGGCGCGGAAGCGGGCAGCGAAGCGCAGATTCGGGACCATTTGCTCGGAACCGACGGCACAGCGGCCGCAGTGACCGCCTACGTCAGCATCATGCAGGGCTGCAACCAGCACTGCACCTTCTGCATCGTGCCGCAGACGCGCGGCGAAGAGCGCAGCCGCACGATCGAAGATATCGTCGCCGAAGTGCGCGACCTGGTCGCCAAAGGGGTCCGGGAGGTCACCTTGCTCGGGCAGATCGTGACCAGCTATGGCCGTCGGATGATCCCGACGCGCGACGGCAAATCGCCTTTCGTTCAGTTGCTGGAGGCGGTGCAGGGGGTCGAGGGGTTGCAGCGCATCCGCTTCACGGCGCCGCACCCGAAAGGCCATGGAGACGACCTCGTGGACGCCTACGGGCGACTCGGAAAGCTTTGTCCGCATGCGCACTTGCCGGTTCAGAGCGGCAGCAACCGGGTGCTAAAGCTCATGCACCGCGGTTACACCCGCGAGCGATACCTCGAGATCGTCGGCAAACTCCGCGCGGCCCGCCCGGGCATCGGGATCGGGACCGATATTATTGCCGGCTTTCCCGGTGAGTCGGAGGAGGACTTCCAACAAACCCTCGCCCTCGTGCGGGAGGCGGATTTTGACCATGCCTTCGCCTTCAAATACTCGCCCCGGAGAAACACGCCGGCTGCCGTCATGGCAGCGCAGCTCCCGCAGGAGGTGATCGAGGAGCGGCACGCCCGACTGCTGGCGCTCGTGAACGAGCGCTCCGCTGCCAAGTTCCAGGGGCTTGTGGGCCGTCTCGAAGAGGTGTTGGTGGAAGGCCCGAGCCGCAAGAATCCCGCCCGGTTGGAAGGACGCACCGGCTGCAACAAGATCGTCGTCTTCGAGGGATCGCCCCGTCACATCGGGCAACTGCTGCGCCTGCGGATCGTGCGCGCCAGCGCCGTGACACTGTACGGTGATCCGGCCATCATGAATTTCGATTGACCGCATGAAGCTCACCATTCTCGCCACGCTCCTCGGCCTTGCCTACGGACTGCCACAGATCTATGGACTGCTCCGCCCGGCGAAGTTTACGGAGGCACTGCGCAACTTCCCCCGTTCGGAAAAGTGGGGTTTCATCCTTATGCCCCTGGGCACCCTCTGGTTTCTGTACAACCTCAAGGTGGACGACATCGCGGACTTCGCCGCGTTCAAGCCGGTCATGTTTGTGGGCTTTGCCGTGATCGGCTTCGGGGCCTGCGCCTTCGTGCGCGACTTCCTGGCCGTCCGCGGGCTGGCCGTGGTCATCCTGCTGCTGGCCAACCTGGTGCTCGACACCGCCTGTTGGGTGGACACGCAGTGGCGGCTGATCCTCAGCTTCTGGTCGTACGCCTGGATCATCCTCGCCATCTGGTTCACGATCTCCCCCTGGCGCCTGCGCGACTACCTCGCGTGGCTCACGGCCAGCGAGGCGCGCCTGAAACTCACGTGCACCCTGCGGCTCGGGTTCAGCATCGGCTTGATCATCGTGGCGCTCACCGCCTATCGCGCGGCGGAGGCGGCGGCCCTGACCCGTTGACCCGCGAACGCACCGGCCGCCCCCGCTCACACGCGGCGCCGAATTCACCGCTTCTCCGTCCATGGTTCGCTCACGCGGCAGCATCCTGGTGATTCGCGGCGGAGCGATTGGCGACTTCATCCTGACGCTTCCCGTGCTGACCGCCCTGCGGCGCGCGTTTACCGGGACCCGGCTTGCGCTCCTCGGCTATCCTCACGTTGCCGGCCTTGCGCTGGCCGGCGGATTGGTGGACGAAGTTCGACCGATCGAAGCCCGCAGCCTGGCCACCTTCTTCTGCGATCAGGGAACGCTGGCGGGCGAGTTCACCGCGTTCTTCGGCGGCTTCGACATCATTTTGTCCTACCTCTTTGACCCGGACGGGATCTTTCAAACGAACGTCCGCCGGTGTTCTGCGGCCACCTTCATCCAAGGTCCGCACCGGCCGGACGACAGCGCAGGCGTTCACGCCACCGAAGTGCTGCTGCGACCGTTGGAGCGTCTGGCGATCTTCGATGCCGATCCCCTGCCCCGCCTCTCATTGAGGCCCTGCGCGGTGACGGAAGCCGGGGTACCGCTGCGAGTGCGTGGTCGCCGGCTGCTCGCTGTTCACCCCGGCAGCGGCAGCGAGCGTAAGAACTGGCCCGAAGCTCACTGGCGGGAACTTCTGTCACTGGCCAGCGCCGATCCGTCGCTCGATCTGCTCTTGGTTGGCGGCGAGGCGGAAGCGGCGCGGTTGGATCGCCTGGCCACGATGTGGCCGACCGATCGGCTTCACCTGGCCCGATGTCTGCCGCTGCCCGTGCTGGCGGCCCGGCTCGATGGCGCGGATGCGTTTGTTGGCCATGACTCGGGAATCACGCACCTCGCCGCGGCGCTGGGCCTGCGCGGACTCGTGTTGTGGGGGGAAACCAGCGAGGCCGTCTGGCGACCGCGCTCAGAGCGGATGCACTTGCTACGCGCCCCGAGCGGCCTGGCCAAGCTGGACCCCGCGCAGGTCCACGACGCTCTCCGCGACCTCCTGGCCCGCCGCGAAAACCCGTAGTTCGACCGCCGGCGCGTCCGCTCGCGGGCGGACGAGACAAAAGTTGGCGGGCGCGCCGGGCCGCAGCCCGGCGGGCACTCCGATCCAGTCAGCCGGCAATTCCGAGAATCGCCGCCACGTCTCCTGCCACGGCACACCCAGCATCGCCGCCGCGCGAAAGACGCCTTCAATCGGCGTGAGTGCCGAGCCGGCGAAATTCGTCCGGCCCGGCTGACGAACGATGCGGTCGGCCCCCACCTCCAGTTGCAGCCGGCCGAGGGAGTAGCGACCGGGCGGAGCACCTGCGGCTGCCATCGCGTCCGCCGTGTAACACACCGTGCCTTCCGTCATGGTCCGATGGATCAGCCGGAACAACGACGGCGAGACATGCCGCCCGTCGGGGATCAGGCTTACCTGCAAGCCGGGCGTATCCAGCGCCCGCCAGAGGATGTTGTCATGCCGATCAAGCGATTGCGGGCAGGCATTACCCAAATGGGTGAAGCCCGTCGCCCCAGCCCGCACTGCCGCGGCCAGCGTTTCTCCGGAGGCGTTCGTGTGGCCAAGACTGATCGTGATGCCAAGAGAGTGGGCAAGCGCGATGGCTTCAATGGCACCTTGCCGCTCTGGTGCGAGCGTCATCAGCAAGGGTGACTCGCCGGCCACCGCCCGGAGTTCGCGGATGAGTTCGGGCGAGGGGTCGCGCATCAGGCTCGGGTCGTGGGCGCCGTGATAGCCGGGTTCCGCGGAGAGGAACGGCCCCTCAACATGCCAGCCGGCGATCGCGGTTTTTAGAGTCGGCGAAGCCTCCCGCAGCAGCTTCAGCCGCTCGAGCCGCGCCATCAATGCGTCCCACTCGTCAGTGATCAGCGTGAGGAGGAAGCGGGTGCAACCAAACCGGCGCAGCGCCGCCACTGCCTGCTCGAGAACTGCCACGGCGAGCCCTTCCGCCTGGAAATCCACGCCGCCAAACCCGTTGACCTGCACATCGAACAAGCCGGGCGCCAGCCACCAGCCTGCTTCCGCAGCCGCCTGGCCAGCCTCGACCGCCGTGATGCGGCCGTCAGCCCAACGCAGCGTGATCGGCTCGCCGCTGAAATAATGTCGCCCTGCCGCGCGCTGGAGATCACTCGCCATGCCGATCAGAGCGAAACCACCTGCCGCTCCCGGCGGGCAAAACGCAGACAGGTCGAGTAGCCCACGCCTCGTGCCAGTTCGACGGCCGCGGCGAAATCCGCCCCTACTTCGTGCGGCGCGTGGGCGTCCGAGCCAAACGTGATCGGGACTGCCAACTCACGAGCCACTGCGAGAATGGCCCGACTTGGATAGATCTCGCGGCAGTCCTTCCGCAGACCCGCCGTATTCAACTCGATGGCCACCCCCGAGCGGGCCGCGACCTCGAGAAAAGGCCGGAACAGCGGCAGCGGGTCGCGATCGGGATAGATCGCAAACTTCTTCGCCAGGTCGGCGTGGCCCATGATGTCGAACAGTCCGGAGGCGGCCGCCTCGGTGAGCCGTTCCGCGTACGCGCTCCACACCTCCCATGGATCACGCTCGCGCCACCGGGCGAGCTTGTTCGGATTGTCAATGTCCCAACCGTTCGTGAGGTAATGCACCGATCCGATGAAGTAGTCCCACGGATGCCGGGCGGCGAGGTCGCGGATCCAATCCTCGTGACCGGGGATGAAATCCACCTCGAGCGCCAGCTTGATCGCCAACCCTGGATGGTCGCGACGGGCGCGGTGGACCTTCTCGACGTAGGCGTCGAGTTGGTCGAGGCGCATTCGCCACTCGTCGAAATCGTCCTGCGCCATCGGGCTGTGATCCGAGAAGCCGATTTCGCTCAGGCCCCGCTCGATCGCGGTGGCAGCATATTCGGCGGGCTCGCCGCTGGCGTGGCGGCAGAGCGGCGTGTGCATGTGGTAATCGGCGGGCAAGACCATGCCGAAGGGTGACACGGGGAGTCGGCTGCGCGGCAAGCCTTTTCCCGGCCAGACCGCGGGTCAACGATCGGACTTCACCGCGCAAGCAGAGCAGTTCAGCCCAGTCCGGTCCCGCCCAGTCAAAGCACCAGCCAGCCCAAGAACGCAGCGACGACGAGGCTCGGGAGGTAATCCGCCATTTCGATCGCGCGGCTCCGCAGCGTCTTGTGGACCTCGAGAATCAGCAGGGCAACAGCGGTGCCCAGCAGACCGATCGTCGTGCCCAGGATGCCGGCCATCGCCTGCGCCTCCAGCCACGGCTGCAGCGCGCGTGTGCCCAACGTCAGCGTCCCTTGAAAGACGAACACCGGCAGGGCGGCGAACAAGGCTCCCGTGCCGAGCTGCCTCACCATCGTCTGCATCGCCAGGCCCTCCATCGCCGTTTTGACCAGCAGCAGCCGAAAATCGCCGGTCAGCCCTTCCTGCAACGGACCGAGCACCGCCAACGGGGTGAGGCAAAACAAGCCTGCGGAGGCGCTGAACGAATCGCCCACCGCCAGGCGGCCGGTCTCGCCGGCCCGCAGCCGATCCCGGGCAAACTGCCCCACGCGATTGAGGCGGCGCTGCAGCCGGAGCGCGCGACCGATCAGCCGGCCGATCATCATCGCGAGAAGCGCCAAAAGAAACTGGCTCAGCATCCGGCCGGAAGAGCCGTCGAGGGATTTCCAGATGACTTGGAAGGCAAACAGCAGGGTTGCGCCCCCCAACAAGACCCGCAGCCGGTGCTGGGTGCGCGCGCTCGGCGGCGCTGACCAACGCAGCCCAATCAATCCGCCGGCCACGATGCCGGCTGCGTTGACGAGGGTGCCAATCACGATGTCGTCGGCATCAGCGCCGTTTCGCGGCGGCAGCTCCCCTGCCCGGCCCGAGTTCGGAACGCCGAAAGCGCTCGGGAATGAACTCCGCCTTCGAGCACTCCTGCACCGCCAGTTCGATCTGCCGCCGGATGATTTCCAGCGGCACCGGCTTCAGATAGTCGCGGAAGCAGCGCTTCAGGGCTTCGATCGCCGGCACCCTCTCCGTCAGCACTTCGCGCTTCAGGTCCGCCAGTAGCGCGTCCACCTCCCCCGGAGTCATCAGGTCGGGAATGAGGTCACGCAGGGCGGGCGTCAACCTCTCCGGCAACTCGATTCGCTGTGTCTTGGCGAGCGCCCGGAGCAGTGCGAAGCCTTCCTCCGGCGTTGCCGTGGGAAACAACGGCACCTTGAGGTCAATGCGCCCCGGGCGTTTGAGATCCACTTCGAGCAGGTCGGGCCGGCTCGTGGCGAAAATCCAGACGATGCGGCCCCGGTTGTCCTTGTTGCTCATCTCCTGCGCGAGCAGGGAATAAATGCGCCCGGACACGGCCGGCTCGCTGCCGCCGCTGTCGCGCCGGCCGAGGGTCTGGTCCGCCTCGTCAATGAACACGTAGCAGCGTTCCAGCGCCTTCAGGGTTCGGAAGATCTTCTCGAGGTTACCCTCGGTGCTGCCGTACCACTTGTCGCGAAAGTTTTTCAAGACGACCACCGGCACCCCCGCCTCGCCCGCGAGGCATTTGACGAGGAACGTTTTCCCCGTTCCGACCGGTCCGCAGATGAGATAGCCCATCGGGATGAGGTCCAACCGGCCGTCGCGCCAGAGCGCGATGTTCTGGCGCAGATGCCGCTTGAGCGCCTCCTGTCCGTGCAGGGCGTCCAGCGTCAATCTGGGGGGCAGAAACTCGATGAGATCGGGGCAGCTCTGCTCGACCAGGCGCGCCTTGAGATCCCGAATGTCGGCGGGCTGGATGGGCTGGCGCTGGTGCTCCCGGAGGCGCAGCAGACCCAGCAGGTTGAACAGGGTGGACCCCGCAAACTGCCGCGCCGCGTCGGCGAGGTCTTCCCGCAGTGCGCCCATGGCCACCGGCCAGGTCTTCGCCCCGCGTTCGAGCAGAGCGCGCAGCTCGGTTTCAGAAGGCAACGGGACCTTCACCTGCAAGGCGCGGGGATTGAGGCGGAGCAGCGGGTGAAGGTCGCTCAGGTTGTCCGCGATGACAAAAGTCGCGATGTCGTGGCCGGTAAGGGCGGGGTCGCGGCTCCATTCCCGGATCAAAAACGCCGTGGCATCCACGTCCGGTTGCCGGCTGGCCTCGGGGGCAATCCACTGCGCCTCCTTGAGAATCACGGCCACCTTGACGCGCGTTTGGCCGAGGCGGGCAAGATTCGCGCAGAAACGCAGGTAAAGGGTGATGAGTTCAACCGCCTGCCGGGGCGACTTGCTCAAGGCCTCGGGCTTGTCGCTCCAGCGACCAAAGACGTCAGATCCCCGCTCGACGCGCAGGCCATTGCCGAGGTCGTAACTCAGCA
The DNA here is from genome assembly GCA_937976685.1 of uncultured Verrucomicrobiae bacterium. GTDB lineage: Bacteria > Verrucomicrobiota > Verrucomicrobiia > Limisphaerales > J093 > JADJWF01. Next base: position 8,064 of record CALJWR010000169.1, read on the forward strand.
CGACGTTGTAGCGCGGCACGATGACCTGCGCGATGAAATCGGCCACGCTGCCGAGCCCGCCACCGGCATCCCCTGGCACGGGGAACAGATCGCCGCAGTTTCCCGTCAGCACAAACTGCGAGTACGCCTGACTGTTGAAGCCATCCACGATCTGCCGTACCCACGAGGGCAGGACGGCAGCCGAATTCGGGGCGGGTGCGCTGGGCATTTCTGGCATGGTGACGGGGTTGGTCCCGGCGCGAAGAAAAGGCGAGCCGGGAGGCGAACGCAAGCTTTCGGACCGCCAGCCGCTCAGCCCGAAATGCCTTTTCGCATCCGGCGCGGTGTTGTCCAATTCGCAAGCCATGAAGATTCTCGTCATCGGATCCGGCGGGCGCGAGCACGCGCTGGTTTGGAAGCTCGCTCAATCCCCCCACGCCCGGCGACTCTGGTGTGCGCCCGGCAACGCGGGCATCGACCGGGAGCGACTGGCCGCCAATGACCATCTGGTCGAGTGCGTCCCGATCGGTGCCGAGGACCTGACAGGTCTGCTGCAGTTCGCCCGCGAACAGCGTCCCGACCTGACCGTCGTGGGCCCCGACAATCCGCTGGCACTCGGCGTGGTGGACCTCTTTCGGGAGCACGGTTTACGGATTTGGGGACCAGACCAGCGAGCCGCGCAGTTCGAGGCTTCCAAGGCATTTTCGCAAGCCTTCATGGAGCGGCACGGCATTCCCACGGCCCGCTCGGGCGTCTTCAGCGACTTCGCCTCCGCCTCGCGTTTCGCGGCGGAATTGGGTGGCCGCTGCGCGGTCAAGGCGGACGGCCTGGCGCTGGGCAAGGGGGTCCTGATATGCCGCGACATGGTCCAGGCGGACAGCGCCCTCGAGGAGGTGCTGCTCAAGCGCGCCTTCGGCTCGGCGGGTGACCGGGTGGTCATCCAGGAACTGCTCGAAGGCACCGAGATCTCGCTTCATGCCCTTTGCGACGGCCGCACAGCGAAGCTCTTCCCCACCTCGCAGGACCACAAGCGCGTGGGCGACGGCGATCAGGGGCCGAACACCGGCGGCATGGGCACCTACTCGCCGACGCCATTCGTGAGCGCCGCGGAATTGATTTCGCTGGGCCGGAAGGTTCTCGATCCGTGGCTGAAAGGCTGCGCGGCAGAAGGAATTGACTACCGGGGGATCCTCTACCCCGGCGTGATGCTGACAAAGTCCGGTCCGAAGGTTCTGGAGTTCAATTCACGCTTTGGCGATCCGGAGACGCAGGTGTACCTGACGCGGCTGGAGAACGACCTCCTCGAGGTGCTGGAGGCCAGCGTCAACGGTACGCTCGAAGGCGTGGAATTGCGATGGAAAGAAGCGGCGAGCGTTTGCGTGGTGATGGCGAGCGGCGGCTATCCGGGCAGCTATTCCAAGGGCAAGGTGATCCACGGCCTGGACGCGGCGGCCGCGCTACCGAATACCAAGGTCTTCCACGCCGGCACTGCGTGGAAGGACGGCACAGTGGTGACCAATGGCGGCCGCGTGCTCGGCGTCACGGCGTGGGCCCCGGACTTGCCGGCGGCGCGCACCGCGGCCTACGCGGCGGTGGAGCAGATCACGTTCGAGGGCGGGCAATTCCGCCGCGACATCGCAGCGAAGGCGCTGGCGCGATGACCGGAGGTACTTGCGTGAAATCCCGCTATCCTCGGAAATCTCTGCAGACCGTGGCGAAGGCGACCTTCCCGACAAGAAGGGTCTGCGCGACTCGATCGCGAAGGTTCAGCGCTGTGGGGCGACTGACTTCCCAATGCATCCTGCCTGCCCGCTTTGGGGCGCGGACCTTCAGCTTCGCGGCAACCACGCTGCCGGGTCAGCCCGTTGACATCCAACTCCCGCCGGAGGGCCCCTCCTCCGCGGAGGCGGTTCGCCCGGGGACCACTCCCCTGCCCCGCCGCTGGCCGATCTTTCTGCGACTCGCCTTGCTCGGTGTTTTCCTGGCCTCCGCCGCGGCCAAGGAGATCCGCCTTCTCAACGTCTCCTACGACCCGACACGTGAGTTGTACGTGGAGTTCAACGGCGCCTTCGCGCGGTACTGGCAGGAGAAGACCGGCGACACCGTCCGAGTCCTCCAGTCCCACGGGGGCTCCGGGAAACAGGCGCGCGGGATCATTGATGGCCTGCCGGGCGACGTCGTTACGCTCGCGCTGGCCTACGACATTGACGCCATCGCCGAGAAAGGGCGCCACCTGCCCACCAACTGGCAGCAGCGCCTGCCGCACAACAGCGCCCCCTACACCTCGACGATCGTGTTCCTCGTCCGCAAGGGGAATCCGAAAGGAATCAAGGACTGGGACGACTTGGTGAAGCCCGGGGTCAGCGTCATCACGCCCAATCCGAAAACCTCCGGTGGGGCGCGCTGGAACTACCTCGCGGCCTGGGAATTCGCCGCCCGCAAATTCAACCGGGACGAAACCCAGGTCCGGGAATTCATGACCCAACTCTTTGCCAACGTGCCCATTCTCGACGCCGGCGCACGAGCGGCCGCCACCACATTTGTCCAGCGGCAGATCGGCGACGTGCTGGTCTCGTGGGAAAACGAAGCCTTTCTCGCCATTCGGGAGGCCGGAGCGTCTGCAGGTTTCGAAGTCGTCACGCCGTCCGTCAGCATCCTGGCGGAGCCACCGGTGGCGTGGGTGGATCGGGTGACCCGGCGTCGCGGAACGACCGAGGTCGCCCGGGCCTACCTCGAGTATCTCTACTCGGACGAAGGCCAGCAGATCTGCGCACGACACTTCTTCCGTCCGCGTTCCGCCGCGGCGGCTGCGGCTGCGGGTCAGCGTTTTCCGTCGCTCACCCTCTTTACCGTGGACGAGGCGTTCGGGGGCTGGAAGCGAGCCCACGATGTCCACTTCAGCAACGGGGGCACTTTCGATCAAGTGTGCCGGCGTCAGCGGCGGTGATCCTCGCGGT
>CALJWR010000170.1 GCA_937976685.1 uncultured Verrucomicrobiae bacterium
GTACTTCTCAAGTTCCTTGAAGCCGACCTTGCCCTTCTCGATGTCCTTGCCGATGCCGCTGTCCCAGGAGCGGTAACGATTCTTGACGAACTGAGCGAGGCGGCCGTCCTTGCGAATCGCCGCCGCGATCTTGAGCCCGCGGGCGAACGCATCCATGCCACCAATGTGGGCGTGGAAGAGATCCACCGGCTCGAAACTCTCGCGACGGCACTTGGCATCGAAATTTGTGCCGCCGGTCGTGAAGCCACCGTACTTCAGGATGGTGAGCATGATTTGGGTGGTGAGATAAATGTCGGTGGGGAACTGGTCGGTATCCCAACCCAGCAGCAGATCACCGGTGTTGGCATCAATGCTGCCCAGAGCCCCCGCGGCGCCGGCCACCTCGAGATCGTGCTGCATGGTGTGGCCGGCCAGGGTTGCGTGATTGGTCTCGATGTTGAGCTTCAGATGGCGGATCAGGCCGTACTCGCGGAGGAAGTTGAGGCACGCTGCGGCGTCGCTGTCGTACTGATGCTTGGTGGGTTCCTTGGGTTTGGGTTCGATGTAGAACTGGCCCTTGAAGCCGATTTCCTTTTTCCAGTCCACGGCCATGTGGAGAAAAGCTGCCAGATGATCCAGCTCCCGCTTCATGTTCGTGTTCAGCAGCGTGGAATAGCCTTCGCGTCCACCCCAGAACACGTAGCCGGCGCCGTCCAGTTCGTGGGTGACCTCAATGGCTTTCTTCACCTGCGCGGCCGCGAAGGCGAAGACGTCCGCGTTGCAACTCGTGGCCGCTCCATGCATGTAGCGCGGATGGACGAAGAGACAGGCGGTGCCCCAAAGGAGGCCGACGCCAGTATCCTTTTGGTACTTCTTCAACTCCTTCACCACACGGTCGAGGTTTTTGTTCGTCTCGACGAGGTTCTTCCCTTCCGGGGCAACATCCCGATCGTGAAAGGCGTAGAACGGCACCCCCAGCTTCTGGCAAAACTCGAACAGCACGGGTACGCGCTTGAGGGCCATGGCCAACGAGTCCGTGCCGTCTTCCCAGGGCCGCTGCCACGCGCGGGTCATGCTGAACATGTCCGCGCCAATCCCGCGCATGGTGTGCCAGTACACGACCGAAAAGCGCAGATGGTCCTTCATCGTTTTGCCCTCGACGATTTCGTCAGGGTTGTAGTGCTTGAAAGCCAGCGGGTTCTTGGAGTCGGGCCCTTCGTACTTGATGGCGGGAATGCCGGGGAAGAACTCTTTCATCGTGCGTCAAATGATTGTTGTGGTTTCGTGAAGGCCGGGAATTTCAGTGATGTCCCGGCGTCGCCCGGAAGGTATGCGGCCCGGTTTGCGGCTGACAAGAATGGACTTCACGCGGGCGGATGGAGGCGTGGCGCAGCATTCGGCAACCTGCTGCCGAGTTCCAGGCGGCTGCGCTGCGGAGGCCGCTACGCGGGAATGCTGATCCGCGTGGGTTTGGGGGAAACAGGATCAGCCGGGAACCGGTCAAATCCCGGCAACGACCGGGTTTTCGACCATTCGGGGGCCACCGGCAAAAAAGCGCTCGGCGATCGCCCGCGCCTTGGACAGGTCACGCGCGTTGCCCACGGACACCCAGAAGCGATGGCCAAAGGCGAAGTTGGCGGCGAAGTACTTCGTCAGTGACTGGACCCGGCGCAGCGCGGTCAAAGGCGGGAAGTCTTCGGCGATGTAATCGCACAGGCGTCGCCAGATGGTGGCTGGATCGGGCGCGGGCGCGCCGTCCCAGCAAGCCAGCAGCCACGGACGCGCGAGCACCATGCGGCCGAACATCACCGCGCGGGCTGGCTGGAGATGACTGGCGAGGCCTTCCACTTGTTGTCGCGACACGAGGTCTCCGTTGGCAATGATCGGCAGTCGAGTGACCGAAGCGGCCCACGGGAACAGTTCGTGGCGCGCCCGCCGTCGGAACTTGTCCTCAAAGAAACGTGGGTGAAGCGTCACGGCATCGAACCCGGCGTCCTCCAAAACTCGCAGACGCTCGATGAACCGCGGTTCCCAGTCGGGACGGCGGCTGCCCAGCCGCACCTTCGCCAGCAACGGGCCGGGCCAGGCACGGCGCGCTTGCCGGGCCACCAACTCGAGAGCTTCCAAGTTTTCAAACAGCGCACTGCCGGCCTCCGTGGCCCGCACCGAAAAGGCGTCGCAGGCGAGATTGAGATCCACCGCCTCAACGCCGTGGGCGCCGAGACGGTCCATCACGCGATCCAGGGGATCGCCCGCGCGCACCATCAGTTGGAAAACGACACGACGCTCGACGGCGTGCCGCCGCAACCAGGGAGAGCGTTGAAAATCTTCCCCGAGAATCTGCCGGGCGGCGAGCATCTCCGTCCACACTGCCCCGCAGCCGCCCAGTTCGGCCAGCAATCGCCGGAAGGCGCTGTGCGTGAAACCCGCCAGGGGCGCGGAAAAACGCGCAGGGGCGAGCCGAATCCCGCGAATGATGCACTCGTCGAACATCGGTCGAGGCTACCCGATTTCCCCAACCCCCGCACCGGTAATGGCCAATTCGATACGGGTTGGCACCGGGGCATACCGCTTACAAACCCTTTTCGTCGCGCGCCGGCGCGGGTTTTGTCGCCCCCGTGTGTTTGCGTTTGACGCCGCTCCGCCGCGCCAGTGTATTCCCTCCGCAGCGAGACTGCCGGCATGGTGCCGGCCCGCTTCTTCATCATGAAAACCACAATGTCCCGTCGTACAGTCCTAAAGACGTCGGCCGCCGCGGTGGCGGCGGCAACGTTGTCCGGTCGCCTCGGCGCCGCCGAAGCGGCCCAACTCAAGGGCAACATCAACCACTCCGTCTGCAAGTGGTGTTACGGAAACATCCCCCTGGACGAATTTTGTGTGGCCGCGAAAGGAATGGGGATCAAGTCGGTCGAACTCCTGACGGTGGACGACTTCCCGACCCTCAAGAAGCACGGCCTCGTCTGCGCAATGGTCAGCGGCGTGCCGGGCGGCATTTCCAACGGACTCAATCGCGTTGAAAACCACGACAAGATCGTCGCGTTTTTCGAGAAGACGGCGCCGCTGGTGGCGGCGGCCGGGTTTAAGAACATCATCTGCTTCTCCGGCGATCGGAAGGGCATGTCGGACGAGGAGGGGCTGGAGAACTGCGCCAAGGGGCTCAAGCGGGTGGCCCGCATTTGCGAGCAACACGGGGTGGTGGCGGCGATGGAGCTGCTCAACAGCCGCGTGGACCACCCAGACTACATGTGCGATCGGACGGCGTGGGGCGTCGCGCTCTGCAAGCGGGTGGGTTCGGAGCATTTCAAGCTGCTGTACGACATCTACCACATGCAAATCATGGAGGGCGATGTCATCCGGACCATCAAGGGTGACCCCGGAAAGAAGATCGAGTCGGCCGCACCTTACATCGCCCACTACCACACGGGCGGCAACCCGGGCCGCAACGAGATTGATGAAACCCAGGAACTGAATTACCCCGCCATCATGCGGGCAATTGTCTCGACGGGGTTCAAGGGCTTCGTAGCGCAAGAGTTCATCCCCAAGCGTGACCCGCTGACTTCGCTACGACAGGGCGTAGTGATCTGCGACGTCTGACCCGGGACACGATTACGTTTGCCACGAGCAGGCGCCCCTCGGGGCGTCTTTTTGCGCTCACGAAATGGGGCGGAGAAAAGAGAAGGGCTGGCCTCGCAGCCAGCCCTTCGTGTCAAGCTGGATGTCCCAGATTAGTACGACGTCGTGGACTCGATCTCAACGATCGGCGTCTGGCGCGCGCGTGTGGTCACTTGGAACTCGACGCGGTTGTCACCGATGGCCGTGGCCTTGCCCTTCACGGTATAGGTGATCGTCTGCTTGAGCGGCAGGCGAGCCACCGGCGCCCAGGTAACGGTCTTGCCGCTGACCTGGCCGTTGTTGGACGGCGCGACCGGCGCGATGCCATCCGGGAACACCGCCTTGACGGTCACGTCCTGCAGGTCAAGCCCGCCACCTTGGTTGGTCACCTTGATGGTGTACGTGGTTTCTTCGCCGACTTGGAGCGGGTCGGGATCATCCACCACTTCTACCAGGATCGCGTTGATGCCCTGGATCACCACGCTGCAGGAGGTGGTGGCTGGGTCGGCGCAAACTCCCTTGGTCGTGGCGCTGAAGGCGTAGTTGCCGGCATTCGCCGCCACGAAGGTCGCACAAACCTTCTTGCTGGCGCCCGGAGCAAGCGAACCCAAGTTCCATGTCGCAGTGCTGCCGCTGGCGGTGCCGCCTTCGGTCGCGGATCGGAAGGTCACGCCAGCCGGGATGGCGACGTCGAGGACGGTGTTAGCCGAGGCGGCGTTACCGGTGTTCTTCACCTCCCAGCAAACCTGGAACGGCCGACCGAAGAATTCGGTGAACCGGAAGCCTTCGACCTCCCTTTCAGGCGGAACGGTGCAGGCGACGGTCAGGGCCGGTTTTACCACCGTCACCGACGCCCGTGCGGCGGCCTCGACGCCTTCGGTTGAAGTCGCCTTGGCCGGGTTCTCAAACGAGCCGGTACGGGAGGCCTTGGCCACGAAGGTGAACTCCTTGGATTGTCCCGGGGCGAGAGTGCCCGCGTCGAATGAGGCTGAATTCTGTCCGGCATCGGTCATCAGGCCCGCGGGCAGTGAGTCGGTGACGCGCACGTTGGTCAACTGGCTGCTGCCCGTGTTCCGCACGATCAGCTTCACCGGGATCGGATCGCACTGCACCACCTGCGCTGGCATCGTCTTCTCCAGCGCGATGGCCGGCTTCACGACAACGATGGTGTCGCAGACAACGGGCTTGAACGACGCCGTGCAGCAACCGCGGACGGTTCCCGGCTCGTCAGCGCGGCCGCGAACCCGGATTTCCTTGGTTTGCTTGGGAGCGAGCTCACCCAGATTCCAGGTGGCCTCATTGGCACCCATCTGAGACGGTTCAGGAGTGGCGCTGCTGGCCTTGAAATTGGGAGTGTGATCGCACGTTACCGTGACATCCTGGAGCGTCAGGTCGGTCAGGTTGCTGACCCTATACACGACCTCGAACTCTTTCCCGGCCAGCACCTGGACGGGCAGGGTCTTCTCAACAAGGAGCGCGCTGGTTCGGCGGTCGCCAGTCGGGAAAGCCGCTGAAGAAGTCTTGAATCCGGTGGGGGCGGGAGCCGGGGCGGGTTCCCCGGCCGTCATCTGGCGAGGCGCAGGCGGAGGTTCTTCTGCTTTGAACTCCTGCGTTGCCCGGATGGGGTGGCCATGGGTCGGGTCCTGGCAGAACGGATTGTGCGGATCCGAGCCTGACCAGGAAGAGCTTTTGTTGGAGGCACAGCCGGCCAAGAGGACGGCCAAGGCTGCCGTTCCGCTCAAGCCCAAGGTCTTGAAGTACTGAAGTATTTTCATTTCGTTTGTTTGGTTAAAATCGCCTACGTGGGCCGAAACGGTAGCCAAGCCGGCCGAGGAGTCAAACGATTTTGAACCCGCTGGAATTTGGACGTCGGTACGCCGCCAACTGGCCCAATGATTCCAGCTTGTCGTCAGAAGCCGGACGCAGTACAAGATTGCTCATGAAGCCGCTGCCTAATCCCACTTCGGAGCGTCGGCTTTGGTTTGGTCTCCCCCCTCCGTTCGTTTCGAAAGGCATGCCATGAAAGGTTTCCTCCCCCGCGAATGTGACGGCTGCCCGATGAACCGGCGCCGATTTCTGACGCGCAGCAGCGCTGCGACGGTCGGGGCGCTCAGTTGGCTGCGCTCACCCCAGTTGCTCGAGGCCGCCGATTCGCCGGCGGAACGGACGCGCATCCGCGTCATTTACGCTCTGCACGCGCCGCAGCAGCCCGGCCCGGACTGGCCCAACCAAGGTTTCGATTTCCGGCCGGTGATGGAGCGGGTGGACCGAACGCTGGCAACGCGTTGCGCGGGATTTGATTTTCTGTCTTCCACGGCCACCGGCCCGGAGCAGGCGAAGCAGATCCTCGATGCTGACCAAGCCGCCAACCGGTTTGACGGCTACCTCGTGTACCAGATGAACTGCTGGAATCAGGTGGTCCAGACCATCGCGACCAGCGGCAAGCCGGTGCTGTATGCGGACTTCCAGTATGGCGGCAGCGGCGGGTTTCTCGTGTACAATGCCGCGTTTCTCCGCAACAAGGTGGCCAACCTCGGTTTCGTCGCTTCCTCAAATTTGGATGACTTGGTCGAGGCGGTGAAGTGTTTTGCGGTGGTGAAGCGTGGCGGCAGCGTCTCGGACTTCGTGGCGGCCACCGCCAACTTCCGCGCAGAACGGACGCCGAAGGCAGGTGACCAGGCGGCGCGTGCTGATGACTTGGCATGCCTTTCCACCGAAGATTGCCTGCGCCAGATGAAAGCGTCGCGGGTCCTCGCCGTGCGCGATCAGAGTGCGGGCGAAGAACCCTCCCTGGCCGGGATTCCGGTCCACAAAGTGCCCTTCGCAGAGTTGAACGAAGCGTGGAAGAACGCGGACCGGGACGAGACCCGGGCCGTTGCCGACCGTTGGGAACGCGCCGCCGCCAAAGTGGAAGGCGTTTCGCGCGAGACGCTGGAGGCGTCCGCCGCGATGTACCTCGCGGAAAAGGCGTTGCTCAAGCGGCATCACGCCAACGCCATCACGATCAACTGCCTGGGTGGCTTTTACGGCGGCCACATTCACGCGTACCCGTGTCTTGGGTTCCACCAGTTATTGAATGAGGGGCTCGTTGGCGGCTGCGAGTGCGATGTGCGCTCAGCCGCCACGATGGTCATCGGTTCGATTCTGACTCGCGGGCGGCCGGGCTATATCTCTGACCCGGTGATGGACTCGGCCAAGCGCCAGATCATCTACGCCCATTGCGTGGCGGCGAACCGGGCGTTTGGTCCGGCCGGCCCGGCGAATCCGTTTGAGATCCTGACGCATTCCGAGGATCGCCAGGGGGCTTCCGTGCGCTCGCTGCTGCCGACGGGCTACCTCACCACGACGCTCGAATTCGACCCGGGGCGGAAGGAGATTCTCTTTCATCAGGCCCGGGCCGTGGACAACGACCCCGACGACCGCGCCTGCCGCACCAAGCTTTGCGCCGAGCCGCTGGGCGATTTTGAGAAACTCTTCCGCGAGTGGGATCGTTGGGGCTGGCATCGCGTCACGTTTTACGGCGACCTCAAGAACCCCATCTTCGCGCTCGCCGACGCGCTGGGCTGGCGGGTTGTGGAGGAAGCCTGACCTTGGGCGTCGGGGCCTTCGTTCGGGCCCCGTTTTCGTGGGCGGCGAGGGCCTCTGACGCCATCGGAGTGCCGCGCCGCCGGCGCTTTCGCCGTTGCTGACCGGGATTCGTATCCGTAGGGTCCGGGCATGGAAATTGCCGCTGCGGACGATTCCTCCGCCAGTTCGCTGTCTGCCCCGCGCCCGGATGGGAGGTCGGTTGACCAACTGCGTCCCGTCAAGTTCTCCAACCACTTCGCGCCGCGCGCGACCGGCTCGACCTTGATCGAGTGGGGAAACACCCGTGTCATCTGCGGGGTGAGCGTGGAAGAAGCGGTGCCCCGCTGGATGAAGGAGCAAGGCAGGACGGGCGGCTGGGTGACCGCTGAATACTCGATGCTGCCCTACTCGACGACCCCGCGTAAGCCGCGCGACATCTCGAAGGGCAAACTCGACGGTCGTTCGCAGGAGATCCAGCGGTTGATTGGTCGAGCGATGCGGGCGGCCGTGGATCTTGAGAAGCTGGGCAGCCGGACTTTGTGGGTGGATTGCGATGTCCTCCAGGCGGATGGCGGGACCCGCACGGCGGCGATCACGGGGAGCTTCGTCGCGCTCGCGCTGGCCATCGGCAGGTTGCGGGAGACCGGGCTCCTGGAGGAGGATCCCTTGCTGGCACCGGTGGCCGCGGTCAGCGTGGGGCTCGTCCACGGACAACCCCTGCTTGATCTGGACTACGCTGAGGATGTTGCGGCCGAAGTGGACATGAATCTGGTGATGACGGGCGCGGGCGAATTCATCGAAATCCAGGGGACGGGCGAAAAGGGCACGTTCAGCGATGCGCAACTGGCACGGCTGATCGAACTCGGCAAGGCTGGCATCCGCCAGTTGATGGCCGCCCAACAGTCGGCGCTCGGTCTTTGAGCAGGTCCCGATGAGCGCAGCCCAGACGCGGCTGATCCTCGCGCGGCACGGCGAGGTCGAGCCACGCTACCAGCGGGTGTTCGGCGGTCGCATTGACATGGGCCTTTCGGATCATGGCCACGAGCAGGCGGCGCGGCTGGCGGATTGGCTGGCGGGCATCGAGTTCGCGGGCATTTACGTGAGCCCGATGAAGCGCGCTCGTCTCACGGCCGCGCCTCTGCTCGCCCGCAATGGCCACGAGACCCGGTTCGTGGAGGCGCTGCGCGAAGTGGACTTTGGGGCGTGGACCGGGCTGACGTGGGAACAGGTGCAGGAGCGTCATCAGATCAGCGCCTTCGACTGGTTGCACGCGCTGGATCGAGGCGATTTGCCCGACGCCGAACCCGCCGGTGCTTTCCAACGCCGGGTTGCCGGCGCGGTGGACGACATCATCGCGAGTCATCCGGGCGGAACTTCGCTGGTTCTGTGCCACGGTGGGGTGATTCGGGCGGCACTGGCCCACCTCATCCGGTTGCCGTTGCCCAAGACCGCCCGGTTCGAGATTGACTACGCGAGCATTTCTATCGTCGAGATCGCGCCCCACCGGACGAAGATCACTCTGCTGAACTACACCCCGTGGCGGCCGCTGGCATGAAGGAACGACTCACCCAGGTGTCGGTGCGGGTGCCGGTGGAGGAAGAGGAGCCGGTCGCGGACTTGTTTGGCGAAGTGTTCCGCCAACCCGCCGCCCTGGCGACTGACGCAGATACGCTCGTCACTGAGGTCATTGCCTATTGCGAGTCGGCCGCCTCGTGGACGCCCGCGCGAGCCGCGAGACTTGGTGCCGGCTTGGAGCGGCTCCGGCGAGCGGGCCGGCTCTCCCGCCAGCCGCGTGTCCGGGTGCGCACCATCCGCACCCGGGACTGGGCCAATTCCTGGAAGCGCCATTTCAAACCGCTGGACATCGCCGGGCGCCTGCTGGTGCGGCCGAGTTGGAGCCGGCGGAGGCCTCGTCCCGATCAG
>CALJWR010000171.1 GCA_937976685.1 uncultured Verrucomicrobiae bacterium
CGGATCAGGTGGACCTGAATCTCAACAACCCGCGCGTGCTGCTGACGTTGGTCGAGACGCTGTTGTTTTACGTCGGGCGGGGTGCCCGGTTCATCCGGCTCGATGCGATTGCCTTTTTGTGGAAGGAGCCAGGCACGCCCTGCATCCACCTGCCGCAGACGCACGCCGTCATTCAGATTTTTCGCGCGGTGCTAGACGCCGTCGCGCCCGACGCGCGGCTCATCACCGAGACCAACGTGCCGCACGCCGACAACCTCTCGTATTTCGGCGACGGCACCAACGAGGCTCAACTGGTCTATAATTTCGCCCTGCCGCCACTGGTCCTGCACGCGCTCCTCCGGGGTGACGCGCGAACCCTGACCGCTTGGGCGGCGATGCTCCGGACGCCCTCGGATCAAACCACATTCTTCAATTTCGTGGCGTCCCATGACGGCATCGGGCTGAACCCGGTGCGCGGCATCCTCCCGCCGGCGGAAATTCAGTTCCTGGTCGAACGGTGTCGGGCGCACGGCGGGCTGATCGGCCTCAAACAGAATCCCGATGGCTCCACCAGCCCTTACGAGTTGAACATCGTTTATTTCGACGCCGTGAACGACCCGGCGGCGGAGGAGCCGCTCGCCATCCAAGTCAGTCGTTTCCTCGTCTCGCAGGCGATCCTGCTCTCGCTCGCCGGCATGCCAGGCATCTACTTCCACTCGCTGTTCGGTTCGCGGAATGACACCGACGGCGCGCGGAGCAGCGGCATTCCCCGACGCATCAATCGCCAAAAACTGGCGCTGGCGGAGCTGCGGGCAGCGCTCGCCCAACCCGGTTCGCTGCGCGCCGCGGTTTTCAGGCAGTATCGGGAGTTGCTGCGGGTGCGTCGAGGCGAGCCGGCCTTCGCGCCGCGCGCACCCCAGCGAATCTGGGGCGTGGACCGCCGGGTCTTTGCCGTCGAGCGCACGGCGGACGTGGGGCGGTCAGTGCTGTGCCTCCACAACGTCAGCGATCAGCGAGTGATGCTCGATCTGGTCAGCCAGGCCGCCGGTGTTTTGAATCCCCGGCGAGACTTGGACCGATGGCCCAGGGGCGATCCTGATTCCTGGGTGGACTTGCTGGCCAAGGCGTCGGAAGCAGCGCCGATGGACGGTGTTGCCCGTTGCGCGCCGGATGGTCGAACGCGGCTGGTGCTGGAGCCCTACGCGGTTCGCTGGCTCGCGGCGGCAGGCTTGGGCGTGCGCCAGCTCCTGGCTGCCGGTTAGCGCGCCGCGCCGGCGAACCGGCTCGGATTCCCCGGATTCAGGCGCGTCAGCGGGTGGTGCCATCAGGCTTGCGCTTGCGTGGGAGGCGTCATGGCGACTACGCTTCGTCCATGTCTGCCGCGCTTTCCGCACGCCTCGCCATATGCAGTTGGTCGCTTCAGCCGGCCTCCGCTGAAGACTTCTTCGAGAAGCTCGCCGCCACGGGGATCTCGCGCGTCTCCATCGCGCTCGACCCCATCCGCGAGAACGCCGGCGGCGCGTGGTCCAACTTCAAAGAACACGCGGTGCGACGAGGGGTCGCCTGCGTTTCGGGCATGATGACCGCAATCGGCGAAGACTATTCGACCCTCGAGTCCATCAAAAGGACCGGCGGCGTCGTGCCCGACGAACACTGGGAGGGCAACTGGCGCAACTTCCAGTCGAATGCCGACCTCGCCGTCCATTTGGGACTGAAGTTCGTGATGTTCCACGCGGGATTCCTGCCCCACGAAGAGAGCGATCCCGACTTCGCCAAGCTGCTGGACCGCCTGAACCGCATCGCCGATCTCTTCGCAACGCGCGGGATGGCGATTGGCTTCGAGACCGGCCAGGAGACAGCGGACACCCTCGCCGCGTTCCTGCGCAAACTCGACCGCCCGAACGTGGGCATCAACTTTGATCCAGCCAACATGCTGCTCTACGACAAGGGCGATCCCATCGCGGCGCTGCGCACGCTCGGCCCGTGGCTCAGACAATGCCACTTGAAGGATGCCATCCGCACGAAGGTTTCGGGGACCTGGGGCGAAGAAGTCGTGCTGGGGACCGGGGAGGTGGACTGGCGGGCGTTTTTCGGGGTGCTCCGCGAACTGAACTTCGCGGGCGACCTGTGCATCGAGCGCGAGGCCGGTGCCCAGCGCGTGGCAGACATCCGCGCGGCGCGGGCATACCTTGAATCGTTGCCGGTCTGATCCAGCGCTTGCAGCCCGCACCTCCTGTTTCACGCCGTACGCTTCAACCCTCAACTCGAACAAAGCTTACCATGGTCAACGTCGGCATCATCGGTCTCGGCTTCATGGGCCAGACCCACATCAAGGCCTACCGGCAAATCCCTGACGCCAACATCGTCGCCATCTGCGACGCCGTCCGCCTGCCCGCCGATGGCAACCTGACCGGCGTGGCCGGCAACATCGCGGCCACCGACCAGATCCGTTTCGACATGTCCGTCGTCAAGGGCTACCGCGACTACCGTGAACTGCTCGCCAACCCGGACGTGCAGCTCGTGGACATCTGCCTCCCCACGCCGCTGCATGCGGAGACCGCCATCGCCGCCTTGTGGGCCAGCAAGCATGTGCTCTGCGAAAAACCGCTGGCGCGCACCACGACCGTGTGCCGGGAGATTGTCGCGGCCGCGCGGCAGTCCAAAGGCTTCTTCATGCCAGCGCACTGCCTGCGGTTCTGGCCCGAATGGGCCTGGCTGAAGGCCGCGATGGAGGACGGTCGGTTCGGTCGTGTGCTCGCCGTGAAACTGACGCGCCTGTCCGAGCCGCCCGGTTGGAGCCAGGGCACTTACCTCAAAGGCGATGAGTCCGGCGGCGCGCTGTTGGACCTGCACATCCACGACACCGACTTCGTGCAATTCTGCTTCGGCCGTCCTAGGGCGGTGTGCTCGACCGGCCAGAGCCGGCTCAGCGGCGCGATTGATCACGTCACCACCATCTACCGGGTGGCCAGCGGCGCGAGCGTGGTGGCCGAGGGGAGTTGGCTGATGGGGCCGGGCCACGGCTTCAAGATGGCGTACCAAGCGGTGTTCGAGAATGCGACCGTGGACTACGACTGCACGCGCGGCGCCGAAGCGCTCAAGGTGTTTGCCGCGGGGAAGGGACTGCAGGTGATCCAGTGCGAGGGGGCCGACGGCTACGTGGGCGAGTTGCGCCACTTCATTGAATCCATTCAGGCCGGCCGCCCGCCCAGCATCGTGACCGGCGACGACGGTCTCAGCGCCGTGGAGATCTGCGAGGCGGAGGAACGGTCCGTGAAGACCGGCCAGTGGGTCGCGCTGCCGTAGCAGCGGACCAAGTCAGGATTACCCGGGGCGGGCGCTGCTTTGGAGCCGGCTCCAGCCGGACGGAGTTTGGCAGTCCGGGGCGGATTCCGCCGTCGGAGTAAGTGGGACAACCGCCGGGGTATCGGGGGAAGCACGCTGAGACGTCGGGCGACCGGTGGGACTCGTCGATTTGGAAGAACTCGCCTTGGCAATCTGGTAACCAAGTCAAATCGAGCTTGCTCATGCGGCAACGCTTTGAAAAGACCGTAATTCGTTCCACTCGTTTTCTGTCAGCCAGCGATGAAGAAGATCGTCCGGGTTCGCCTTCACCGCGGCATCCATCTGGATCACCGGCGGCTTGGGGCGCTCGAAACCTTCGCCCGGTAATTTCTTCGTCGCGTCAATCGCCTTTCTTCTTTGAGCGCCGTTTCACAGATTGGATGGCGGCGAGTGCGTCGCGCAAGACCGGAATCGTCAGTTTGTCTTTGGGCCGGTTGGCGGCAATTTTGCTGGCAATAATTCGCTCGAGGGAAAGCTCTTTAAGCTATTGCCGCCCAAGCCGAATTTCCACGCAATTCTTGATTTCATCAGAAAATGTTCCCAGGCCATCCAGGCGGATCACGATGTCAAAAAGGTCCGCACCCGGACCCGCGAGCATCGGCGGATCGTTGATTGACGGCGGAACATACGCCGCGCCGACTTCCTCCAAGGCGCGAGAGATTTTCGCTTCGCCAAGGTTCTCGAACCAAAAGTCCACGTCCTGGGTGACTACGGGCGCGCCTTGCAGCGTGGCGGCGGAAAACCCCACGACCATGAATGGCACCTCGCGCTTCAGCAACACTTCCAGCAGACGCAGTTCATTTGCGGAGAATGGCAGTGGCGCGGCCACGGATTAAGCTCCTTTGCAATCGCTTCAACGTCGGTTGCTCCAATAGGATCAACGTGTGTCGGACATTGTCGGGGTCTGCGTGCGGATGATCGGCGAGAACCTTGCCAACGCGGGCCGACAAACGCAGCGCCCATCGCTTGGCCTTCACGGCGTTGCTGATTCGAGCGCGTTGTTTCATGCAGACCTCCGTAGTCTAAGCGGTTGTTCAAGACTTGTCACCGGCGTCTCCCGGCAACGTCTCCACCTTCGCCTTCACCGCGGCGTTCATCTTGAGGAGCGGCGGCCAGGGGCGTTTGAAGCTTTCACCGGGCAGCTTCTTGGTGGCATCTATTCCGAGCTTTGATCCCATCGCAATCTCGGAAGTGGCGTGGTCGAGTACGTCGGACGGGTCTTTGGTGAAGAGGCTGTCGCGTTGGGGGGCGGTGTTCGCGCAGAGGCGGAAGAGGACTTCGCTGGTGTTGTGCACGTCCACGTCGTCGTCCACCACCACGAGGTATTTGGTGAACATCATCTGCCCCATGCTCCAGAGGCCGTGCATGATTTTCCCCGCGAAGAGACGTTCGGGCTGACCTCCCAACTGAGGGGGGCGGTGGTTTCCATCGCCTCGAATACCGTGGAGGGTTCGGCCCGTTTTTCTGAGGCCGAATACCTGCACTTCCCAAACACCGCCTATGGCTTGGCCCGCGAGGTGGAGTACTAAATTGGCCGGGCCTGCCGGTTGGGCTTCCTGGCCGAACCCGCGCATCGAGAACTGTCCGCTTTGAGCGTGGAGGCTTCCAAGGTCTTGAACGGTCCGCTGCGATCACTGCGCAAGCAGTGCCTCCTCCAGCCTGCCGCCTCTCGCCCGATCCGTCGGCGAAAACCCCCAGTTCCTGATCTCCAGTCTGCAGCCTTCAGCCTCCGGCCTGCCCTTGACCAGCGCGCCGTGATCGAAAAAACCCTCCGGCATTTGGGGCTTTGGAGCATCACGCCTCTGCTGGCTCCGGCCCGCGCCCAGCCAGACGCGGACGCCGGGCCGTGGACCCGCGGACCGTGCGACGACGTAGGCCCCATGCCTGACTACGAAAACGTCCTCACAGACTGAGGACTCCATCACCTGCCCGAGTGATTTTTCGCTGGCCTGCCCGGCGGGACGCCCGGGGGGGGGAGCGCCCCGCCACGGGCAGCGCCGGCCCGTTTTTCGCTGAATTCCGTCCGACGGCCCCCGCCCCGCCGCGATCATGGACACGCCCTTGCCGACCAGCGAAAAAAGAAAACTCGAAGATCGCCCTTGATACCCGCGCCCGGTGCGAAAGAATTTCCTAAGAAAAAGAGGGCCCGACGAAAAAGTAATTCTCCCTGAACCGCGCAGCGTGGGGAGCGCAAATCCCCATCAGGTCCACGGCCTCCGCTACGGCGATTGGAAGCTTCTCTTCCGCGATCAGAAACATTGGTTCCGTGCCATCAACCCGCCGCTCACCTCCCCCTACATCATCAACCTTAAAATGGACCCCTTCGAACGTTTCACCGAGCTCGCGGCTATGACGAATGGGCGGAAAACCGCTCCTGGATCTTTGGTCCAGCCCTTCAGCAGGTCGCTGTCTTTGTCAATTCCTTCAAGGATTACCCGCCGCGCCAACCGAGCTTCTCGCCGAATGTGGGCGATATCTCCGAAATGCTCAACCGCTTCGCCACAAGTCAAAACAGGTAATCAAACCGCCAAGTTTTCCACGCACTCTCAACCATCCCACGAACCATGAAAATACCGCAAATGATCATTCTCGCGCTGGGCCTAACCGCCTTCTGCGCCGGAAGCGCCTGGCAAGCCCCCGTTTGTTGATCCACTTGCTATGAGAGTTTTGGTTCATGGTTTCAGGGTTTCCGCGCTGGCGTGCGCAGGGA
>CALJWR010000172.1 GCA_937976685.1 uncultured Verrucomicrobiae bacterium
TGAGGCACGTCGCCCAGATAGTGTTCGCGGTCGAGGAGTTCGCCCGCCCGCTGATATTCCTGCGGTTCCACAACCCGAACCTTCAGACTCTTCAGAAAGGAAACGGGCGGATCGGCAGTGAAGACTTCTTGGTTTGTCGAAATCATCGCATGCCTACTACGACTCAAACCACGCCAATTGGCAAGGACTTTCTCCAACCTCAACAACAGCAACCCTTCAGAAATTTAAATAGAATCACCGTGGCCAGCGGGTCAATGCGGTTGGTTTGTGGTTGCCAGCCGGCCGGACCGCCGGCTAACAGGTCCGCATGGAATCGCCGCTGCGCTTCGCCGAACACCTTGGCTTGCCCGCCCGCCAGCCGGAGACGCTCAAGGACTGGTATGTCCGTGTGCTCGGCGCCGAACTCGTCTTCCAGCAGCCGCCGGCCTTCTTTCTTCGGCTGCCCGGCGGGCTGCTCCTCGAAATCTACGGCGCCACCGGCGAGACGGCGGCCACCCGCGACAACGGCGTGGCGGGGTGGCGTCACCTGGCGCTGCGCGTGGATTCCATCGAGACGGCGCGCCGAGCCCTCGAGGCGCGGGGCTTGACCTTCGAGGACCCGGTGAGGCCGGCCGGTGGCGGCGGCCGGGTGCTCTTCTTCCGCGATGCCGAGGGCAACCTGCTGCATCTGGTCGAGCGGCCGGCGGGAAGCGTTTTTGCGTGATGCGGGACGGTGTGGGACGCTGAGGCGAGGAGTTGCAAGACGTGACCGATACGACGGCCGGCGACGATTTCGCGACCCGCTTTGGCGGGGTGGCGCGCTTGTTCGGGGCGGCCGGGCTCGAACGGCTCCGCGCGGCCCATGTGTGCGTCATCGGCGTGGGCGGGGTTGGCTCCTGGGCGGTGGAAGCCCTGGCGCGCAGCGGCGTGGGTCGGCTGACCCTGGTGGACTTGGACGACGTCTGCATCAGCAACGTGAACCGTCAGTTGCCTGCGCTCGGCGGGGCCATCGGCCGCCCCAAGGTCGAGGTGCTGGCGGAGCGGGTTGGGGCCATCAACCCCGCCGCCGTGGTGGAGCTCCGGCTGCAGTTCTTCACGGCCGGCACGGCGGAGCAACTGCTCGCTGCGCGCTACGACGCGGTGGTGGACGCAATTGACGATGTCCCGAACAAGTGCCGGCTCATCGCCGGCTGCCGCGCGCGGGGGCTCCCGCTGGTCTGCTGCGGCGTCGCCGGTGGTCGTCGTGACCCGACCCGTGTGCGGGTGGCGGACCTGGCAGCCACCTCTCACGACCGCCTCCTCAGCGAGGTGCGGCGTCGCCTCCGCAAGGAACACGGCTTTCCGCCCGAAGGAGAACCGTTTGGCGTGGCATGTGTCTTCTCCACCGAGCCTCCGGTGTTTCCCCAACCGGATGGCGGTGTCTGCGCGGCGCGTGCGCCCGACCAGACGGGCGCCGACCTGCGGCTGGATTGTGATGCGGGCTTCGGCACGGCGACGTTTGTCACGGGTGCGTTCGGCTTCGCGGCTGCCGCCTGGGTGGTGAGCCGCGTGGCGGACGGAAGCGTTCATCAACCGTCCGTTTCGGGAGGGGAGAGCAAGGCGGGTCGGGTTTGAGTTGAACTTTGGGGGCTTTCCACTGGGTGTGCCATGCCACTGATCCGGGGCTGGTGTCAGTTCGCCGCTTGTTCACTCGCCGGGACGCTTCTCGCGGCGGCGTCGGCTGCGCTGTCGCTCGCGATCCCTTTGCTGGCGCGAAACGCTCCCATGGCGGCGAACCTGTCCGGGCGGGGGGGAGGCGGTGTGGGACCTGGCGAAGGCGCATCGCGAGCCCCCCATCTGCGAGCGGATCTGCATCAACGGCCTTTGGCGCCCGGCAACCGGCCGATGCCGGCTCGGCTGCCGTGCTGGAGGGGAACCGGGGTTTCTTCAAAGTTCCGGGGCCCTGGCCGGGGATCACGGATTATCTGCAGAAGCACTCGCAGACGGTTCAAGCGCCTCCGGCGTGGGCCAACCAGCCTCTGCGGGACATTTCGGACGCGTGGTACCAGCGGAGGGATCTCGATTCCGGCGGAATGGTCGGGCGGCTCTTCAGAGCAACCGCCGTTGCACAAGCAAAACCCTCAAGCCCTCCGGAATCGGCGCAGGAAAATGGCCACCGCGGAAACGGACAAAACCGCCACGGCAGTCGCAGGAGGTTCCGGAACGACCAGGGCGATCTGGTTCTTCCCCTCGTAATTGTAGTCGATTCGATAGCCGGCCGGGAGGTGGAGCACCTTCGCAAACGGTTCATTGCGTAGCACGCCGTAAAACGCGAAGACATATGCGTAATCGTCCGCCGGGCTTGAGAAATTCAGCTCGAGGTTGGCACCGGCGATATCGAGGACACCACCCACCCGCAACGAATCCGATGAACCGGCTCCCGCTCCATCGATCTCAATCCGCAGTTTGCCGGCCAGTCGCACGTCTCCCAAGCAAACCAAGGTGCCAAGCGATTCGCCCGGCGCGATTTCGGCGGCAGCGAGAGCTAGCACGTTGCCAGCGACAGTCCCTGTGCCGCCAAACACCGCGCTCCCGACATGAATCGGGCCGATGCCCGAGTGCGTTCCATTAACCAAAAGCGTGCCTGATTCCACATAAGTCTCTCCGGCGTAACTGTTGTCCGCCGTCAGTGTCAGCTTGCCGATGCCCTGCTTCTCGAGCTGTCCCTTGCCCTCGATGCTCGCGGCGAACACGACGTCGTCTGACCGATTGAACCGGAATCTGGAGTTGTTCACCACAGGTGTGGAAATCCATCCCGATGTGCCGCCATCCCCCAGCGCTAGTACGCCATTCTCCACCCTGGTGGTGCCGTCAAAAGTGCTGTTTCCCGTCAGAGTAAGCGTGCCCCATCCGCTCTTGGTGAAAGTGACGCCGGTTCCTGTAAGACGCCCGCCGTAGGTTGTCGAAACGCTGTTGTTGCCAACGGTGAGAACTCTGCTCCTCGGGATGGCCAGGTCGCGGGCTCCCATGAGGCCACCGAGCGTTGCATTGAGGTCGTTGAGATTCAATGTGCCATCGTCGGCCCAGTCGAGATTGACGGTACTGTTTTGGAGCGCCAGCGCATGATTCAACGTGAGCGTTCCCTCCCTGATCCGTGTATCACCAGAGAAGGTGTTTGCTGCGCCGAGGGCCAATGACCCAGCCGAAGTCTTGGTCAGGCCGCCGGTGCCGCCGATGGAGCCCGTGTAGTTGCCGCTGCCGACCGTGAGGGTGGCCGATCCGAGGGAAACCGAACCGCCGCTGCTGCCGCCGCCCGACAGTGATGAAATGGTCTGATTGTAACCGTAAAGGTCCAACACCGCTCCCGCCACGTTCGCCAGTGTCACCGCCGTGCCCGATGGCAACGCTCCAGCGGCACCGAGGCGCAACGTGCCCCCGTTCACCATTGTGGCGCCGCTGTACGAATTGGCGCCACTGAGGGCAAGCGTGCCGGCCCCTGCCTTGGTCAGGCCGCCGGTGCCGCCGATGGAGCCCGCGTAGTTGCCGCTGCCGACGGTGAGCGTGGCCGATCCGAGGGAAACCGAGCCACCGCTGCTGCCGCCGCCCGACAGTGACGAAATGGTCTGGTTGTAACCGTAAAGGTCCAGCACCGCCCCCGCCACGTTCGCCAGTGTCACCGCCGTGCCCGATGGCAACGCCCCAGCGGCTCCCAGGCGGAGCGTGCCTGTGTTGATCGTCGTCGGTCCCGCGTAACTGTTGGCGTGGTTCAACGCGACAGTGCCGCTCCCGATCTTGGTGATGCCGCCGGTTCCTGAGATCGTGTTGTTGAACGCAACCACATTGGCGTCAGTGTTTGCAGACGTAAGACTCGCATCGCGATTGAGAGTGATCGTGCCGGAAAACGCGGAACCGCCGCTGGTTTGATGTCCACCCAACGTTGCCTTGACCTCGTGGTCGGGGTAGGTCCGGACGGTAATGTTTTGTGAAATCGTTACCCCGGGAGCGTCGGTGAGCAGTCGCGCGTTGGCGTCATTAGCGACCCATTGGTCGCCGCCGATATTAAGTGAAGTACTCGTGCCCAGGGCGTTGCTGTTCCGGACAAGCAAGGTGCCCTGTCGGACATAAAAAGACCCGCTGAGAGAGGAGCTGGCGGCGTCGAGTCTGACGGCGCCTGTGTCCTCGGCAGTCGGGTTTATGGAACTGATTACAGGGCCATACGATCCGGTGAATCCGCGTCCGATTACCAACGTATTGCCAGTCCCAGTATAAATGTTCTGGCCCGGCTGCACGAAACTGATGAGGGTGTTAATGGCGTTCACGCCGTTGCCACGGCTGTAAATTGCGTTGTAGGAGAAGTAGCTAACACTGTTGAGGTACATCGTGTAGTCCTCGCCTGGTTCGTTGTTGACCGACCACCCGGCTGTTTCGAAGCTCAACTGCCCAAGCCCTCCACCATGATTGCCTTGGATGTTTCGCGTTACTTCAGGACTACCCGCCGCGGTGTTGAAGACGGCTCGATCGTAGTCATCGTCCGGAAAACGGCTACTGGGTCCGGCCCAATTTGCCGAGTTGTGCCAGGTGAAGCCAGTTTCTCCGGGGTCCCAAGTGAGGGTGTAGGGTTGTCCTATTGAAACAGGAGCGGCAAGAATCAACGTGAATCCCACCGATACTGCCAGCCTTGAGCATGCGTTCATAACAGCTCGCGAGATTTTTGCAGGGTGCCCAAGATACCTATGCCATTACAGGGAAGGCGCAGTCAAGCCCTGACTTCCGGGGGTGCCCTCCTCAACACGGTGATTCTATTTAAATTTCTGAAGGGTTGCTGTTGTTGAGGTTGGAG
>CALJWR010000173.1 GCA_937976685.1 uncultured Verrucomicrobiae bacterium
CGCCGGACGCATCGCCGAGAGCGTGGTGGGGTATTTCTTCAAATCCATTTACGGCCTGGCGGTCCATCACTTCCCCGAACGCGGCGCGGAGCCGGAGGTGGATTTCGTCCTGACGGTGGGCGAGCAGCGCATCCCGGTGGAGGTGAAATACCGCCGCCGGATTGACCACCCGGACACCCGCGGACTGCGGGCGTTCCTGGAAAAGCCCCACTACAACGCGCCGTTCGGCCTGCTCGTCACGCTGGAAGATGCGCCCGGCACGGACGATCCCCGCATCGTCTCGCTGCCGCTTTCCACGCTGCTGCTGCTGCGGTGAACCCATGAGCACCTTCGAAGTCCCCAGCCCCATCTTGAACTCGCCCTTCGCGGAGCCAAAGGAGCACGGGTGGATTCTGGAGGGCCAGCCCGGCGGCGGGTGCGGCCAGATCGCGGTGGAGATGATTGACCCGCGCGGGAATGACCTGCTGGTGGTGAAACGGCTGGAGGAGACGAAATGATTACCAAACTTCGATTGCGCCGATTCAAGCGATTCGATGAGGCTGAGGTCGTCCTGGGTTCGCCGGTGGTGTTTGTGGGGCCGAACAATGCGGGCAAGACCACGGCGCTGCAGGCCCTGGCGCTGTGGCATCTGGGAGTGAAGACCTGGAGCGCCAAACGCGGCGCCCGGAGCACCGCCAAGGAGCGGGTGGGGGTGGTCATCAATCGCCGCGACCTGGTGCAACTGCCGGTGCCGGACATCGGGATGCTGTGGCGGGAACAGCATTTGCGCCAGGCCCCGAACGGCGGCAAGAAGGCGACGCAGAACATCCTGATTGAGATTCTCGTGGAAGGCCTGGCCAACGGGCGGCAATGGACCTGCGCGCTCGAATTTGACTACGCGAACGAGGAGTTTCTGCACTGCCGACCGGCGCGGAGGAACGAGGCGGGAAATGAACGCTGGGAAATCCCGCCGGAGGCGCTCGAAGTGTCCGTGGCCTACCTGCCGCCGATGTCCGGGCTGGAATCCAACGAGCGGCGCATTGACGAAGGCGCGATCCAGGTGTCCCTCGGCCAGGGCAAAACCGCTGACGTGCTGCGAAACCTGTGTCATCAAGTCTGGGAAAAGGAGCGCGAGAAACCAGAGGGCGGTGAATGGGGCTCCCTGGTCCGGCAAATGAACCGATTGTTTGGCGTCACCCTGGAGCCGCCGGAATACATTGCGGCCCGGGGAGAGATCCAGATGAGTTATCGCGAAGACCCGGCTCCGGGCGGCCGGAAAATGCCGGCGCTGGATTTGAGCGCCGCCGGACGGGGCCTGCAACAGACCCTGTTGCTGCTGGCGTTCCTCCGCTGGCGTCCACGCACGGTGTTGTTGATTGATGAGCCGGACGCGCACCTCGAAATCCTGCGGCAGAGCCAGATTTACCGGGAACTGGTCGCCACGACTTCTCGTCTGGGCAGCCAACTGGTGCTGGCCACCCATTCCGAGGTGGTGTTGAACGAAGCGGAGGCGGACACCGTGGTCGCGTTTGTCGGGCAGCCCCATGTCGTGCGCCAGACCAAGGAATTGAGAAAGGCGCTTGCGTTGCTGGGCTTCGAGCAGTTCATCCAGGCCGAGATCGCCGGCTGGGTGCTCTACCTGGAAGGCGCCACGGACCTCGCGGCGCTGCGGGTGCTGGCCCGCCTGGCGTGCCCGGGGGCCGTGCCGGCGCTGGAGCGGCCGTTTCACCAGTACATTCTGAATCAGGCCGACAAGGCTCGCGCCCACTTCTTCGGCCTGCGGGAGGCCTTTCCCAAGTTGCGCGGCATCGCCGTGTTCGACAACACGCCAGACGTGACCCCGCAAGCCAGTTCGCCGCTGGTCGAGGTTAAATGGACGCGGCGGGAGCTGGAAAACTACTTCTGCTCGCCGGACCTGCTGCGGCGTTGGGTCCAAGCCAGCGTGAAGGCCGACGACTTGTTCGGCCACGCCGAACTGGAACGGCGGCGCGCGGCGATGGAGGAAGCCATTTTGGACAACACCGCGCCCGTGGCACTGCGCGATCCGGCCCACCCGTATTGGCGAGAGGCCAAGGTGAGCGATGACTATCTGCCGGCGGTCTTTCGCTCCTTCTTTACCAAGCTCGGCCTGCGTGTCTCGGTCAACAAATCCGATTACGTCGCGCTGGCGGAGTTGCTGCACCCGGAGGAAGTGGATGCGGAGGTGGTCGCAGTGCTGCAGCAGATCGCCGCCACCGCCACGGGGCGCATGGAGCCATGAGCACCTTCGAAGTCCCCAGTCCCATCCTCAGCTCCCCCTTCGAGGAACCGAAGGAGCACTGGTGGATTCTGGAGGGCCAGCCCGCCGAACGACGTCCCGGCCGCCGGCCCGCGCTCTGTTTTTACCGCAAGCCCAAGCGCCAAACGGACGAGCGCGGCGGCGTGGCCATCGAGATGCAGCCCGTGAACCACATTCGCCAGCGCGTGCAGGCGTGGCGGGAGAGCGGTTAGGCGGGTGTCACGCGCACCACGCTCGAGTTGCTCCAGCACTGGCGGCGCGAGGGGCGCGAGCGGCGGCTGTTCTTCGCCCAACTCGAGGCGGCGGAGACGATCCTCTTCCTCAAAGAAGCGCGGGGCGATTTCCGACGGGGCCTCGAAATCCCGCGTGACGAGCCGAGCGACAACCGCAAGGCGGAGGGTTTCGGCGGCTTCCTGCGCTACGCCTGCAAGATGGCCACCGTCTCGGGCAAGAAGACGGTCATGGGGATGCTGGCCGCGTGGAGCACCCTCAACAAGGTGAACGACCGCAGCGACGGGCGCTTCTCCGACGTGGTGCTGGTGGTCTGCCCGAACGTGACCATCCGCGACCGGCTGCGGGAACTGGACCCGGAACTGGGCGAGGCCAGCCTTTACCGCACGCGCGACCGGGTGCCGAGGCATCTGATGGAGCGGCTGCGCCAGGGCAAAGTGCTGGTCACGAACTGGCACGTCTTCGAACCGCATTCGGTCACCAACGGCGACGCGGCCAAGGTCGTGAAGCGCGGGCGCGAGGTGTTGACGACTGAAACCATCCGCATCGGCGAGAAGAACGACACCAAGCGCGGGACGCGCTGGCTGACACGCGAGACGCTGCTCCAGCAGGTCGGCAACGGGCTGCTGGAAGTCGTGAAGGGCGACCCGGCAGAGGACGACACGTTGCAGGTCCGCAGCCGCCGCTACGTGGAGAGCGACACCGCGCTGCTCAATCGCATCGTCGGCCGCGACATCGGCGGCAAGCAAAACCTGCTCGTGATGAACGACGAGGCCCACCACGCCTACCGCATCAAGCGCGAGGAGGCCGACGAGGACAAGGAGGAGGGATTCGGCGAGGCGGAGTAGGCGGAGGAGTTTTTCAACGAGGCGACGGTGTGGATTGACGGCCTGGACCGCATCCACAAGCTGCGCGGCATCAACTTCTGCGTGGACCTCTCGGCCACGCCCTGCTTCCTGGGCCGCGTCGGCCAGCAGACGAACCGCCCGTTCCCGTGGGTGGTGAGCGATTTCAGCCTGATGGACGCCATCGAATCCGGGCTGGTGAAGATTCCGCAGTTGGCCATCCGCGACACGACGGGGGCGGAGATTCCGGGCTACTTCGACATCTGGCCGTGGATTCTCCAGCCGGGCCGCCTCAGGCCGGCGGAGCGCGGCGGCAAGCACGCCGCGCCCAAGCCGGAGGCGGTGCTCAAGTGGGCGCACACGCCCATCGGCATGCTGGCGGGCTTGTGGGAGGCGGAGCTCAAGGCGTGGCAGGCCAGCGGCGAAGCCCGTCCGCCGGTCTTCATCCTCGTCTGCAAAAACACCGCGCTGGCGAACGTGGTCTTCGACTGGCTGGCCAACGGCAACTGCCCCAGCGGCATCCCGCCCGCCAAGATCGAAGGCTTCCGGAACACGCCAACGGAGACGAACACAATCATCGTCCACTCGAAGGTGGTCCACGAAACCGACACCGGCGAGGCCAAAAGCGACGAGGCGTGCTGGATGCGGTTCACGCTCGACACGGTGGGCAAAACGTCGTGGCCGGCGGACCCGCAGGGGCGCGAGCTTTACCCAGAAGGCTTCGCCGACCTGGCGAAGAAGCTCGACCGCCCGCTCCATCCGCCGGGGCGCGACGTGCGGTGCATCGTGAGCGTGGGGATGCTGACCGAGGGCTGGGATTGCAGCACGGTGACGCACATCATCGGGCTGCGGCCGTTCATGTCGCAGTTGCTCTGCGAGCAGGTCGTGGGGCGGGGCTTGCGCCGGGCCAGCTACGACGTGGGCGAGAACGGCCAGATGCGCGAGGAAGTGGCCAAGGTGTTCGGCGTGCCCTTCGAGGTGGTGCCGTTCAAGGCGGATCCCGGCGGCGCGCCGCTCCCGCTGGTGAAGCGGTTCCACGTCCACGCCCTGCCGGAGCGGGCGCACCTGGAAATCCGGTTTCCGCGCGTCGAGGGCTACACCCAGGCCGTGCGCAACCGCGTGACGGTGGACTGGGCGAATGTCCCCGCCGTGCTTATCAAACCGGACCAGATTCCGCCCGCGGTCGAGGTGAAGGGCCTGAACCTGAGCAACCGTGGCCGGCCTTCGTTGCTGGGACCGGGGCGCGTGGACCAGGTGACGTTGCAGGAGCGCCGTGCGAACCTGCGCGTGCAGGAACTGGTCTTCGACGTTGCACGCGAGCTGACGCGGGAGTTCATCGAGCAGCGCGGCTGCGCAGTGCCGCCCCACGCGCTGTTTCCACAGCTGGCTGCCATCGTGGACCGCTACGTGCGGGAGGAAGTCGCCGTGCAACCCCCCGGGGATGTGCGAGACCTGCACTTCGCCCCTACTACGGCTGGCTGGTGGAGGTGCTGCGGGAGGCCATCCGCCCGGACGTGGCCAACGGCGAGGCGCCGGAAGTCCCGCGCTTTGAGCGGTCGCGCGGCGCCGGCTCCACACGAGACGTGGATTTCTGGACCAGCCGCGAAGTGCGGGAGGTGCGGAAGTCTCACGTCAACTGCGTCGTGGCCGACACGCGCAAGAGGGAGCAGCAGGCGGCATACTTCATTGACACCCACCCGGCCGTGCGGGCATTCGTGAAGAACGCCGGGCTGGGCTTCGCCATCTCCTACCTTCACAACAGCCAGATGCACGACTACCAGCCCGATTTCATTGTCCGGTTGGAGGGCGAAGCCGAACGCTACTTGATTCTGGAAACCAAGGGTTACGATCCATTGGCCGAAGTGAAGCGAGCGGCCGCCAAGCGCTGGTGCGCCGTGGTCAACGCGCACGGTGGCTACGGGACGTGGGAATACGCCCTGATTACGAAGCCCCTGGAAATCCCAAGCCGGCCGGCCCGGTATGGCCAAACGTGAGCCGGCAAGCGGCGGCCCTGCCGCTCAGGAGCGGCCGGCCAGCGGCAGCACATGCCCTGCAATCCGCGGGTGAATTGGCTTGAGGGGTGCGCTCGCCCGCCGCCTGCGGCCCCCGCCGGGCGGGGATTCGCCAGTGCCGTTGCGCCAAAAGGCCGGAGGAGCTGCGACGGAAGGGTTTCGAGAATTCGATTCAGGGCGCAAGAGTCTGCCAGCCGGCCGGGGGTGACCTTCCAAGCGGCCCACTTCCGGCTGTACGAGGACCCGTAACGCCGGTTTCCGGACCGGCACAGGGGCCGCCTCGGAAGTCAGCGATCCAGGCCGACAAGAATGCCGGCGGTACAAGCCGGCAAGAATGCCGGCGCGACAACGCGCCGACCGGGCATCGGACCCTACGGCCGCCGGGATTCCCGGCCGCTCCACAGCGTGTTGATCACGCGCAGCAGTATGAGGCCGCACACCACGAAAACGCCGGTGAGCGCCAGGGCAGTCCCGGTCCGGCCGTAAAGGTAGTTGCCGACGGCAAAGAGGGATGACCAAATGGTCGCACAACCCGCGCTCCAGCCGACCAACGCCAGCGGGATGTTTTCGTGAGTGGCCGCCGCCTCGACCTCTGAAATGCCCGCCTCCTCGCGGATTCGGCGCCAACCGGGTCCAAATGGACGGACCCTCCGGTAGAACGCGATCAATGTCTGGCGGTCGGTCTGCGGAGCAAGAAACGCCGCAGTCACCCAGCAGATCGTGGTGAGGAGCACCGTGAGGACGAGCGCCTCGTGGTCCGCGATGTAAGGCGCCACCGGCATCGCGGCAACGGCCTTGAGT
This sequence comes from uncultured Verrucomicrobiae bacterium, assembly GCA_937976685.1. Classification (GTDB taxonomy): domain Bacteria; phylum Verrucomicrobiota; class Verrucomicrobiia; order Limisphaerales; family J093; genus JADJWF01. The sequence goes on from CALJWR010000173.1 coordinate 6,147, forward strand.
TTCGCGGCAAGCACGTCCGGTTGATCGGCGAACACTTGGGGTAACGTAGCCGCAACAGCCTGCCTGACGACGGCCGCGTGAAGCTTGTTGGCGACCAGAATAGCCACCGAGACCGCAAAGGAGCTCACCATCGCCACCACCTCACACCAAGCGTTGATACGCCACCAAAACCAGCGCAGGAGATAAAGCAGCCCCGTGCCGGCGCCGACCTGCAGGATGATTTGGAAGCCCCCTTTCGCGGTATCAATCAAATAGACCATCGCGGCCGAGACGAAGAACAGGCCGATCGTTGTCAGGCGACCCACCCAGACGTAATGCCGCTCGGCGGCGTCGTGACGGAGGAAGCGGCGGTAAAAGTCATGCACCAGGTACGAGGCACCCCAGTTCAGGTGCGTGAGCAGCGTTGAGGAGTTCGCCGCCACCAAGCCGCCCACCATCAACCCGAGGAAGCCCACGGGCAGGAACTTCATCATGGCGGGATAGGCAATGTCGTGGCCCAGCAGCCGGGGATCGAGGTTCGGGAACGCCTGCTGGATGTCCGCGAGCCGCGGAAAGACGATCAACGAGGCCAGCGCGACCAGGATCCACGGCCACGGCCGGAGCACGTAATGGGCGAGGTTGAAAAAGAGCACCGCACCCAGGGAGTCTTTCTCCGTCTTGGACGCCAGCATCCGTTGGGCGATGTAGCTGCCGCCGCCCGG
>CALJWR010000174.1 GCA_937976685.1 uncultured Verrucomicrobiae bacterium
CTCGTCATCGCCGAGGCGCTCGGTCAGCCGTATCGGTTCACCGACAGCGAAGGCATCCGGATGGCGTGGACCATCGAGTACGGCCATCACGTGGACCGCCTCGATCCCCGCGCCGTTCCGGAACGTCTGGCGTACGTGGCCGACGCCCTCCAGCAAACGCGCGCCGAACTGGGCAACGGAACCGCTCTGCTGGGGTTTGCCGGATCACCCTGGACGCTGGCCAATTTCATGCTCGAAGGCGGCAGCGCGCCGCAGTTCACGAAGGCCCTCCACTTGTTTCGAGAGAACCCCAAGCTCTACGGCCGGCTGGCGGAAAAGCTGGCGATCGCCATCGCGCATTACCTTCGGCTCCAGGTGGCGGCCGGAGCAGACGCAGTGCAGGTGTTCGACACCCTCGGCGGTACGGCCCCGGCGGCGGACTTCGAGGAACTCTCCGGCCGCTGGCTGCGGGACATCGTCGCGGAAGTGCGGGACCTTGCGCCGGTGATCCTCTTCGCCAAAGGTGTCACTGACCGCTGGCCCTCGCTTGGGGCCGCGCGAGCGCAGGTGCTGGGGGTGGATTGGACCGTGCCGTTGCGCTCCGTTGCGGATCAACTTCCGAGGAACGTGGCGGTGCAGGGCAACCTCGAACCCGCGCTGCTCAAGACCGACCCGGAGACGGTGGCTAGCGCCGTCCGCGACCTGCTGGAGACGATGCGCGGACGACCGGGCCATATCTGCAATCTCGGCCATGGCGTCCCGCCGGAGGCCAGGCTCGACTGCCTTCAGGCGCTCGTCAAAGCCGTTCACGAATTCCGATGAGCCTCGTCAACTTCGACCTCGACCTCGTCCGCAAGTACAATGTGCCCGGTCCGCGGTACACCTCCTACCCGCCGGCCACCAAGTTCACCGACGCCGTGACCGTGGATCAGGTCCGTGCCAGCATCCGGCGCAACAACGAGACGCCCCGCGACCTGTCGCTGTACTTTCACCTGCCCTTTTGCGAAACCCTCTGCTGGTTTTGCGGTTGCACCACAGTCATCACGGCCGACTACTCAAATAGCGCGACCTACATCGAGTACCTCGGCCGTGAGATGGCGGCGATCAAGCCCCTGCTCCATCCGGAGCGGCGCACGGTGCAGCTCCATTTCGGCGGCGGCTCGCCCACATTCTGCAAACCCGATCACCTGCGCCGGCTGGGCGAACTGATCCGGGCGAATTTCACCTATGCGCCCGACCTCGAGGCCGGGGTCGAGGTGGATCCGCGCCGGCTGACGCGCGACCATCTCGTCGCGCTCCGCGAAGTGGGCTTCAACCGGGCCTCGATGGGCGTTCAGGACAACAACCCCGAGGTGCAGCAGGCCGTCCACCGGATCCAGCCGTTGGAATTGACCCGGCAGGCGGTGGAGTGGGTTCGCGAGACGGGCTTCACGTCGCTCAACATTGACCTCATCTACGGCCTGCCGTTTCAAACCCCGGCGTCCTTCGAACGCACGCTGGACGAGATCATCGCCCTGAAACCAGACCGATTTGCCGTCTTCAGCTACGCCCACGTGCCGTGGATGAAGCCGGCCCAGAAGATCGTCGAGGCCAAAGTGCTGCCGACGCCAGAGGTGAAGTTTCAACTCCTCAAACTCACCGTCGAAAAGCTGGCCGACGCCGGCTACGTGTACATCGGCATGGACCACTTTGCGCGGGCCACGGACGAATTGGCTGTGGCGCAACGGGCGGGCACGCTGCAGCGCAACTTCCAGGGCTACAGCACCCGCGGCGGCGCGGACATCTACGCCTTTGGCATGTCCTCCATTTCTCAGTCCAGCGACACGTACTGGCAGAACCTCAAAGATCTGCCGGCCTACTACGCCGCGGTGGACGCGGGGGCCATGCCCTACGCCCGCGGGTACGTGCTCACCGCCGACGATGTCATCCGCCGCGCGACCATCATGCAGATCATGTGCAATCTCGTCCTGGACTTTGAGGCGATGTCCGCGCGGCTCGGGATCAACTTCCGCGAGTACTTCGCGCGGGAACTGGAGTCTTTGGGCGATCTCGCGGCGGATGGCCTGATCGAACTGTCCGGGGCCAGGCTGGTGGTCACCGATCTGGGCCGGTTGCTGGTGCGGATCATCGCCATGCGCTTCGACGCCTACCTGCCAAAAACCGCCGAGCGGCGCCACGCGATGACGATCTAGCTGGCGCCCGGGCGGTGCCCTTCCCTGTGACCCATTTGTAACCTTTGGCACGAAGCGCCGGTCTAGGGCGATGTGGCGCTGTCGTGAGAACGAGATGTTTGAAGCTCGCGACCGGCTGCCCGAACCCGGTCGTTTCGTATGCAAGCCAACGGTTCAGTTATTCAACAACTTTGGGACCCGGCAACCGTCCAGTCGTTGCCGCAGTTTGCCGTGAACCTCGCGATCGCCGCGGTACTCGCATGGCTGCTGGGTGAGGTTTATCTCCGCTTCGGTCAGTCCTTGTCCAATCGCCGTCTCTTCGCGCGCAATTTCCTCCCCCTGACCCTGACGACTGCGCTGGTCATCACCATCGTGAAGTCGTCGCTGGCGCTTTCCCTGGGTCTGGTTGGTGCGCTGTCCATCGTCCGTTTCCGGGCCGCGATCAAGGAACCCGAGGAACTGGCCTACCTCTTCCTCGCGATCAGCATCGGGTTGGGGCTGGGTGCCGGCCAGCCGCTGCTGACTACCGCCGCTTTCCTCGTCATCGCCACCACGCTCGCGGCGCGGTCGCTCCTGCGGAAGAGCCACGCCGGCACCAACCTCTTTCTCACCGTGACTACCACTACCATGAATGGCCAGCGGCTCGGCCTTCGGCAGATCGAGGAATCGCTGCGGGCCTGCGGCGCCTCCTCATCGCTGCGGCGTTTTGACGAGTCGTCCGATCAGACCGAGGCCGCTTTCCAGGTCGCCTTCCCGGACACTCATCGGGTGGAGGATTTCACCGGACGCCTGCGGAGCCTGAATCCCGACTCCCGCGTCAGCTTCGTCGAAGATCGCGGACTGATTGGTTGAAGGCGAAACCGCCGCGCGATGAGCAGCCCGCTCACAATGCGCTTTGAGCGCAAGTTCGTCCCTCTGGAACTCGGCCCGGCCGAGGCGCTCGCACTGGTCCGTCAACATCCCGCCGGCTTCCGCGAGGCCTTCCCGCCGCGCGCCATCAACAACCTCTACCTCGACACTCGGGATCGGAGACACTACTTCGCGCACGTCAACGGCGCCGCCCACCGGACCAAGGTTCGCCTGCGCTGGTATGGACCGCTGGCGATCCGCGACGGCCCGGCCGCCTTGGAGTTCAAACACAAGCGCGGGCTGGTCGGCACGAAGGACGTGTTCCGGCTCGCCCGCTTCTCGGCCGGCAACGGCAGCGGACGGTGTGAGCCTTCGATCGCTTCGCTGTCGCGCGCTCCGGAACTGCCTGCCGAGGCCCGGGAGGCACTGGCCGGCCATGTGCCGGTGCTGGGCAATCGCTACCACCGGAGATACTTCCTGAGCGGCGACGGCCGGTTTCGGCTGACACTGGATTCCTGCCTGGAGTTTTACGACGCGCGTCGCGCCGATTGCTGGCGCTCGCCTCTCCGCCACGGGGTGCCGCCGGTCATTCTCGAATTGAAGTTCGACAACCACGCAGCGGCGGACGCCCCGGCCATCACCAACTTCTTCCCCTTCCGGCTGCGTCGCTGCTCGAAATACATCCTTGGCGTGGACGCCCTCGAAGGGTGACCTCCCGGCCGAATTCGGCGATCGCCCGACGACGTCTTTCCGCTGGAGAAGGACGCGGCTCCGGATACGCTCAGGCGCGACATGACGCTCGTCGAAAAGGTGAAACAAGCCGGCGTGGTTGGCGCCGGCGGCGGCGGATTTCCCGCCCACGTCAAGCTGGCCGCCAGGGCGGAGGTGGTCATCGCCAACGGCGCCGAGTGCGAGCCATTGCTGCACAAGGACGCCGCCGTGATGGAGCGCGAAGCCCGCGAGATGGTGCGCGGCATGATGCTGGCGATGGAGGCGGTGGGCGCGCGGGATGGCATCGTGGGCATCAAGGCGAAAAACCGGCACGCCGTGGAGGCCGTGGAAGCGGCCTGCCAGGGCTCCCCGGTGCGGGTGTTTCTGCTGGGCGACTATTACCCGGCCGGCGACGAATACGACCTGGTGTACACGACCACCGGACGGCTGATTCCTCCAGCGGGCATTCCGATTCATGTCGGCGTCGTCGTCTGCAACGTCGAGACCTTTGTCAACATTGCGGCCGCGGCGGATGACCGCCCGGTGACCACCAAGACGATCACCATCGCCGGTGCTGTGAACCATCCCACCACGGTGACCGTCCCGGTGGGTACGACGTACCGCGATCTGATCGAGGCGACCGGCGGTTTCGCCACCGAACAGCCGGTGCTGTGTCTGGGCGGCCTGATGATGGGCGAGACCACCGAGGACCTCGACACGCCCGTGGTCAAGACTTCCACCGGCGTGGTGGTGCTGCCGCACGATCACCGCGTCGCGCAGCGGAAGTTGAAGCCGGCGGCCGCGCAAAACGCGATCGGCAAGTCGGCCTGTGACCAGTGCCGCTACTGTACGGAGTATTGCCCACGCTTCCTCCTGGGTTACGCGGTTGAACCGCATCAGGTCATGCGCAGCCTCGCCTTCACGGCGACCGGCAAGGAGCACTGGAACCACTGGGCGGCGCTCTGCTGCGCGTGCGGCCTCTGCACGCTGTATGGCTGCCCCGAGGAGCTGTACCCGAAGGAGGCCTGCGACCAGTCGAAAGCCGAGATGCGGAAGGCGAATCTCAAGTGGACAGGGCCAATGACCGTGAAGCCGCATCCCATGCGCGACGGCCGGCGCGTGCCGATCAAGACGTTGATGAAGAAGCTGCACATCCAGCAGTACGATCACCCGGCCCACTGGGAGCGGCTGGACTTCAATCCGTCCCGCGTCGTGCTGCCGCTGAAGCAGAACGCCGGCGCGGGCAATCTACCGCTGGTCAAGGCGGGCGACCGGGTCGCCGCCGGGCAAATGCTGGGACAGATTCCGGACAAGGCCCTGGGCGCGCCGGTTCATGCGCCATTCCACGGGCGCGTGGTTTCGGTGGATACCCGGGTGGTTTTGGAGAGGACGACATGAGCGAGAAATCCGTCGGGCTGATTGAACTGTCGAGCGTGGCCGCCGGCTTCGAGGTGGCGGACACGATGCTGAAAGCGGGCAACGTGCGCCTGCTCCTGTCCCGATCCATCTGCTCCGGCAAGTACATGGTTCTAATCGGCGGCGAAATGGCCGCCGTGCAGGCCGCGGTCGAGGCCGGCGGCCAGGCGGCCAACGGGTGCCTGATTGACTCATTCACCATCGCCAACGTGCATCCGGACGTCTTCGTCGCGCTGGGCCGGACCCAGACGCCCGAACCCAACGGCGCGCTCGGCATCCTCGAGTCCTTCAACGTGGCCACGCTCATTCAAGGCGCGGACGCCGCCGCCAAGGCGGCCGCGGTTCAACTGCTTGAAATCCGCCTCGCCATGGCGCTGGGAGGAAAAGCCTTCTGCACGCTGACCGGCGATGTCGGCGCGGTGCAGTCGGCCGTGGCGGCCGGGCGACGCGTCATCGCCGAGGCGGGTGTGCTGGTGAACGCGGTGGTGATTTCCCGACCGCATCCCGACGTGTACCGCGAGGTGGTCTGACCTTCGCCTTCCTCATCCGCCCGACCGCCTCTCCCGACTGCCAGCACCGCCACCAGTAGCGGCGTCTTCGAATTGCGCCGCGGGCCGCGACGGCAGATCGGACGGGGACTCCCGACGAAGAGGGCGGGCTCCGTCGCCGAAGCCCGCCCGCGTGATCCCATTACGGGGTGATGCTGCCTATTCGCTCACCACTCGGTAGAACCGCGCCGGACCGCTGAAGTCAAAGCCCAGGTTCAGCACCGCGGCACCCGCGCCATCCAGCGTCACCGTCTGCACCACCGTCCACGGTCCCTCGACCGCTTCCGCCGTCTGCACCGTCACGCTCGCGTTCGGCGCCCCGCGCAGACTCAGGCTCAGGCCCGATTCCGTCCCTGCAATGCTCGTCGTCATCCCGGCTTCCACCTTCGCCACCGCCATCTCGTATTCACGCCCCATGAGGTCGATTCCAGCCAACCGATAGCGCAGATCCGCCACCTCCGGAGCGTTCCGATCCGTCAGTTCATACCTCTGCGGGCGTCCGTCCCCGCCGGTGGCCGGAATCATCTGCGCGGTCAGCCGTTGCCAGCCGCCGTCCGCCGTGGACCGCTCCACCCGGAAGCCGAGGACGTGGTTCTCCACCAGCGTGCCCCAAGTCACTTGCACGATCCCCACCCGGACCGTCACCGCTTTGAAGTACGCCAGCCGGGCGCCGGTGGGGTTGAGCAGTTGCAATCCGCCGTCCAAGGCTAGATTGCGCTCGCCACTGGCGAGGACAACGGGCAGAGTCTGTCCCGTGGCGGGATCTGCATCGCTATCCACCGCATCATCCGTTCCCGCATTCTGGACCGTGAACTCGTATCCGGCTGGCGGGATGAATCTGACGTAATACTCTCCGGGCTCCAAGTCGGCGAACCGGTAGTATCCCGGCTGTCCATCCGAATCCTGAGTGGTTTGGCTTCGCAAAGGCTCGGTCGTACCGACCCGATACAGTTCCACCGTCACCCCGTTAAGACCCGGCTCGCCGGCGTCCTGTACTCCGTTGCCGTCGAGGTCTACCCAGACAAAGCCCCCGGTCGAGGCAAGCCGGTAGAACCCGAAGTCGAGGGTTCGATTGCCAGCCGAACCGTCGCCGTCGTTTTCCGGCTCAGTGCCCGCCAGCAGCGTGATTGGGAGGCTTTGCGCGTAGGTGCCATCCGGAGACGGAACACCGTTTGAGTCTGTGTTGTCGTCGTTGTCCGGATCGCCACCGAAGACGGTAGCCTGGTACCCCGCCGGCGGGGTCACCCGCACCACATAGTCGCCCGCGCGCAGATTGGTGAAGTTGTACAGGCCGTCGGCGCCCGTGGTCTGGGGTGGCACCGGGTTGCCGCTGAAGTCCGTCGCTGGCGTCACCCCGTCGGCGAGGAAGAGCTGAACCAAGGCACCAGCAATGCCGGGTTCGCCCGCATCTTGGATGCCATCGGCGTCAAGATCCTGCCAGATGAAGTCGCCCAAGCTCACCGCGTTGGATTGGCCGAAATTGTACTGCAGACCACGATCGCCCGGGCCGATCTCGATCGAAGCCAACACGTTATCCGTGGGGTTCCCGTTGACGCCGCTGGGCGAGCCCGGAGGCGCACCCGTCGAAGTATTGTACACGGTGCCCAACACGTCCCCGGTGGAGACGTAACCCGCCGGCTGGGTCTTGGTAACGGTGTACGTCCCCGGGGGCAGGCCCGGGAAGCTGTAGTAGCCGGACCTGTCCGTCGTCGTCGACAGCGTGATGGCATTACCGTACACGTCCGTACCGGTCAACGTCAGGGTAATGTTCTCGATGCCCGGCTCGTCTGCGTCCCAAACAGCATCAGCATCCCGATCCAACCACACGTAACCCGAAATCCCTGCCGGGGCGCCCAGAACCGAAATCGGATGGCTATCCTGATTATCGCCCAAGGTGGCTTCCGCCGAGCTGGTGACCACCTGCGCCAAGTTAACCAAGACCCTGTTGTGCAAGGAGGCATAGTCACTGCCAACGTCGGCCGTGACGGTGATCGTGCCCGTGCCACCCACCGCCAAAGTACCAAGGGCCCACGTTGCGGTCTGGCCGCTCAGACTCGACCAAGGCGGATCGGCCGAAGCGAAGGTCAACCCGGCTGGCAGCGTGTCAGTCACCACCACACCAGCGGCCGGCGCATTCCCGTTGTTCCCATACGTCAGCACAAAGGTAACCTGTCCACCAAGCGGCGCGGTAGCGGGCCCGGTTTTTTGGATATACACGTTTGCCAGCGTGGCAACGACCACTGGCACACTATCGTCGTTGTTTTCGTAGGTGGTCTCCTGACGGTCATTCGAGATGCGCGCCGTATTCACCAAGGTCTGGCCACTCGTCCCGGTATTTACCGTTGCCGACACCGTGATGGTACCGCTGGCACCCACCGAGAGGTTGCCCAAGTTCCAGGTCAGCACCTGCCCCGCGATGGTGGCCGGCGCAGGTGTCGCGCTGACGTAGCTCAACCCGGCCGGTAACGTGTCCGTCACCACGGCAGCCACCGCGTCTTGCGGCCCGTTGTTCCGCCAGTCGAGCGTAAATGTCACCGTCTGCCCTTCCAAGACGGCCTGACGATCGGACGCTTTGACAATAGTTAGATCGGTCATCCGAACGTTGATCTCGTCGGAAGCCTCGTTGTCGTCGTAGCGCAGCTCCGGAGTGGAGGTTGCAATCGAGACCGTGTTTTCGATCGTGGGTAACACGCGGGCTGGCACCGGGTTTTGAACCTGGACCGTGAACGTGAAACTCGGCCAGATTGTTGAACGGTAGGTCGCGTACACATTTTTCAGCCACGGCGTTCGCGCCCCCGGGAAGTTTGGTACTGTCGTCGCAAACTCCACCCGAGCCACCAGCGCCGATTCCGGCAGTGAGGAGAGATCCAGCCCGTCGCTGGGCAGCGGTCCGGCGATCGCGGTCCACTGCGGCCCCAAGTCGTACGTCGGCGTGCCGCCGACGATCCGGCCAACCGAGTACACCAGCGATGTGCCCTCCGGTATCTCGGAGTCCGAGAAGAGCCGATCCCACGCTGTCCAGCCAGCGTCAGGCGTCAAGGGAACCTCAACGTACCCAGCAGGATAATAGGCACCCGCAGATAACTGAAAGAGCCATGCCGCAGCTGTAAGATACCCGTCCTCACCCACTAGTATGTCCGGTACGCCGTCCCCATTGACGTCCCCGATGCCAGTCACCGCGGATCCAAACCCAGTATAAGCAGGGAGCGAGCCGGAGGGAATACCGTTTTCACCGTCGGCAAAACGGACTGCGTTCTTAGCCGAGCCACTAGAGTCCAGCAGGACCACCCAAGCCGCACCGCGCCAGTCACTGCGGCCCGAAGCGCCAACAACAATATCCGGAATCCCGTCCTCATTGAGGTCACCAAGGCGCGCCACGCGCACACCAAACTCTTCGTTCATAGTGAATGAACCTACAGGAATACCGTTCTGGCCGTTGGCTAACTCAGTCGCGCTTTTTGCAGTGCCGTCGGCGTTCAGGAAAATCATCCACACCGCGCCAGAGTTTGCAACGCCGTCGTCGTTACGATACGCACCGACCACGATGTCTGGCACGCCGTCCCCATCCACATCTCCCACGCCGGCGACAGAGTTACCAAACTCGTCATACGACGCAAACGAACCCGATGGGATGCCATTCTTGCCGTTGGCCAACTCAATTGCGGCCCTTGCCGTGCCATCGGTGTTCAATAGAACAACCCACGCCGCGCCAGACCCTGGAGCGCCGTCGTTGTTGCCTCCCGCGCCGACCACGATGTCCGGCACACCGTTTCCGTCCACGTCCCCGATCGTCGCAACCCCTCCCCCGAAAAGGTCAGCGGGAGCTATCGAATCCACCGGGATGCCGTTCTTGCCGTTGGTAAGCTCAATCGCGCTTTGCGCGGTGCCGTCGGCGTTCAACAAAAGCACCCACACCGAGCCGACGACACCGCTGTGTCTAGGTGCACCGACCACGATGTCCGGGACACCATCCGCATTCAAATCTCCGAGCCCTGCAACCGACCTACCGAAGTGGGCGCCGACAGCGAGCGAATTCGCCGGGATGCCGTTCTTGTCGTTGGCTAGTTCAATCGCGCTCTTCACGGTGCCGTCGGCGTTCAACAAAAGCACCCACACCGCGCCACAGCCATCACCGCCGTCGCCATTATTACCCGCACCGACCACGATGTCCGGCACACCGTCCCCGTCCACATCGCCGATTCCGGCAACATCCACGCCGAAATGATCGCTGTATTGTATCGAATTCGGCGGAATGCCGTTCCTATCATCCGCCAGCTCCATGGCCCTGGGCTGGCCATTGACTATTTTGACTTGGCCTTCGCCGAAGCGAACGAGGCGGCCATTGAACACTTGGACATCGCTGGGTGGCGTCAGCGCACCCGCCATGTTGGCCGGTGCCGGTAAGACCGGAAAGCTGACGTCAAATGTCCTGGCACCACCCGGCCCTGGCCCGGGACGGTAAGCGACGTCCGCGCCGCCGGGCACATTGACCGATACCAACGTCGCGCCCTCGGGCACGATCTCCGAAATCGTGACGTCGCGTGCCGGCCCGTACCCAAGATTCTGATAACTAATGGTGTAGGTCAATGTACGGCCCGCCTCCGTGTACTCCTCGCTGTTCGCGACGAGATCGGCCCCTGATTTCCGAACCGCCAGATTGGGCCGCCACACAGTTAAAGCGGATGTATCCGTGTTGTTTGTCAAATATAGCTCCGGGGGCTCGGTGTCATCGCGGTTCATCAAATAGACCGTCGCGGTGTTGGTCAGAACAGCGGCGTTTTGAACGTCTCTGTTGACCCACGCGTAGATCTCAATGAGCTGTCGCTGGCCGGGCTGCAAGCCCACATTGCGGTAGTAAAGCGGATCTGACGGATTGTTGCTGCCGAAGATCCACGTCATTACGCCGCCCGCCTGAGTGAAGGTGATGGGCACGTCGTTGCCGATCACTTCCCCCGCCGGATCAACTGGCTGCCCGGGGTTGCCGGCCGCATCCACCAGCCGCAGGTGTAACGCATTATGGGAGGGCACATCAGGAGTCAGACCGGCGGGGAGTGTGTCTTCAACGCGAACACCATAAGCGATCTGCGTACCGTTATTGACGATTTCGAGAACGTAGGTTACGTGGTCGCCGGGGGTCACCCTGGGGAAAGATCCCTCCGGAATAATCGTCTTCCGCAAGAGGATGTCGTTACCAGGCGTCCGCGTTGTATAACCGCTTTCATTATTCGACACGTCGTCATCGTCGTCCGTCGCTGCGATCCGGGCGACATTCGTGAGCTCAACGCTCGCCGGCAATGGAAGTCCGCTGCTGGGCTGGATGGCGTCAACCGTGACTGTCAGATGGTAGGGCCCGGCCTCGCCCGGCAGCGCGCCAATTAACCACGCGATGTGATTGACATTCAAAGGCGGCCCGGCGATCCAGCCATTGGCCAGAGGATTCCCTGGATCAAATGCAGGCGCAGGGTTGGAGGGTCCGCTGTGGTAGTAGGCGGTTACCAGACCCGGTCCCGTCGCCGTCTGCGAAATGAAGGTCACATCGGCCTGGCCATCGCCCGTATAGTCCGGCAGGGTATCCACAACATAAACGTTGGCAGCGGTTTGCCGAGTGTTGTTCCAGTAGCTAAGCGTCCAACTGAAGCGGTCGCCGGCCTGCACGAAGGCTGGTCCCGTTTTTTCGATCGCCAAGTCTGGATTGGGTGTGCGCACTTGCGCCGCGCTTTGATTATCTGTCGTGCTGTCTTCTGGCGTATCGGTGGAGATGACCACAGCGTTGGGGAGCCGCGTGTCGGCGACCACCCCGGCAGCCACCATCAGCCGGTATTGAATAAAGACATCACCGGACTGTGCGGGGAGGGTGCCAGGGGGAAGGCCGGCGCGTGTAAGGGCATTGCCGTTGGCCACACTCCAAGTCAGCGTCCGGCCCGCGACTACTGGCTCGCCAATACTGAAGTTGGGCGACAGAATTCGCATGGAATTCGGCACATACGTCAGTCCAACTGGCAACGTGTCCACCAACACGACATTGGCGGCGGGGACACGGCCGTCGTTGGCGACGATGAGCGTATAGGTTACAGTGTCGCCAGAAACGGGCTGCGGTGGCTGTGCCACTTTGGTCACGCGCACATCGGCGTTGCGCACTTCGACCTCGTTCTCGTCGCGGGAGGTAGTAGAGCCATAGGAGTTATTGGCAGCGCCGGTGACATGGTTCATCAGAAGGGCTCCGCTGGGAAGGACCGAGTCAACCTGGCACACGATTGTGATGGTACCACCCTCGGTGGAGCCAAGCTGGCCGAAGCTTCCTCGATAGCCGTCCATGCTTGTAGCATTGGCAATGTTGAAGACAAGCGTGGTGGTGCCGTCGGGGTTGACCGTGACCGAGGAGGGTACCGGCTGGCCGTTGTTATCCGACGGCGCCCCGTTGCCAAGCGCGGCAGCATTCCAGACATGGGTGGCCGAAACAAAGCTCACACCAGCCGGTAACGTGTCCGTGACTACCGTCGTTTCGTTGGGCTCGGCCGAATTGTTGTAGTAATGCACCACCCAGGTAAACTGCTGGCCTGAGGTAACGACTTGCGGTCCGGACTTCTCCACGAGAATCCCTGGCGAGCTTTTAATGGTGGTCACAACCTCGTTGCCGATAGCTTGGATGAGTTCCTCTGAGAAGATGCCAACGCTGTTGAAAATCTGGGTGCCATCGGGTGAACCCACGGTGTTTGGGCCGGGGCCATCAAAGTCGTTCTGCACCCGGAAACCGACGGTGCGAATGGCACCAACAGGATAAAGCGGCGGCAAAAAGGAAGTGTCATCCATCAACCAAGCCATCCACCGCGTCTGGCTTCCAAACGGACTGGTCCAGACGTCATCGGACGGATCACCCGGTGTCCCATTATCATTGAGGAGGCCGGGGGTGAAATGATAGGCGATGGCCCTTGCGTCCAGTGGTTGGAGCGGGGTCAAGAAGGAGGGCGGCAGGTTGTCCGTCTGGGAAAACCACACCTGCTCGCCCTGCGGGCCCGTGGCGCTTACAAAGACGGATTCGTTCGGCAGGCGGTCCACGATCCAAGCGCCGTGTGCGGGGGCATCGCCGAGGTTACGCACCGTGAGGGTGTAATCAATGAATCCGCCGGTCGGGATGAGGTCCACCACGTCATTCTTGACCACGCGCAACACAGGCAGGAAACGCACAGTGGCGCTGGCGGCGTCCACGGCGTCTCTAACCGGACAAGGCACGGCACCAGCGCTGGCCCGGCTTGTGAAGAGCAGTTGTTGGCCGAACCCGACGCCAGCAGGCACCTCCACGGTCAGCGTCGCGGAGACAGTTGCCCCAGGGGCCAAGCTTCCCAAGCTTACCACCACCGTGCCGTTGACCGGGTCAAAAGACTCAATCGGCATGCTTACCGCCTTGAAAGTGAGGTATTGTGGAAGGCCGTTGATCGGGACTTGGGGCCACTGCAGTTGCAAGAGCACATCTTGAGCGAGTGCTGTGCCGGTGTTTCGCACCGTAGCTGTGATTTGGACAGGCCCCGGACCTTCAACGATCGATGGCGTGACGGAGCCAGCCACCGAACAGCTTAGCGACGGGCGATCAAGAGCTGCCCGGACGGGCTCGTCGTCGCGCGCGGTCAACTCCGGAACGATGGATTGTGCAACTTCTTGTCTGTAAATTTCCGGCCTGGTGGTCATGACGACTGGGTTACAGATTGAAGTTGAGATAGATTTTGCTGGTC
>CALJWR010000175.1 GCA_937976685.1 uncultured Verrucomicrobiae bacterium
GTTGATCTCGCTCGCCAAGCTCAAGAGTCACGTTTCGGGTGGAGTGACGGCGGGCATGAAGAACCTGTTCGGCGTGCCACCAAGCAGCTTGTACGGCGACGACCTCGGACCCGAGCCGGACGAAAACGCGGTGGGCTACCGCAACAGGGCGATGCACAACTGCTCGGAATTGCCGCGCACGTCCGTCACGAGCTTTACCGGCCGCAGCGTTCCCGGCGATCACGGCCATAACGTGCCGCGCTTCATCGTGGACCTTGCCGCCGCCTTCCCGATCCAGCTCACGGTGATTGACGGCATCAGTGTCATCCAGTCGGCCGAGGGCTGGTGGAATGGTTCGATGGTCTCCATCACGCGACCGGGGCTGCTCATCGCCGGCCGTAATCCCGTATGCACGGATGCCGTCGCCGCGGCAGTGATGGGCTTCAATCCGGACGCCCCGGATCGCACCTGGCCGTTCGCGAACGGCACCAACTACCTTGCCTTGGCGCGGCGGCGTGGGTTGGGCGAAAACCGGATTAGCGAACTGGAAATTGCCGGCGTGAAGCTCGAGGCGGCGCGCTTCGAGTTCCAGCCGACCTACCGGCGCGTCGCGCCCCACGGCTCATGAACAGCACCGAAAACGATCTGGAAACTGCCTGGCGGACCGCTGGCGGCGATGCCAGCCGGCGGGGTCTCTGCAGCGCTGCCGTGAATCCCGGCCGCCGTGTCGCGCGACGCCTCGCCGCGATCGGCGCGGTGCAAGCGGCGACGGTCATTTCGGCGACGGGAACGTCGTTCATCGCGGACATGGCCGGCCACGTGCGGGCGTTTGCCAGCTCGGGCAAGCCGCTGTGGGAAACACGGCTCGAGGGCGGGATTTCGGCTACCCCCGTGCTGGCGCCGGACGACGCGCTGCTCTTCGTTGCGACCCACGTCGGTCTGGTGGCTGCGCTCGAGGCGGCGTCCGGTAAGCGGGCCTGGCAGAGAACCATCCCGAGCCAGGCCGATCCGCGAATTCTCTCCGACCTGCTGTATCTGGCGACCACGAACCGGGTGATCCTGAGCAGTTGGGGAGGACGGTTCGTGGCACTCGATGCCGCGACGGGGATGTCGGCCGGCGATTGGGACGCCGGCATCTCCCCCGGGGCAGCAGCCTCCGCTGACTCGGCCGGGAACGTGTACTGCCTGCGGGCGGTTGCCTCGCGGGGTATTGAGTTCGTCCGCGTGGCACCGAGTGGAGTGGAGACCGTACTCCACGGCGAGCCCGAGCCCTCTCGGGGGGCCCGCCGGGCGCTGGTGACAGCGGCCCCGGTTCTGGACGAAGCGCGCGGCGTTGCTTACCTGGTCCTGAACGGAGACCAGCGGGCAACCGTGGTCGCCTGGTCATTGGCTGACCGCCGCATCCGCTGGCGGGAAGAGCTTGATGTGGGCGTTCAGGGGACACCGGCTGTGCGCGCGGATGGTGCGGTCATCGTCGCCGACCTCGCGGGAACGGTGCATGGATTCTCACCTGGCGGTTGGAGGATTTTCAGCTACGCCACCGGCAGCGATTATGTCCTGGCCGGGCCCGTCGCGGCGGGTTCGGGCCGGGCATTCGTGGGAGATCCTTCGGGGCGACTGCATGTCATCGAAGCGGAGGGCAAAGGGCGGGTTGCGTTTGAGATCCCCCGGGCCATTCAGGGGCGCGCGTCGTTTGGTCCGGCCGGCGACTTGTACGTGCCGGGAACGGACAAGACGGTCCATGTGCTGACGACGCGCCGGGTGGCTGCCTGACGTATTAGGGCGCACGGGGGGCCGGCGGCGATCTTCGCCTGCATTGCTTGGTGGGCCGATTGTGCCTAACGTCCGGTCACCAAACGTGGACCCAACGGTGCTCCCCGACAACGAACGGCAGTCAGCGCGGCCTTCGGTCCTCTGGCTGGTCGTGTTCTTCGGCCTTTGGATGCTGCCCGGACTGGTCGGGCGTGATCCGTGGAAGGCGGATGAAGGGTACTCGTTCGGGCTGGTCCTGCACATGCTCGAGACGGGCGACTGGGTGATTCCTCACCTGGCGGGCGAGCCCTTCATGCAAAAGCCGCCCCTGCTATTCGCGCTGTCAGCGTTGAGCGCGGACTGGCTATCCGGGCTGCTGCCACTGCACGACGGGGCGCGCGGCTCGGTCCTGTTCTTCAACACCCTCACCTTCCTGGCCCTTGGCCTGGCCGCCCGGGAGCTGTGGGAACCGGGGCGCGGTTGGTTGGCGCCCGTCCTTTTTCTCGGTGCGCCCGGGCTGCTCCACAACCAGCACATGATGCTCACCGACGTGGCGTTGCTGACGGGTTTTGCGGTGGGGCACTACGGACTGGTCTTGTGTCGGCGTCGTCCGTGGCCTGGCGGCGCGGTCGCTGGGACGGGCATGGGCATCGCCTTCATGGCGAAAGGACTATTGGGTCCCGGCTTGATGGGCCTCACAGCCCTGGCTCTGCCCGTCTGCTTCAAGTCGTGGCGGAACCGGAACTATTTCTTCAGTCTGCTGGCGATGGGGGTGGCGGCTCTCCCCTGGGTGACGATCTGGCCGGCGCTGGTGTACGCGCGGTCGCCGGAGTTGTTCCGCGAGTGGCTGATCGAAAACAACTTCGGCCGTTTCACGGGCACGACCAAGTTGGTGTCCTCCAAACCGAACTACCTGTTTTACTTCAAGACGCTGCCGTGGTTCGCGTTGCCCTCCGTGGCGCTCGCCGGCTGGTATTGGTGGGTTCACCGGCGGGAATGGCGGGTCAGTGACGCCCTCCAAATTACCCTCGCCTCGTTCGTGGTCATGTTCGTCATCTTCAGCGTTTCCCGTCAGGCGCGCACGCTGTACGCCCAGCCGATGGTCGTGCCCTTGGCGCTGGCGGGAGTCCTGGCCGTGGACTGGCTGGCCGGGCGACGGGCGCGGTTCGTCAACGGCTTTTGCCGGGTGACGTTCGGTGTGCTGCTTGGGATGGCCTGGGGTGCCTGGTTGCTGCTCCTCGCAAGATGGCCAACGGCGCTGTGGGAACGGGTTCATTCGCTGGTGCCCGATTACGCGCCTGCCTTCCAGTGGTGGCTTTTCCTGCCGGCGGTGCTGGCTAGTGGCTGGTACCTGTGGCGGCTGGGCAACACGGACCTCCCGGACGGCCGCGCCGCGATGGTCAACTGGGCTGCCGGGCTGGGGCTGATGTATTTGCTGGGCATGACGCTGTTCCTGCCCCTGGCGAACGCCAACATGGGCTATCGCGGGGTGTTCATTCCGCTGCGTGAACACCTGCCCAATCCGCCCGAACCGGTGGCCAGTATCGGCCTTGCTGAATCCGAACGGGGCCTGCTGCACTACCTGGCCGGACTAAAGACCCGGCGCGTCGAGGTGGCGCCAGCGGCCTTGGACGAGTGCGACTGGGTGTTCATCCAGGGCAATTTCAAGCGTCAACGGAACACGGGGCCGCCGCCACGCGGGCACTGGACGCTGGTCTTCGAGGGCCGCCGCGCGGGCGACGAATCGTACCGGCTTTATCGCCGGGCGGAGTCGCCTTGATCGTCGGTCGAGGCCATCGCCGGCCGGCCTCCCGCGCGGATTTCGCCTTTGTCCTGCCCCGGATCGTCTTTACCTTTCCGCCCGCATGAAGAGCCTGCCGCATCCGGACAACCTGCATTTTGAGGCGGTGCAGGGCTGGCTGATGTTGGGCGACGCGGCCTCCGCCCGCGCGGAGTTTGAACATCTCTCGCCGGGGGCGCGCGCTGTTCCGGAGGTTTTGGAACTCGAGTGGGCGATGCACGCGGAAGCGAAAGCGTGGAGCGACGCCTTCGCGGCTGCCGAACGGCTCTTGCAGACCGCGCCAAAGCGGGCCTCGGGCTGGATTCACCGCGCGTACGCCCGGCGCCGCATGCCCGGCGGTGGTTTGGCGGCGGCTTGGGAACGCCTCCGCCCGGCGCACGACAAGTTCCCGAAGAACTACCTGATCGCCTTCAACCTCGCTTGTTACGCGGCGCAGATGGGCCGGCTCGATGACGCCTGGGACTGGCTCGCGCGCGCGGTGGCGGTCGGCGACCGCGACGCGATCCTCCAGATGGCCTGCGCGGATCCCGATCTGGAACCGCTCCGGCCGCGCATCCGCGTGGAACTCGAAACGAAGTGAACCTGACCCAAAACGTGGACCCCATCCCCGAACCCAGTTCTGTAGCGGTGCGCGGCGCCCCAGCCGAGCCGTGGCGAAGTCCCACTGCCTCGCCGTTCTTCAGCCGGCAGAGTTGCGCCGCACCGGCACGGGCGCTTGCTGGCGCGACCGTCTTCGCGCTTGCCTGCCACAGCGTGATGGCGCTGCTGACCGTGCTGGTCGTGACGTTCGTTTGGGGCGCGCGCGGCGCGGAGCCGGTCGTTCCGCCGACGCCGGCTTACGAATTCCGTCCGGCCAGCGCCGACGGGATCGGGAAGTTTTTCCTGGGGCGGGAAATCTCCCACGTGATGGGCCACCAGGGCGCCGACTGGTTGGAGCGTCCGGAACGGGAGATCGAGGAACGCACCGACCTGGTGATTCCCGCGTTGCAACTCCGGCCCGGTGATGTGGTGGCGGACATTGGCGCAGGGACCGGCTACTTCAGTTGGCGGCTGGCCCGAGCGGTGGGTCCGAACGGCCGCGTGCTGGCGGTGGATATTCAGCCGGAGATGCTGGAGATCCTCGGGCGCGCCATGCGGGAACGAGGGGTGAGCAACGTCTTCCCGGTACTTGGTACCATTGCCAATCCCAGCTTGCCCACGAACACGGTGGACCTCGCCATCATGGTGGACGTCTATCACGAGTTTTCGCATCCGTACGAAATGCTCGGAGCCATTTGTCGCGCGCTGAAGCCCGGCGGGCGGGTGGTGTTCATCGAGTATCGCGGCGAGGACCCGGAGGTGCCCATCAAGCCGTTGCACAAGATGACGGAGGCCCAAGTGAAACGCGAAGCCGCCGTTCATCCGCTCGACTGGGTGGAGACCGTCGCCACGTTGCCGCGGCAGCACCTGGTTATCTTCCGAAAGCGGACGGCGAGTCCTTGACCGGCCCGGCTGGTTTCATTGGCCCAACGCACGGCGCCAAATCTGCTCGATCGCGGCGGCCGTGACGTCCGCTGGCTCGTCTGCTGCCACATCCATCCAGAGAGCCGGCCAGGACCGCCACCAGGTCATTTGCCGGCGGGCGAACTGCCAGGTCTTCTGCTTCACCAGCGCGATGGTGCTACCGAGATCCCGGTGCCCGCGCAGGTGTTCGACCACCTGCCGATACCCCAGCGCCTGCAACGCCGTGCGATTCTCCTCGAGACCGAGTTCGAGCAGCTCTCGCGTTTCGTCAACCAAGCCTTCACGAAACATCCGGTCCACCCGCCGTTCGATCCGCTGGCGCAAGTCAGCCGGATCGCGGCGGAGCACCACCACCCCGGGAACGAGGGGCGGGGAAGCCCCTGGAGCTCCGGTCTTCTGCGCAGAAAAGGGCCGGCCGGTCAGGCGAATCACCTCGAGCGCGCGAATGACGCGGCGCGGATTGGTACGGTCAATCGTGGCGAACTCCGCCGGGTCGCGCTCCGCCAGTTCGCCGAGCAACTCCGGCAGCGGTCGCCGCTCCAGCTCTGCGCGCAGGATGGGATCAGGAGTCGGTGTGGGATCGAGCCCCCGCAGCAGGGCCCGGAAGTAAAGGCCGGTACCGCCGCAGACGATGGCGATCCGGTCGCGCCCGTGAATATCGTCCAACGCCGCCCGGGCCAAATCCAACCAGCGGGCGGCGTTAAACGCCTCCTCGAGCCCCACCACATCCAGCAAGTGATGCGCAATCCGGGCGCGGTCTGCCGCGGCAGGCTTGGCGGTGCCGAGGTCCAGGCCGCGGTACACCTGCATGGAGTCGGCGCTGATGATTTCACCGCCCAGCCGCGCCGCGAGGCACAAGGCCACTGCGGACTTGCCCGACGCGGTGGGGCCGGACAGACAGAGCCGGGGGCTCGCAACAGGGGCACTGGCCACGGAGGCTGTGGCCCACCCCGTGGCGGGCGGCGCTGACCGGTCTCGCCCGGGGTTGGCAAACCGCGAGGCGTTCACGCGGGCGGGCTTGGCGGCGGCGGGCGCGTCGGCTGGCGGGTGAAGGAAAGCAGGAACAGCAGTCCCACGCCGACGCAGATCGCGCTGTCGGCAACGTTAAACGCCGGGAAGCCGATTTCCTCGCCGCCGCGTTGCCGCAGGTGGAAGTAGATGAAGTCAATCACGTGTCCGACGCGGAGCCGGTCCGTCAGGTTTCCCAGGATGCCGCCCAGGATCAGGCCCGTGGCGATCTGGCCGAGCGGCTTGTCCACCTCGAAATGCCGCCGCCCCAGCACCAGCATGACGATGGCGAGCAACGACACCAGCGCCAACAGGCCATTGTTCCCGTGGAACATGCT
>CALJWR010000176.1 GCA_937976685.1 uncultured Verrucomicrobiae bacterium
AGCTTTGCGACGCAGTTGCTGGAGCGGGGCAGTGACATCCGCACCGTGCAGGAGCTGTTGGGGCACAAGGACGTGGCGACGACGCAGATTTACCTGCACGTGATGCGCCAGCCGGGGCTGGGGGTGCGCAGTCCGCTGGATGAGCAGACGGGGTGACAGCGTTGAGGGGAAAAGAAGGCGGGGCGGGGGAGGAGGCATCGAGCCCGAATCGGTTGGGGAGACCGGGACGCGCCACCGCCAGAGACAGGTCACCGCGATTGGCTCAAACCGACCGAAGTGGCCGGGGCGAAAGGCTGAGGCTTGCCTCCAAAGGGGCCGGACGAAGAAACCCAGCGTGAATTGCTGCTGGCCCGCGAGCAACCGATGGCACATGCCGCAGCTTGCCCTGGGCACCCGAGCAGGCCGGTTCACGCCTTCACAATCAGCACGCTGCAGTGGGCGTGATCGCTGATGCGGTCGGCGGTGTCGCCGAGCAGGCGGCCCCAGAGTTCGGAATGATCGCTGTGGCCGACGACAATGAGGTCACAGCCCTTTTCCTTGGCGAAGTTGACGATGACCTTGGCGGCGTGGCCGGCCTTGCTTTCGCAGGTGATGGGGACACCAAACCGTTTGGCCACCTCCTCGACTTCGCGTTTGCGCTCCGCGAAGTAGTCCTGTGCCGCTTCCTCCTCACCTTCTGGTTCGCCGGGCAGGTCGGCGTGTCGGGGCAGGGGTTCGCGGACCCAGATGGCGGTCAGTTGCGCGTTGCCTTCGCGGGCGAGTGCCGCGGCGCGCTCAAGCGCGACGCGCCCGCCTTGCGAGCCGTCGTAACCGACGAGTATTTTCCGAAACATGATGGCCTCACTTTCCGATGGTTGGTGCGGCAGTGGATTTGCCGTTGACCTCGCGTTGGTAGAGTCGGCCCCACGCGTTCATCGTCCGCAGGGTCGGCTGGAAAAACTTCTGGGCGATCAGCGTCGGCACAAACGCGCTCAGGATGACGACCGTCACCAGCACGGAGTATTGCTCTTGACTGATAATCTTGTTTTGCAGGCCGAACAGGGCGGAGATGGTGCCAAAGGTCAGCCCGGTGGACATCAGCAGCGCGGTGTAGGTGGCTTCGCGCGAGGGCATGTAAAACAGCCGCGACAGTGGCCAGACGCCGACGAACTTGGTGATCATCTTCATAGTCAGCAGCAGCGCGATGACGCCCAGTGCAGACCACAGGGCCGGCAGCGAGACATACAATCCCGCCTTGATGAAATAGAACGGTGTGAAAATGGCGAACGCGATGCTGCGCATCCGATGCACCAGCGTCTTGTCGCGTAGGAACACACCCGCGACGACCAGCCCCAGGAGATAGGCGGGCAGCACGGCCTCGCTCTTCGCCGTGGAGGCCAGTCCGCCCAGGAAAAACAGGACCAGGAAGAGGAACTTCACCTCCGGCTCGCTCACGCGCGTCGCACCCAGCCGGGTGATGATGAATTGCGTCCAGCGCGGCATGAACCACAGCAGCACCGCCGACACGCCGACGAAGACGACGAGCCACAGGTTGAAGTCGGCGAACAGGACGCCCAGCGCCAGCACCGTGCCGAAGTCGGTGATGAAGCAGGCGGCCAAAAGCGTCTTGCCCAGCGGCGTGCTGCCCAGGCCGCCCTCGATCATCACCGCATACACGACCGCGACACTCGTGGTGGAGAGTGCGATGCCGGCGATCCACGCCTGATGTAACGGCCAGAGCAGCACGAATTGCGCAAAGAACCACACGCCCAGAAACGGCAGCAGAAATGAGACGACCCCGATAGCCATGCTGGCGCGCAGGTTGGCCTTGAGCGAGGCGGGATCAATTTCCGCCCCGGCCAGAAACGTCAGTACGCCGCTGCCGAGCATCGCCAGGAAGTTGGTCCATTCGGTCGTGTGCAGGAGCGGCGCGTGGCCCGGGCCATGCAGATTGCCGACCACCACGCCCACGAGTATCTCGATCAAGGCGACCGAGATGCCCAGCCGGATGGAGATCAAGCTGGCCAGCAGCGCCAGCCCCATCCAAAACGCGGCGATGAACCAGATGTTGTCCATGATCGGGCGGGTTCAGATTTCCGGCGACTCCTTGGCCTCCGGGCCGGCGCGGTAGTCAATCACCTTGACCTTTTCCAGCGTGACCAAACCGCCCTGCATCATTTCGTTCAGAACGGGCAGGAAAGCCTGGATCTTCTCCTCGGTGTCCACGATTTCGATGACCAGCGGCAGGTCCATCGAGAGGCGGAGGATTTTCGCCGTGTGGAGCCGGCTGGATTTGCCGAAGCCCATCGGCCCGCGCAGCACGGTGGCGCCGGCCAGGTGCGCCTCGCGCGCCTTGAGGACGATGGCTTCGTAGAGCGGGCGGTGCTGCCAGCGGTCGGATTCGCCCAGGAAAATCCGCAGCAGCATGGCTTCATGGGGGAGATGCATAAACGGATGGGTGCGGGAACATTTGCCTCAACGCCAACCCGTGGGGTGGAATGCGAGGGCTTCGGACGCGCTTGCCGGCGCGTTCGGCCGCCCGGTCTGGAGCTGACGCCACATCACTTTGCCACCGATCAGCTTCCGCAGTTCGGCAGGAGTCATCAGCGCTGAAAACGATTCAGGCGGTTTTCTGGACGAGCCAGACGGCAAACTCCATTGCCGGCCAACAGTGTAGGCCGATGCCGCGGAGCGAACAAGCGGAGAAACCATCCCGCTCGCTACCACCGGCGGAGGACGCTTTTGGGCCAGCGAATGGTGGCCGCGGCGGCGCAAAACTGGTGCCTGCCACGGGATGGGCTTTAACCGTCCGCCGGCCCCTCCATCTTCAGCTTTCCTGACGCGTTGACGGCTGCTCCGGCTTGCTTCAGGCGGGGCGGCGCTTAACCTGCGGCCATCATGGAGATGGCACGTGACGGGAGGATTTACGTGGCCGGCCACCGCGGCCTGGTGGGCAGCGCCATCTGGCGCGCCCTCGAGCGCGAAGGCTTCACCCGCCTGATTGGCCGGACCCACGCGGAGCTGGATTTGCTCGATGCGGCGGCGGTCCGCCGGTTCTTTGCCGAGGAGCGGCCCGAGTTTGTCTTCGTGGCGGCGGCGAAGGTCGGCGGCATCAAGGCCAACAACGATTTCCCGGCCGACTTCCTCTTCAACAACCTCGTGCTCGAGTGCAACGTGATCCACGAGGCGTGGCGCGCCGGCGTGCGCAGGCTGTTGTTCCTCGGCAGTTCGTGCATCTATCCGAAGCTGGCCCCGCAGCCCCTGCGCGAGGAGTCGCTGCTGACCGGGCCCCTGGAGCCGACGAACGAATGGTACGCCATCGCGAAGATCGCCGGCATCAAGCTCTGCCAGGCCTATCGCCGGCAACATGGTTGCGACTTCATCAGCGCCATGCCCACCAATCTCTACGGTCCCAACGACAACTATGATCCGCTGAACTCGCATGTCCTGCCGGCGCTGATCCGCCGGTTCCACGAAGCGAAGGTGGCCGGCGCGCTGCGGGTCGTGTGCTGGGGCACCGGCACACCGCGCCGCGAATTCCTGCACGCGGACGATCTGGGCCGGGCGTGCGTGTTCCTCATGCGCGAGTACAGCGAAGAGCAGTTCATCAACGTCGGCAGCGGTTGGGATCTCACCATCAAGGAACTGGCGGAACGGGTCGCCCGGGTGGTCGGTTACGCCGGGGAGATTGCCTGGGACCCGACCAAGCCCGATGGTACGCCCCGCAAGCTGATGGACAGCTCCCGCATTTTCTCCCTGGGCTGGCGACCGGAAGTGGATTTCGACGCCGGGATTCGCGGCGCGTACGAGGACTTCCTGCGCCGGTTCGGTACGCCGGCGTGAGGACCAGCGCGTGCGAACGGCCGACTTTCATTACGAACTGCCGGCGGAGCTGATCGCGCAGGTGCCGGCAGCCCAGCGCGCGGGGTCCCGTTTGCTGGTCCTGCATCGCACCGACGGCACGATTGAGCATCGGCGCTTCACCGATCTGCTCGACTACCTCCGGCCGGGCGACGCCCTGATTCTCAACGATTCGCGGGTCATCCCGGCGCGCCTGCGCGCTTACAAGCCCGGCACGGGTGGCGAAGTTGAGGTGCTGCTCGCCGAAGAAGTCGGCAGAAACGATTGGTGGGTGATGCTCAGACCCGGCAAACGGGTGCGGGTCGGAACCCGCCTCGAGTTTCATCGTCTGGACGGCTCACCCGCGCCCTTTTGCGCGACGGTGCGGGAAAAGACTGACGAGGGTTTGTACCGCCTCGGGTTCGCAGGCGTGCCGAATATCCAAGCCGCGCTGGAGGGTGCCGGAGAAGTCCCGTTGCCCCCGTACATCACGCGTCCGGAGGGGCCGTGCCCTGAAGACGCCAGCCGCTATCAGACCGTCTTTGCCCGACCGTCGGGGTCCGTGGCCGCGCCCACCGCCGGTCTGCATTTCACGCGCGAACTGCTGGATCAGGCGCGGGCCAGCAGCGTCCGGGTGGGCTTCGTGACGCTGCACGTCGGGCTGGGCACGTTTGCGCCAGTGAAGGTGGCGAGGGTCAGTGAGCACCGAATGCACGAGGAGGCGTACGAGTTGCCGGGCGAGACGGTGGAACTGATCCGTGCCACGCGGCACGGGGGAGGCCGGGTGGTCGCGGTGGGAACGACAACGGTGCGCGTCCTGGAGAGCGTGGCGGCTGCGGGCGCAGGCGCGCTGGCGCCGGGCCGGGGCAGGACGGGAATCTTCATCCATCCGCCGTTTGGCTTCCAGGTGGTGGACGCGCTGCTGACCAATTTCCATCTGCCGCAGTCCACCTTGCTCATGCTCGTAAGCGCCTTCGCCGCGCCCGGCGGGGAGAGCGGGCGCGAGCTGATCCTTTCCGCTTATGCGCAGGCCATCGCGGAGCGGTATCGTTTCTTCAGCTACGGTGACGCGATGCTGATCCTATGACTCGAAACTCCGGGGGCGGATGGCAGCGGGCGAACGTCGTTGACCTGGCGGCACCGGCGGTCACGCAGCAGTGGCGCCGTGCCCGGCCGCCGTTCGTGCTGATCAACATGGCGATGACCGCGGATGGCAAGATCGCCACGGCCAATCGCGCGGTGTCCTCCTTCGGCAGCCGGCGGGATGTCGCACATCTGTACGAACTGCGCGCGACGGTGGATGCCGTGATGTGCGGCGCGCGGACGGCAGCGGCGGGCGAGGTGTATCTGGACGCGGGCGGGCCGCGCTACCAACGTCAACGCCTCAAGCGGGGGCTGGCCGAGTTCAATCTCCGGGTGGTGGTCAGCGGCTCCGGTTCGCTGCCGGCCACGCTGCCTCTCTTTCAGAGGCGATTCTCACCCATCATCGTGTTGACGACCCGCCGCGCCGGACGCCTCGGCCTGAGCCGGCTGGCCGCGGCGGCCGACGAAGTGGCGATCGGCGGCGAGCGGGAACTTGACCTCCCTGCCGCCCTGCGGTGGCTGGCCGCGCGCTGGGGAGTGAGAAGGCTGCTTTGCGAAGGCGGCGGCGAATTGAACGCGGCCATGTTCGAAGCCGGGCTGGTGGATGAACTCCACCTGACCATTTGTCCGCTGGTTTTCGGCGGCCAGGAGGCGCCCACCATCGCCAGCGGAGAAGGGGCCAAGGTGCTGGCGGACGCCACCCGGCTGGAGTTGCAACGCTGCCGGCGCGTGGGCGACGAGCTTTTCTGCGTCTTCGCCGTCCGGCCACGCCAGGTGCCCAAAGCCGGCGATTGCCCGGCACCAGCCCGGCGGTTATCGTCCCGCGCAAGAAAGCAATGAAACGCATGACACGCACCGCTCCGCTGTTCTCCCTTTTGATCGGTCTGGGCCTCTTCGCGGCCGCTTTCCGCAGCCGTGCGGCCGACTGGCAACGCACCGAGGACGTCATCTACGGTCGGAAACACGGCGTGGCGTTGACGATGGATGTCTTCCGACCGGCGGTAACCAACGGCTTCGGGGTCATCTTCATGGTCAGCGGCGGCTTCTTCTCTTCGAAGGAGGCCATCAACCCGGCGTTCTTCCGCGTCTTCCTCGATCGCGGCTACGTGGTGTTCGCGGTGGTGCATGGCTCGCAGCCGAAGTACACCATTCCGGAAATCACCGAAGATGTGCATCGCGCGGTGCGGTTCATCCGGTATCACGCCGCGCAGTACGGGGTTCGGCCGGACAAGCTCGGCGTGTTCGGCGCGAGCGCGGGCGGGCATCTGTCGCTCACCCTGGGCACGCAGGGGGGGCCGGGCAAGGCCGACGCCCGCGATCCCGTGGACCGCGAGAGCAGCGCGGTGGCGGCGGTGGCCTGTTTCTTCCCGCCGACCGATGTCCTCAACTACGGCGCGCCGGGTGAGGACGCCGTGGGCGTGGGAATCCTCAAGGACTTCAAGCCTGCCTTCGGTCCGCGGTCGGACACACCCGAGGGGCGCCAGCAACTGGGCCGGGAAATCTCGCCCGTGAACTTCATCACCGCGAAAACCGCGCCTACGCTCATTATCCACGGCGACGCGGACCGCTTGGTGCCGATCCAGCAGGCGCACCTCTTCATCGAAAAGGCGGCGGCGGCCTGCGTGCCGACGAAGCTAATCGTGCGCGAGGGCAAAGCCCACGGCTGGCCGAATATTCTCGATGACCTGCCGTTGCTGGCGGATTGGTTCGACGAGCACCTGCGCGGTCTCAAACCCGCCACGACCGCACCGTAGGGGCCGCGACGTCACATCGGCGGCTGGTCAATCAGGGCAGGGCGGCTACTCTCCGGCGCATGAATTCCGTTCGCATCGGCATCATTGGGATGGGCAACATCGGCAAGTACCACGCCGATTATCTGCTCAACGGCAAGGTTTCCCGCTGCCAACTGACGGCGGTGGCGGACGCGCTGGCGCCGCTGGAACCGTGGGCAGCCAAGGGGCTTCGGACGTTCAAAGACGGCGAGGAGTTGATCCGCTCGGGCGCGGTGGACGCGGTGATCATCGCCACGCCGCACTACCAGCACACCACCCTGGGCATTGGCGCACTCGAAGCGGGTCTGCACGTGATGGTCGAGAAGCCCATCTCGGTGCACAAGGCCGACGCCGAGCGGTTGATCGCCGCGCACACGCAGCGGCCGAGGCAAGTCTTTGCCGCGATGTTCCAACTTCGCACCGAGCCGCGTTACGTGAAGATCAAGAAGCTCATCTCCAGCGGCGATCTGGGGCAAATCGTTCGCCTGAGCTGGATTATCACGGACTGGTACCGCACGGAGGCGTATTACGCCAGCGGCGGCTGGCGCGCCAC
>CALJWR010000177.1 GCA_937976685.1 uncultured Verrucomicrobiae bacterium
AAGCGAGCGTTGGAGGGGCTCGAAAGACCGATCGGCGTGGTGGGTTGAGGCAAAACGGGTTTGCTCTGAAGCTGCATCCCCTCTGAATGGATCAATTCCCGGCCCCGCCGCCACCGTTTCCCCTCGTGCTAACGATCAGGGGGGATCGTTCCGCGGCAAATCGGCGCTTGCCAACGGCGGAAACGCGCGCGTATTGTCCCACCCCTTTGGAAACTACCGCCCCGAGTGGCGGCATGGCAGCACCTATGGCAGTCAAAATTCGCTTGAAGCGCATCGGCGCGAGGAACACCCCAGCCTATCGGATCGTTGTCGCGGACGCACGCAGTCCGCGCGACGGCCGGTTCATCGAGGAAATCGGCTCTTACAATCCACTCCAAGCGGGGTCGAACTTCACGCTGAAGCTCGATCGAGCCAAATACTGGTTGAGCGTGGGCGCGCAGCCGAGCGAAACGGTGGCGAGTTTCATTCGCAAGGCGTCGCGCCAGGCGGCCACCGTTTGAAGGCCCGGGAATGCAGCAGTGGCTGGAATTTGCGGTGCGCGGCCTGGTGGACCGTCCGGATGCGGTGAGCGTGACTCCGGTGGATCACGAGGGCACGAGGCACTTCGAGCTGCGGCTGCACCCGTCCGACGTGGGCAAGGTCATCGGCCGTCAGGGGGCAACGATTCAGGCGCTGCGGGCGCTCTTGCAAGTGGGCGCGGCCAAGAAGGGTCTGCGATGCTCGATGGACATCGTGGAAGAAGCGACAGTGACGGGGAGTCGCTGAGAGAGCACCTGCGGGCGACGCTCACGCTTACGGGCGGGGCATGAGAATTGACGTGCTCACGCTGTTCCCCGGCATGTTTGCGGGGCCGTTGGACGAAAGCATCGTCCGGCGGGCGCGGGACGAGGGGAAGCTGGAACTGCGGGTGGTGAATTTACGGGATTACGCGCACGACCGGCACAAGACCGTGGACGATCGTCCATTCGGTGGAGGGCCGGGGATGTTGTTGAAACCGGAACCGATCTTTGAAGCGGTGGAAGCGCTGCGGAGCGACAGGACGCGGGTGATTTTGCTATCGCCGGCGGGCCGGGTCTTCAATCAGGCACTCGCTCGTGAACTGGCACGGGAAACACACTTGCTGTTGATCTGCGGCAGCTACGAAGGCGTGGACGAACGAGTACGGCGGGCGCTGGTCCGGGACGAGGTGTCCATCGGGGATTACGTGCTGACCAACGGTGCACTGCCGGCAATGGTGATCATTGACGCCGTCACGCGGCTCCTGCCCGGCGTCCTGGGCAAGGACGAAAGCTCGGCGGACGAATCGTTCAGCCACGGCGTGCTCGAGTATCCGCAGTACACGCGGCCAGCCGAGTTTCGGGGCATGAAAGTTCCGGAACCATTGCTATCCGGTCACCACGGCGAGATTGCCCGGTGGCGGGCTGCGGAGGCGCGGCGCCGCACGGTGGAACGGCGGCCGGACCTGCTGTCGAACTTGCCGCCTGAACCACTGGCGAGACCGAGGAAAAGAAGAACGAAAGACGATTATGAATCAGGCCATTCTGGACAAGATTGAGAAGCCCTACCTGCGGGCCACAGTGACCCCCTTCAACATCGGTGACACGGTGAAGGTGCATACCAAGGTCATCGAAGGCGACAAGGAACGCATTCAAGTGTTCACCGGCGTCGTCATCGGCCGCCGCGGGCACGGGATCAACGAGACTTTCACCGTGCGTCGCATCAGCTACGGGGAAGGTGTCGAGCGCATTTTCCCTCTCCACTCGCCCCGGGTCGAGAAGATCGAGGTCGAGCGGTCCGGCATGGTCCGCCGCGCCAAGCTGACTTACCTTCGCAAGCGGGTGGGCAAGGGTGCCACCGCGGTGAAGGAAAAGCTGCTCCCGGTTCGAGGAGGCAAGTCCGGTACGACCGCCTCCAGCGAAGCGCCGGCCTCCCCGGCTGAAGGCGGAGCGGCAGCCCAGGCTCCAGCGCCTGCCAAGTGACGGGACTGGCCGGGTTTTCGGCGAGGCCTCGGCCTCGCCTTGTTGTCGCCGGCGACCGTTCTGCTCGCGCAAGGCCGTGAAGCCGCCTGCCGGCTCGGATCGTTTTGAGCACGAGCGAGCGCTGTTAGAGCGCGGCCTTCAGGTTCTGGCCGGGGTGGACGAAGTCGGTCGCGGCCCCTTGGCCGGTCCGGTGGTCGTCGTGGCCTTCGTGTTTGGTGCCCGCTGGATTCGCGGCGGCCTGCCTGCGGACCTCGCCGGTTTGAACGACTCCAAGCAACTCACGCCCCACCAGCGCCAGCGGTTCGCCGCGCGCTTGGAGAGCCTGCCGGAAACGGTGTTTGGGCTCGCCCGAGCCGAGCCGGCGGAGATTGATGCCCTGAACATTCTGCGGGCTACACACGCGGCCACGGCCCGCGCGGTCGCCCAGCTTCCCGTTCCACCGGATCACCTGCTCGTGGATGGCCTTCCGGTCACTGCCCTGCGCCAGCCGCAGACGGCTCTCGTCAAGGGGGACTCCCTCAGTTACTCGATCGCCGCCGCCAGTGTGCTGGCGAAGGTTGCCCGCGACTGGCTGATGGACGAGTACGACCGGCAATATCCGCAATATGGGTTTGGTCGGCATAAGGGCTATCCCACCCGGGAGCACCTGGCCGCCTTGGCAGAACACGGACCGTGCCCGATTCATCGGCGCAGTTTCGCACCGTTGCGCGCGCAACCGCGCGAGCTTTTTTAGCGAAGTGACTGGCGGACTTTGGGAACGGCTCAAGACCTTGTTGCGCGGCACGAGCCCACCGGAACATCTGCGGCGCGGCCGGGCGGGCGAAGCCGCCGCCCGCCGCCATCTGCGACGGCTCGGCTTGAAAGTCCTGACCGCGAATTTTCGATCACCGCGCGGCGAAATTGATCTCGTGTGCCGCGATGGCGACTGTCTGGTTTTCGTGGAGGTGAAGACCCGTTCCTCTGAGGCGTGGACCCGCCCGGCGGCGGCCGTTAACGCGCGGAAGCGCCGATTGCTATCACTGACGGCGCTCGACTACCTCAAGCGGCTGGACTCACCGCCGGTGCGTATCCGCTTCGACATCGTGGAGGTCCTGCTAGCCGACGGCGAAGTTCGTGAAGTTCGCCATCTGCCCAACACGTTTGCCCTGACCCCACCCTTCCGGTACGGCTGATCGCTTCATGCCTGAGCTGCCGGAAGTCGAAGTCCTCGTGCGCCACCTGCGGCCGGCCCTGACCGGGCGGGCGATCCAGTCCGTCCTGGTGCGGCGCGCCAAGTCCGTTCGGCCGGGTGACGCGAGAGAATTCGTCCGCGCGCTGACCGATGCCCGGATCGAAGCGGTGTCGCGCCGGGCCAAGTACCTGGTGTTCGAACTGGAGTCCGGACCGATCCGGAAGCCGTTCCGCCTGCTGGGCCATCTGGGCATGACCGGGCGCATGTACCTGCAGCCGACCGGCCGGCCGTGGGCCAAACATGCCGCCGTCGTGTGGCGCTTGGACGACACGGACTTTGTGTTCGAAGACCCGCGCTATTTCGGCCGCCTGAGTTTGGACCTGACGGCGCTCGACGCACTGGGACCGGAACCGCTGGACAGGGCATTCACGACGGAGCGATTCGAGCGCGAGCTTCGCCGGTCGCGACAGGCGATCAAAGTAAAGTTGTTGGATCAGGCGTTGGTCGCCGGCATCGGCAACATCTATGCCAGCGAAGCGCTTTTTCGCGCGGGCATCTCGCCCCGCCGGCCGGCGGCCCAGGTTCGCGGCGATGACGTAGCCCGGCTGCGACGGGCCATCCGCGCGGTCCTGCGGGAGGCCATCCGGTTTGGCAGCACGGTGCCGCTGGATTGGGCGGGAGCAGGGTCGGGCGACGGCCTGTTTTACTACGGCCGCGCCGAGGGCGTGCCCGACTACTACAACGAGCGGTTGCGCGTGTATGACCGCGCGGGTCAGCCGTGCCGCCGCTGCAGGACTCCCCTCCAAAGAATCGTCCAAGCCGCCCGGAGCACCTTCTTCTGTCCAACCTGCCAGACGAAGTGAGGTGCCCTGGTCGGCATGATCTTCCCCAGACAGGGTGTAGCCTGCTCCGCCAGATGGCCACAACCCTTCTGTGACAGGCCAGCGGCATCCTCAACTGGTGGGAACATTGGTTGAGCACAGGCAAAACGGAAGGGGTTAACCACGGAACCGAACCCCTTCCCCGCCGCGCCTACAGCGATCGCGACAAGGCCTTCTTCCTCCTCAAACTCTTCTCCCTGCACTTGGCCAAGATCGAACTTGTCGGATGAACCGACTTCCTCGCCGTCCTCCACCTCAACGCCACCGTGCCGCCGGATCATCCCTTGCGGGCACTCCAGCGCCAGGGGGATGCCGTGCTCAACCGACTCTCGCCGCTGTTCGACGATCGCTACGCGGAGGAAGGCCGTCCCGGCATCCCGTCCGAGCCGCGAGCACAGTGCTATGCGCCCCGGGTGTTTCTCCCGTTGCGCGTCTCGCGGGCACAAGCCCGAAAACAACTCAAAAAACAGCACGCGAAAAGTTAGTGGCATTGGGTTTCCCAACCTGCTGTCTCGCTGACTTCCCGTCGGCTGGGGGCGCAGCCGGCCGGATGGACGCAGCGTTTGCGGATTGGAAATCCGCGACCCGGCAGACTGGAAGTCCGTGCTACGTGCATCGCTTGGCGTCCCCCTGCAAGAAAGTGAGATGAGCCATGCACCGGATGAACGCACTCGTGATTGCTGAGGTTGATTCGGAGCATCAACACATGGGCTTGCACAGGTACTGGATTACCGGGTCGCGAAAAGCACCCGTCCAGCGGGATCGAGGTGAATCAAGGCGATACATGGATCGCTGCGGCTAACAACAGCGACAAACCAACGCCTGCCACGCTGTTTGAATTCCGGCGCGCGATCCGTTCACGCAGCACTCCGCGAGCAACATCCAGGGTGGCAGCCTTGACCCCAGCAGGAATGTCCGCCTGCCGTCGCGAATCGCTCGTTTCGGCCGCGGGCGCCAACCGCAGGCAATCCGGCGGTGGCACAACCATGGCATGTCCACTCTCAGTGGCGAACACCGCCGCCAGCGAATCCGGCGCCGCAAGCCGCCGCGCCGGCCCGAGCCAGCGCAGGGCATACACCAGCAACCAGCCCTCCCCATGCGGCCATCCCTCGCCGGCGCGCAGGGCGAAGGCGCTTTCGTTCGGCCGGGCTTCGAAGGCGCTTTGAAACAGCCAGTCCGTCACCGGCTCGCCAAAGCCCGCCAGCACCGGCTTGATCGGCTGACCGCGCACCCGGCCCAGGTCCTCGTCGCGCACCTGCAAGAACACCGCGCGGTCGAACACCACGTGGCAGGTGCGCTCGGGCCGAAACACCGGATCACGGAAGGCCTCCGGCAGGCGGAAGTGATACACGCCGGGCACGAACTGGTTGGCACTGTTACGCGTGGCCTGCAGGCGCAGTCCGTGCCGCCCCAGGGCCAGCTCAAAGGCCCGCTGGAAATCTTCCGCGGTCAGCGTGGGCCGCAGCGGGCCGGGATCGCCGCTGAACCCGCCGGTATCGCCCAACCATT
The DNA here is from genome assembly GCA_937976685.1 of uncultured Verrucomicrobiae bacterium. Classification (GTDB taxonomy): domain Bacteria; phylum Verrucomicrobiota; class Verrucomicrobiia; order Limisphaerales; family J093; genus JADJWF01. The sequence goes on from CALJWR010000177.1 coordinate 5,541, forward strand.
GGCGCAAGCGGTCCACCGAGCGCGCGGCTTCCCGGATCCAGTCGTCCACCGTGGCATCCGGGACCTCCTCGCCGCGCATCGCCCGGCTGAACAAACGCGTCGGCTCCATCTGCTCCGCCACTTCGCCCAGCAGCATGTCCCGGTAATCCTCGTTCAAGCCCGCCAGATTCAGGGTGCGCTGGATGACCGCCAGCCGCTCGAAGATGCGTTGCGAGATGCGGGCATCCCACGACTCCGGCACGCGCAGGTTGAACACCCGCACCCGCCGGGTCTGGCCGTAGCGGTCCAGCCGGCCGATGCGTTGCTGCAGCCGCATCGGGTTCCACGGCAGGTCGTAGTTGACCATGAGGTGGCAGGCTTTTTGGAGATTGATGCCCTCCCCGCCGGCCTCCGTGGAAACCAGAAACCGCGAGTCCCGCTCGAATCGCCGCCGCGCCTCGCGTCGCTCCTCCGGCGGGGTGTCGCCGTGGATCACCTCAACCCGCGTGCCCGTAAAAAGGTCCGCCAACCGCTCGCACAGGTAGTCCTGCGTGGCGCGATACTGGGTGAACAACAGCACCTTCGCTCCCGGCTCGTGCGCCTCAATCTGCCGCAGCAACTCGGCGCAGCGTTCCCACTTCGAGTCCCGAACCAGCGCGCGAATTCGCGCCAGCAGCGTGTCGAGCAGTGTTTGCTCGTCTGCGAAGAACTGCTGCAGCGGCTTGGTAAAGGCCCGCCGCTCGTCCTCCTCGTCATCCTCCAGCGCGAGCACATTCGCCAGCGTCTGCTGGCGGCTTTGCAACCCCTCGGCCCGCCTGGTCAGGGCCGCCTCCAAGGCCCGCCAACTGCTGGCGGCGATCTTGTGGAAGGTGTGCATCACCAGCTCCACCACCAGCGCGAAACTCCGGTCGCCGCCGCGCACGTTGTCCAGGCTCTTGAGGATGTATTGGGTCAACAGCCGCGAAACCTCCAGTTCCGCCGACGTCCACGGCACTTCGATGGTTGTGGTGTCGTGGCCCTGAAAAAGCTTGCGCCCGTCCCAGTCCACCGCGCGCGACTTGGGCGTGCGGGTGAGCGTCTCGGTCAGGGCCTCGCGGGTCAGTTGCGCCTCGACGGCGCGTTCATCCGGTTGAAACAGGTCCGGCCGGGCCAGATGCAGCAGCCGCAGGAACCGCTCATCGTCACCCTGATGCGGCGTGCCGGAGAGCAGCAGCAAATCATGGATGGCAAACTCGTAGGGACCGCTCTGGATGCGGACGGTTTCGGCCACGGTAAAGATGGACTTGAATCCGCGGTTGAACCGGCCAATCCAGCCTTCGGTGGGTGCGGCCTCCGCGCCAGGCGTGCTGACGATCAGCCGGATGTCGTCTCGGGGCTGTTGGATTCCGTCGGGCAACCGAACAGGCTCGTTGAAATGCCGCCCCGAGTGGGAGGCGATTCCCTCCCACATCAGGCCATCGGTCGAAGGTCGCAGCACAAACTCGAAATCACGGTCGGCGGGCAGCGCTCCGGGCTTGCTCGCGTAGGCGCTTTCCGCGTTTTGGAGAAGTTCGCGGATGACGTGGTGCTCGCGATAGCCGAGGTCCTTGACTTCAGTCTTGAGCAATGTGCTGAGGATGTCCTTTCGGAAATCCGCGTAGAGCTGAGCGTGATCAACATTCCGCTGCTGCCAGCGATGACGGAATTCCGGATTGTCGCGCGCCTTCCGACTGTAGAGGGCGAGAACCTCGTTAATTTGACGATCCTCGAGGTGAACGGTTGTGCACGAGGTGAGGAGTCGCCCATCCAGAACTGCAAAGGGGGCGTCCTTCAACTCCGCCACCGGCTGTCCGGTCTGAGTCCAGCGAAGGTTGATTTTCCCGCGGCAACCCAGCAGAGACCCGCTCGCGCACGCCCACAGCATCGTTTGGAACAGCGCGTCCTGCCGCGTGCCCGCTTCAACATCGGCCTCGGAGATGGGCAGACAAGCACCCTCCGTTGAAACCTCGACGTTCAGGTTCTTGGGCTGCAAACAACCGCTCACCACCGATGGCATACGCTGCAAGGTTGGCGGAAGTTCCTGCACGCCGAGCCAACGGCGGTCAGGACTGTTCAGGAGCGGAAGGTTCGCAGCCGCGTCATTTTGGCCTGCTTCTGGCGGGATTTCAGCCGCCGGGATGATAAAGTCCTTGAGCAGGTGGCTGGTCTGGTTGGTCAGCCCGATGCGCCAGTTTCCACGCAAGGTCGGCGGCGTCCGCTTCAGCAAATCTTCGATTGCCTGAACTTGGTTCTGGTTCAACTTGCGCTTGCGCCATAGATGAAACTGCCCGAGCAGGCATTCCGCCAACTCGCGCGAGCGATCCTTCACCTGCTGCTGCGTCAGCACTTCAAGATTCGGCGCGGCCTCGCCCAGAGCGGCGAGCCGGCGGCGCGCGTTTTCGGTCAGCCATTTGGGGGCGAGCGCGTAGCGGCCCGTCCATGTCAGCACTTCGCCAAGTGCGCCAAGTTCGCGGGCAAGAAGGCGGCCCTCGCCCAACTGCTGACGGTGGGCGGCCAAAAACCGACGCGCAGCCTCCCGCTCAGCCTCGTCAACCACAGCCTGCCAACGACGCGGCAGATTTTCTCGACTGTTGGCGTGGGCCGTGTCGAATACCGTCTCAAACGGATTGCCTCCCCCGTTCTGGAGTTTCTGGAACAGCACCACCGGAAGGTGCTTTTCCAGCTCCTTTTCCACCGCATCTTCCCAAGTTTCCCAAAGACCTCACTGCTGGAGCTTCTGCCTAGCAGCCTGCTGTGCCGCGTTGTTTAGGGCGTTGCCGCGCTCCCACTTGTTGACGACTCCGTAAAAGCAGTTCACCGGCGAATTGTCCACCATCCAAAAGCTGGCCACCGGCTTCCATCGGTTCGAACCGTCCTTCATCCGCAGACTTTGCAGAACCGTCTTGCGAATCCCGCCCGGGCACGGCTGGCGATCCAACTGCCAGAACTCTGTGCCGTGCTGCTGCCACGCCTCCTCGGTACCCAATACAGTTGGGACAGCTTCCCAACGTGGGTTGAAGACCTTGGTGGCAAGTGCCTTCAGTTTAAACCGAAGCTGCCCGTCGAAAACGGCAGTCAACCCGTGGTCTTCGCTCCAGAGCCAGTTCTGCAGGCTTCTGAAGACCTCATGCCATTCGTCAGGAAGCTCTGCGCCCGCCGGCTGCTGCATCAGCTCGGCCAAGCTTTCGTTCACCCCGTCCAACAGCGGCACCTGGAGGTGTCCAGCCACCGCCTCAATGGTTTCCGGCGTGGCGGATTCGACCACGAACAGTGCCATGACCAGCCGACGTCGGCTTGTGTCATCAGCGGCTTGTTCCGCCGCCCGCAGCAAAAGCCGGCGCAACTGTAGGTCTGGCAGTTCCTCCAAGACAAAGTTTACGGCACCTGTCGCGTCAACGATGGGAAACTCGTCCTGCAAGCCTTTCAAAGTTTCACAAAGCTCGTGCCACTTTTCCCGAGCATCCTGACGGTTCACAAGTCGGACGGTTCTCGCGACACCCAGACGGCACCGCGTGCCCCATACGGTGCGGAGGAGCGGAAGCGCAGTCGCCTCGCGGCGCAACGCCTCCCAAACCAACCAAGCCCAGCGTTCTGCTTGGTTCGGGACCCGGTTGACCAACGATTCCAACCTCCACGAGTGATGCCACTTGTCCGCATCCTGGTCCAGCCAAGTGGCCAGCCCGCGAATCGCCCTTCGAATCTGCTGCTCTACTTGTGGCGCGTCGTCTGGATTCCAGTCGCTGCGCGCAAGATTGGTTGGTAGCTTGACGTGCAAATGTATCCGAAACGGCCAGTTCACGCCGTTGAGCGGGAAGAAGGCGTAGGCCGAACCATCCTTGATGGTTGTGCCCCGCTCATCGTCCTCCTGTTCGACGCGAAGGCGAAAGGCACTGTCTGCGTGGAGAGCGATTTGCCAAAGGTCACACGGCTCGACTCCCCGCAGGCGCCAGAATCTCGAATTCGACGCTTGACCCGCTGCCTCCCCGAGATCGCAGGTGGTCAGCGTGACTTTTTCCGCCTCCACCAAGCCAGGGCAGTCATGGGCTGAATCGCGCTGCCCAATGGCCATGCGAAGCTCATGCTGGGCGAGTTGGACCAGTCGAAGATTGGGCAGGAACAGCGGGCACAATTCGTAGAGCTCCTTTTTCTGCCCGGTAATTCGGGAAGCGACCTCCGACATTCGCTCAGGGCGAATCCGAAAACAAAACACCGTGCCCCGCGCGCCCTGCCGAAAGCCATCTGTGGCTTGTGCCAGGTACGGCGGAAGTTTGTCCTGAAACTCGGGCGTGCAGTAGCCGAGGCATTGAACTTGGTGCAGTTCCTTATCGAGGTGCGCCACACCAACATGCCGCAGGCGTTCCAGCAGTTGTTCCAGTCGTTTCCGGTCGGGTTCCGACGCCGGGTCGCCTTCGCGACAAATGGGCAGGCGAAAGCCAAACGCGCCTTGCCGGTCCCAGGTGAACACAAAAACCTCGGACGCGATGCGGTAGCAGGATTTGAAGCCGATGCCAAACCGCCCAATGGTTTGGTCACTCAACTCAACAACTTTCCCGGCGGCATGAACAAAAAACCGGCATAACCCAAGCAGGTTCATGGAAGTAACCTTCCGCCCGTTGTTTGCAACCAGCAGCCAATTGCCTTCAATCCGAATACGGACCTCTGCCCGCTGTCCGTCGGAGGCGTCGTCGGCGTTCTGCGCCAGCTCGGCGAGGTAGTTCGCTGCAATGGCACCTTGGCTGATAAGGAGGTTTCGCACCTGTAACAGCGCTTGTCGCGCTGGGCTGTTTAGTTGCAACAACCAGTCGGCGTAGAGGGCATCGCAGCGTTGTTCGGGGCTGAGGCGGTCGAGGGCGGCGGTCAGACCGCGCCAGTCAGCCAAGTGTTCCGGTCGCAGCCAGCTCAGGTCCTGAGCTTCACCGGCCGCGGCCCGCAGGGCGGCGTCATGAAAGATGGGCAT
>CALJWR010000178.1 GCA_937976685.1 uncultured Verrucomicrobiae bacterium
TGCTTCGCCGAGGTGGGGCACGAGGTCACCTGCGTGGATTGCGACGAGGCGAAAATTCGGCTGCTGCAATCCGGCGGCGTGCCCATTTACGAGCCCGGCTTGGAGGAACTGCTCCAGCGCAACACGGCCGCCGGACGACTCCACTTCACCACCAGCATTTCGGAGGGCGTGGCGCGATCGGAAGTGGTGTTCATCGCGGTTCCGACCCCGCCGCTGCCGGATGGCTCGGTGGACCTGTCGTTCATCGAGGGCGTGGCGCGGGAGATCGCCGGCTGCCTGACTGCCTACCGCATCGTGGTGGACAAGAGCACGGTGCCGGTGAAGACCGGCGAGAAGGTGGCGGAAACGATCAAGCGCTATTGCCGATCGAAGGTAGAGTTCGACGTGGTCAGCAACCCCGAGTTCCTCCGGGAGGGCTTTGCCGTCGAGGACCTGATGCGGCCGGATCGCATCGTCGTGGGCGTGCAATCACCGCGTCCGGTCGCTGCCATGCGGCAGGTCTATGCGCCGTTCGAAGCGCCGGTGATTGTGACGGACATTGCGTCCGCCGAGTTGATCAAGCACGCCGCCAACTCGTTCCTCGCGCTGAAAATCAGCTACATCAACGCCATCGCCCGCATCTGTGAGGCCGCCGGCGCGAACGTGCAGGAGGTGGCCAACGGGATCGGCATGGACCAGCGGATTGGCCGGCGCTTCCTCGATGCGGGCCTGGGCTTCGGGGGAAGCTGCTTCCCCAAGGACCTTAGCGCGTTCATCAAGATCTCCGAGCAACTGGGCTACGACTTCGCCCTGCTCAAGGAGGTGCAACGGATCAACGCTAGCCAGATGGAGCACTTCCTCAAGAAGATCAGCGACACGCTCTGGGTGCTGAAGGACAAGCGCATTGGCGTCCTGGGGCTGGCGTTCAAACAGAACACCGATGACGTGCGGATGAGCCCGGCGATCGAGCTTTGCCAGCGCTTGCTCAAGGAAGGCGCCGTTTTGCGCGTCCATGACCCGAAGGCGATGGAAAAGGCCAAAGCGGTGCTTCCCCCCGGCCCGGCCGTGACCTACGTGGGCGACATGAACGCCGTGGCTGAGGGGTGTGACGCCTTGGTGGTGGCCACCGAGTGGCCGCAGTTCACCCGGCTGGATCTGGCGCGCGCCCGCCAGGCGATGACCCATCCGATCCTGTTCGACGGCCGCAACCTGTTCGACAAGGACGAGATGGAACGGTCCGGTTGGGTGTACAAGAGCGTGGGGCGCTGACGTGAGACCTTCCGGCCACAGAGTGATCGAAGTTGCCGCCGGCTTGATTTTCCACGACGGGCGGCTGCTCATCGCTCAGCGGCGCCTGAACGACCATCTCGGCGGCATGTGGGAGTTTCCCGGCGGAAAGCGCGAGCTGGGCGAGACCTATCAGCAGTGTTTGATGCGCGAGTTGTTCGAGGAACTGGGCGTGCATGTGGAAGTAGGCCGTCGTCTCGCCGTCGCCGACCACCCCTACCCGGAACGCCGCATCCACATCGAGTTTTTCCAGTGCCGGCTGGTGGCCAATCAACCGCAGCCGATCCGGTGCGCCAACCTCGCCTGGGTCAGGGCGGACGAACTTCAGGCTTATTCGTTTCCGCCCGCCGACGCCCAGCTCCTCGACCAGTTGCGCCAAAATCCCGAGTTCTGGAAGCCCTGACCGGCGGCCTCCGCTCCATTCGTCTATGGCCGGAGGAATCGCTGTGCCGCCAGATCGGCCAGACGAAGCCCCCGGGGCGTCAGGTGAAACCGATCCGGTTGCCAACGACCCAATCCCCCGGCCTCCAGCGCCCGCATGTCGTCGGCCCACTCGCGTCGCAGGTCGAAACCGGTCACGCGTTGAAACTCGGCGAACGGCCAGCCGGCGTTCATGCGCAAACCAAACGCCGCGCTCTCGCCGGCCCGCGCGAGCGGACCAAGTTGTTCCACGGATTCGATGGCGCGGCGACCACCTTCGAGTTGATCGCAGTACCGGGCCGTGTTGCTCCAGTTCTTCGTCCGCACGCCGCGCACGTACCCCGTGGCGCTCGGTCCCAGTCCGTAAAAGGAACCGGCCCGCCAATAGTTGACGTTGTGGCGGCAGGCGCGATCCGGCACCTCGAAAACTCCACCGCCTGAATGGCGCGCGAAGTTCGCCACTTCGTACTGGTGCAGGCCAGCCTCGCCCGCCCGATCCACCAGCAGTTCGAACATGTCGCACGCCAGGTCCTCGTTCACGTCACAGCGGCCTGCCTTCAACTGCGCGAAGAGCGGCGTGTCCTCCTCGTAGATCACCTCGTACGCGGAGAGGTGTTCACTGCCCAGCGCCAGCGCTTCGTCGAGCGTGGCGCGCCAGGTGGCGAGCGTTTGGGTGGGGATGGCGAACATCAGGTCGAGGTTCAGATTGTCGAAGCCGGCGGCGCGCAGCAGGTCGAACGAGCGAAACACCATCTCCCGCGAATGCACCCGCCCCAGACGGTCGAGCAGGCCTGCGTCCAGCGACTGCACGCCCAGCGAAAGGCGATTCACCCCGAAGGCCCGCAGCAGCCGCGCCTTGTCCGCCGACACCGTGGCGGGGTTGCACTCGACGGTCCACTCACTGGCGCCGGTTAGCTTCAGGCGCGTCATGGCAGTCAAAATGCGTTCCCACTGGCGCAGGTTCAGGAGCGTCGGCGTCCCCCCGCCGAAGAAGATGGTTTGTGGTCGGAGGTCGTGGGCGACCAGTTCAAGCTCCCGCACCAGCGCCGCGACATAGCGGTTCATTACGTCGCCGTTCGACGCCTCGGAGTAAAACGCGCAGTACTCGCATTTGGAGGCGCAGAATGGCACATGGATGTAGAGGTTGCGGATGGGATCCGCCTCTGCCTCCATCGCGGCCGACGATTCGCCCGCGCGCGGCTCGCCCCTCCCCGGCATGATTGAAACGGAACTCCCCTTCATTGGCTCGATTCGGCGCGGGTTTCCGCTGGCACGATGACCCGCAGCGCCCGCGGCTCGACACCGAACGTCGCCGGCAGCCAGCCCACGTTGTCGCCGTCCAACTCGAACGGCACCGGTCGGTCGGCGCTCAAGTCGAACCGCGCCACCCGCAGCCACGTTTCGTCCGGCGGCGTGTCTTGCTGGCGCGTGAGCCAGCGCCAGAGGAAACGCCCCAGCTTTCCCCAGCTCACCTCACGCAGCACCCGAAGCTCCAGCGCGCCGTCGCGATGGTTGGCCCGCGGAAAGACCCGGAGGTAGCCGTAGCGTTGCCCGTTGCCTGCCAGGACGAATTGTCCGCCGACCTGCCGTCCATCGGCCGACACGGTCAGGGCCGGCTGCGGTTGGCCGAGCGCCCGGACTCCCGCAATGATGTAGGCCAGCGGCCCGACGCGCTTCTTCGAGTTCCAGTCCACGCCCGCGATGGCCAGGGAATCGAGGCCGGCGCCCGCGAGTTGGACAAAACAGCGCCGCTCGTGTCGGCCATCGTGCTGCCATTCGACCCACGGCAGGTCCACGCGCGTTTCGGCGCGACCGCGGATCACTTCCCAAGCTCGGGCGGGGAGCAGCGGCAGTCCCAACTCGCGGGCGAAGACGTTCACCGTGCCCAACGGAATCACCCCCAGCCGGCAATGCGCGAGCCCCCCTGCGCTCGCGGCAATCCCATTGACCACCTCGTTCACCGTGCCGTCTCCGCCCGCGGCAACGATGGTGTCGAAACCGTCCGCCACCGCCGCCGTCGCCAATGCCGACGCGGTTTCGGGACCCGTGGTGAGTCGTAGCGCGCACTCGGCGGTCAGCACATCCATCAGTCCGGTCAAGCGGCGTGCTTTGTCACCGCGGGCGGTGGGATTAAAGATGACGCAAGCCTTCATCGCCGGCCGACCGCGATTTCAGTCCAGGCTGAAGAGTCCCGATGCACGCGAGGACGGTGCCACAGCGTGCGAACCGGCTCCACACAATCGCGCGGGGGCCTGCGAAATCACCGTTTTTGTCGAAGCCGTCAAGGGCGGCGTGGCCACCACGCAGGAGCTGCGACTCCGGGTGCAGGATACCTACGCACGATGGATGGCGTCCTTTGGACTGACCGGAGCGGACGCCGCGCCGGAAGGCAATCCCGACGGTGACCACTACAACAACCTTGCCGAGTCCGCGCATCAGTTGCACCCCGGGCTCCCGGATTTCGCCGGCGGCCCGGCGGCCGCCCGGATGGCGACGCCGGTTGGGCCGGGGGCGACCGGTTGTTCCAGGTCATCGAAAGCCGTCGAGTGGACAACGGCGACGGCACCGAGTGGATCAGCGTGAAGTGCCAGATTCCCATGACCGACACGCCCGAGGGCTACGTGAGACTGCACCTCACTCCGCAATGAGGCGCGGCAACCCAACGAGGTATCTGGTCGCCGCGCTGGCGGGTTTGACGGTGCTGGCGAGCGCGCCGGCCGCGCCCGGCTCGGGGGCAAGTGACTACCCCAATCATTAAGCGTGAGCTAAGACCGTGCAAACCGCCGTGGATATGGCGGCCGGTGTCGCGTACGGCAACCAAGCCGGTTCTCACCGTGCAAGACACCCGGATACAACTGTGGTTCGTCGCGAACACCGAACACTCGATCCACGTCGCACTCCTCACCGTCGAGTGCCCCGGCCCGTGGCTTCACTCGCTGACCCTGTCAACTCCCTTGCTATCGTAATCATTGAGTCGTCCCCAGTTCTGGTGACTTTTCGGTTTGGTCGAAACCATTACCCTCACGCCCCGTTGTTTCTGCGCGTCCGTTCTCAGCGCGCAGTGTGCGAAAAGGCCGGACCCGTTTGTCCGGCCTTTCTCTTTTGACCCGTGGCGTTCCCACGTTCGACGGCTCGGCCGCCACCGGCTGACATTCAGGTTTCCCAAACGATTTGCCGGCGGGGGCTTCCGCCTGCGGCGCCCGAACGCGCGGTGATTGCCGGTTGCTATTCAGGCTCGCTGGCGCATTCTTGGAGGGCGCTTGGACGCGGTGCGACGTTATGGAGTTCCTTTACCTCATTAGTCTGGTCGGGCTGTGGATTGTCCTCATGAAGTGGGTGTTGCCAAGGTTCAAGGTCAGCGGCTGCCGATCAGCCGCCTGCACCGGGGTGCCGAAGCGAATGTCGGGACCGGAGGTGAGCTCGCAGTGCGGTTGCGGTCACGACCACTGAACCAGGCAGCCCGCTGCTTGCGGAGCCTGTTCGCGGTCTGACGCGGTTGGAAGTAGGTTGGATTTTGTTTCTCATGAGAATTGCCTTGTGCCAGTTCGACATCGCGTGGCTAGACCGGCCGAAGAACTACGCGACCGTCCGCCATTTGTTGGAGTCCCAGAAGCCGGCTGAGGGTTCGCTTTTCGTTTTGCCCGAGATGTTCTCGACCGGCTTTTCGCTCGACACCTTGGAAACCCGGGAATGGCCGGGCGGTGACACCGAAAACTTTCTCTCGGATCTCGCGCAGGATTTCGGCCTGTATGTCCTCGCCGGATTGGTGCGGGCGGCCTCGGCGGGCGCGGCGCGCAACGAAGCCACCCTGGTCGGTCCCCGCGGGCGCGAACTGGGCCGCTACGGCAAGCTTCATCTGTTTTCGGCCGCCGGTGAGGATCGCGCGCACTCCCCCGGCGACGGGGTGGAGACGTTCGCGGTGGAAGACACCATCGTGGCGCCGTTTGTCTGTTATGACCTGCGGTTTCCCGAGATCTTCCGAATAGCGGTCCAGAAGCGGGCGGAGGTGCTCGTGGTGATCGCCAACTGGCCGGCGGTCCGGGTGGAACACTGGGTGACGCTCTTGCGGGCCCGCGCGATCGAGAACCTCGCCTACGTGATCGGCGTGAATCGGATCGGTCGGGATCCCGAACGCGAATACCCCGGGCGCAGCCTCGTGGTGGACCCGCGGGGCGAGGTGGTCCTGGATGCCGGGGATCGCACAGGCGTGTTTGAAGTGGAGCTGGACCTCGCGGGTTTGCGCGCGTGGCGCGAGGAGTTCCCGGCCCTCCGCGACGCGCGCTACTTCTGATTCGCATGACCCGCGCGGAAGCCTGGCAGTTGCTGACGGAGCACACGACTTCGGAGTCGCTGCGCAAACACGGCCTCGCGGTGGAGGCAGCCATGCGTCACTACGCTCCACGCATGGGTGGGGACCCCGAAGTCTGGGGACTCACCGGCCTGCTGCACGACTTCGATTACGAGCGCTGGCCCAACCCGCCAGATCACACTCGTGAAGGCGCACGGATCCTCCGCGAGCGCGGTGTGGACGAAGAAATCGTCGGTGCCATCCTCGCCCACGCGGAATGGAATCAAGCCGATTACCCCCTCGACCGGCCGATCCGCCGGGCGCTGTTCGCCGTGGACGAACTGTGCGGCTTCGTGACGGCGGTGGCCTACGTCCGTCCCGAACGCCTTGCGGGCATGACCGCCAGCAGTGTGCGAAAGAAGCTGAAACAGCGGTCGTTCGCGGCCGCCGTGAAGCGCGAGAACATCGAAAAAGGCGCGGCCCTGCTGGACCTGCCGCTCGACGAACACATCGAACACGTCATTGCCGCGCTGCAGGAGGGCGCGGCCGCATTGGGGCTGGCTTGAGGCCGGCCTGACGCGGGACCGGCTCAGCGCTGGCCCCAGATGAAGCTGGCCGCGAACAAGGCGGCGATGCCGTAAAGCCAGGGCGACACCTGGCGGGCTCGGCCCGTACACACCCGCACGAGCACCAGCGAAATGAAGCCCACGCCAATCCCGGTGGCGATGCTTTGCGTCAGCGGGATCACCAGCAACGTGAGGAATGCGGGCAGGCCATCGTCGGCGGAGATGACGTCCATCTCCTTGACCACGGCCATCATCAGGAACCCGACCACCACCAGCGCCGGGGCCGTGGCGACGGCAGGCACGGCGCTCACGATCGGCGCCAAAAACATCGCGAGCAAAAAGCCCGCCGCCACCACCACGGCGGTCAGTCCCGTCCGCCCACCGGCGCTGACGCCCGCCGCGCTCTCGATATAGGTGGTTACGGAGCTGCAGCCACACAGGCCGCCCCAGATCGCGCCGATCGAGTCCGCGAGCAGCACGCGATTGAGTCTCGGCAATCGGCCGTGCGCGTCCAGGAAACCGCCTTGACCGCCGATGCCAATCACCGTTCCCATCGTATCGAAGAAGTCGGTGATCAGGAACGCGAAGATCACGCCGAACAACGCCGGCTTGAGCGCGGCGAGGATCTTTGCCTCCCCAAACAGCGAGAAGTCCGGCTTCGAGAACACAGCCGCCGGGGGGAGGAACAGCCGAACGTCTTCTTTGAAGACCAGGTCGGCGGCCGCGGCCAGCAGTGC
>CALJWR010000179.1 GCA_937976685.1 uncultured Verrucomicrobiae bacterium
ATCCGCGTCGTCGCCACCGCCACGGTAGCGAGTCCGCCAACCAGCACGAGCCACACCGCCACTCGGCGGCCCCCGCGGCGGCGGTCGGTTCCCGCTGAAACAACGGGCGCAACGAAGGAGGAGACCGGTTCAGTCTGCATGGCGTTTTGACGTGCGGCTGACGTGCGAGGCGCGCCGCACGGCGATGGCGATTTCGGGGCGCAGAACGGCTTTAGGACTTCTTGACCACCGGGCCGATCTCCTTGAGCGGCTCGAGGTCGAACCGCTCCCCGAGCAAGGTCAACTGCTCGGGGCGGATATCACCAACGACATGCACCAGCACGGCCTCGCGATGCCCTTCCAAGAGGGTCACCGCGATCCCCTCGATGGCTTCGGCGCCGCGCAGCTTGAGGAACACGGCCACGTCCTGATCCTGCTGCTGGGTGGTCACGATGCGGTCCCAGCCCCTTTCCACGAGTTGCCCGCGAATGGCCGCGATCCGCTGTACGACTTCCTCCCGGTTTCCGGAGTCCAGCCCAACCACGTTCACCCGCACGGCCTTCAAGCCGCGCAGCACTTGGGCCACTTGGGGTTCCTGTGCCTCCGTGAGGCGGGCGGCCAAGGCGAGCAAGTTCTCCCGAAGGTTGACTTCGACGAACTGGCCTCCGGTGGCGGGCGGCGGAATCTTGCCTAAGTCCACCTCTCCGCCCGGCACGGGATCGGCCGCCAGGGCCAGGTTGATTGCGGCCAGCACGGTGGCCAGGACCAGGGTTCTGCTGACGATCTGTTTCATAGTTTGTGTCGTTGTGTGAGGTCTGTCTGGCGGAGGGATGTTCCCCGCCCGGCAGAGAGAACCCACCGCGCGAAGGTGAAGTTTCAAGAAGTTGGGCGGACCCGGCCTGGCCGTCGTGTTCGCACTGACTCGATTCAATCGCGGACATATCGTGAGACCGGCAACGGGTTGCGGAGGCCGTGACGTCGCCAGCAGACGTGAAAGGCTTCTCGGCACTCCATTATCGGGCTAGATCAGGTCGGCTTGGCGACGAGCAAGGCGGCCGCGCGGTGTCCGGAACCGTGATTTGTTCCGCGAGCGGAGGGGTGGGAGCGTTTCCAACGATGACGTAGCGCTGGCGTTTTCGCCGGCGGGTTTGGGCGTCGTCGCCCCGCCCGCCAAACACAGCAACGGAACAGTGCCACAACTCTCAGCCGGGACGGGCCGCGGCACGTGAAAGGTGGAAACGCTCCGCTGATCCGCCGAGGTGCCGCATCGCCCAGCCACAGGTTCAGTTCAGGCCGGGGCGGAAATGGCCGAACAGCGCCACAGGCGTCAGCCCAAGGCCATGGCAGCGCTAGAAATCTCGAGCAGTTCCTTCGTGATCATGGCCTGCCGCATCTTGTTGTAGTCGAGGGTGAGGTCCTTGATCAGACCCTTGGCGTTGTCGGTCGCGTTCTTCATCGCGACCATGCGGGCGCTGTGTTCGCTGGCCTTGGCCTCGAGCAACACCTGGTACATCAGGAAGTTGACCCAGTGCGGCAGCAACTCGCCCAACACCTGCTGCGGGCTGGGTTCGAACAGGAATTCCGGGACATCCGGCCGCCTGGTCGCCTCCGGATCGGGGGCGCTCTTCAGGCCGGTGTTCTGGCGGGTCAGCTCGACCACCGGCAGCAACGGAATCACGGTGGCGGTCTGCGAGAGGGTGTTGATAAAGCGGGTGAACAAGACGTCCACGGCGTCCACTTCGCCCCTGGTGAACATCTCGCGGACGGCGCGGGAGATGGCCCGGGCTTCAGGAAAACGGGGCGTGTCGGAATAGCTGAATTCCGCCGCCAGTTGCCGGCGGGTGCGGGCAATGAACTGGGAGGCCTTGCGCCCGACGGTCACGAAAACGGTGGTCTGGGGGTCGAACTTGATCAGTTCGCGGGCGAGGTTCGAGTTCAACGCCCCGCACAGGCCCTTGTCCGTGCTGACGACCACCACGGCGCGCTTTTGCACCGTCCGCTTCTCCATCAACGGGTGCGAGAAGTCACCCGAGGAGTGTTCCAAGACTTCTCCGAGCACGGAATTCATGAGGGTCGCGTAGGGCCGGCCCGCGAGCGCGGCGTCCTGCGCTTTCTTCATCTTGGACGACGCCACCATCTGCATGGCCTTGGTGATTTGGGCCGTGCTCTTGACCGAACGGATACGGCGGCGGATGTCGCGGGTGCTGGGCATGGCAAATCAGACGCGGAGGATGGCCCGGTCGGCGGTCAAGCAGGACGTCGGAATGGAATTCCCTGGCGGCATTGGGGCGCGCTTAGTGATACGTCTGCTTGAATTCCGTGAGCGCGGCCTTCAGGTCGGCAGCGATGGCGTCGTCCACGACCTTCTGCTTGGCGATTCTCGCCATGAGGTCGGCTTTGCGACTGCTGAGGTAGTCCATCAGCCGGGTTTGGAAGTCCTTCACCTTCTCGACCGGCACGTCATCGAAGAAGTTGTTTTGCGCGGCCCAGAGGACCGCCACCTGGTTTTCGACGGGCAGGGGGCTGTACTGGTTTTGTTTGAAGAGCTCGACGATGCGCTTGCCCCGCTCCAGCAGCGCCTGCGTCTTCGCGTCCAAATCCGAGCCGAACTGGGCGAACGCCGCCAGCTCGCGGAACTGGGCGAGATCCCCCTTGATGCGGCCGGCGACCTGTTTCATCGCCTTGACCTGGGCGGCGGAGCCCACGCGGGAGACCGAGAGGCCGACCGAAATGGCCGGGCGGACGCCCTGGTAGAAGAGATCGGTTTCGAGGTAAATCTGGCCGTCGGTGATGGAGATGACGTTGGTGGGGATGTATGCCGAAACGTCGCCGGCCTGCGTCTCGATGATCGGCAAGGCGGTCAGCGAACCGTTGCCGTAGCGTTCGTTGAGGCGCGCGGCCCGTTCAAGGAGGCGGCTGTGCAGGTAGAACACATCGCCCGGGTAGGCTTCGCGGCCGGACGGGCGCTTCAAGACCAGCGACACCTGGCGGTAAGCGACGGCGTGCTTCGAGAGGTCATCGTAAATGATCAGGGCGTCCATGCCGTTGTCCATGAACCACTCGCCCATCGCAGCCCCGGCAAAGGGAGCGAGGTACTGGTTCGCGGCGGACTCGGACGCGGCGGCCACGACCACGATGGTGTACGGCAGCGCACCCTCCTTCTCGAGGACGGTGATGGTATTGGCGATGTTGGACTGCTTCTGACCAACCGCGACGTAGATCGAGTACAGAGGGCGGTACTCCTTGTCGCCGGATTCTTCGGCGGCTTTGTTCAAGCGCGCGTTGTTGATGATGGTGTCAATGCAGATCGTGGTCTTGCCGGTGGCGCGATCGCCGATGATCAACTCGCGCTGTCCCCGGCCGATCGGGATCATCGCGTCCACCGCCATGATGCCGGTTTGGACCGGCTGGCTGACCGAACGGCGCTTGATGATGCCCGGGGCGATCTTTTCGACGGGATAAAAGGCCTTGGCAGCGATTTCCCCCTTGCCGTCCAGCGGACGACCGAGGGCGTCCACCACGCGGCCGAGCAATTCTTTGCCAACGGGCACCTGCAGGAGGCGGCCGGTGGTCCTAACTTCCTGGCCTTCCACGATGCCGGTGAAGTCACCAAGCACGATGGCACCGACTTCGGTTTCCTCGAGGTTGAGGGCCAGGCCGACGACGCCGTTCCCGAAGTCCAACATCTCGTTGAGCATGGCGTCGGTGAGGCCTTCAATCTTGGCGACGCCATCGCCGATTTCGCGAACGGTGCCAACATTCT
Source organism: uncultured Verrucomicrobiae bacterium (assembly GCA_937976685.1). Classification (GTDB taxonomy): domain Bacteria; phylum Verrucomicrobiota; class Verrucomicrobiia; order Limisphaerales; family J093; genus JADJWF01. The sequence goes on from CALJWR010000179.1 coordinate 3,743, forward strand.
GGCGGGAAACGGAGGTCTTGACGCCCGCGATCTGGGCTTCGATTTCCTGAAGGAGGGTGCTCATACGGTTCTAACTCAGACAAAAACTCTCGATAGGGAGGAAGAGTGGGAGGGCTTCAGAAACGGGCTTCAAGTTCCCGCAACCGGGTGCGGATGGAGCCGTCGAAAACGTCGCTGCCCACTTGCACGCGCAGGCCGCCGATCAGCGCCGGATTGACGGTGAACGAAAGGCTCAACCCCGGTCCATAAAGCCGGGTCAGGGTGCTCTGAACGGCGGACTGCTGATCGCCGCCCAGAGGAAGGGCGCTCTCCACCCGCGCGGCACGGCGTTGGAGATGCAGCTTGAGCAGCCGCTGGAAGTGCGAGAGGAGACGCTGCAATGTCTGAGACGTATCCAAACGACCTGCTCTACTCGGAGGATCACGAGTGGGTGCGGCGACTGGACAATGACCGGTGCCGCCTGGGCATCACTTCCTTTGCCCAGGATGAGCTGGGCGAA
>CALJWR010000180.1 GCA_937976685.1 uncultured Verrucomicrobiae bacterium
TGACCGGACTGCTCCCCTGCGGGCTGGTGTACGTGGCGGCGATGGGAGCCGCCGCCACCGGAGGACCACTCACCGGGGCGGGATACATGGCGGTGTTCGGACTCGGCACGGTTCCCCTGATGCTGGCAATCAGCCTGTCAGGACGGCTGCTGCGGCCGTCGTGGCGCTTGAAGCTGCGGTTCGTCATGCCGGTGTCGGTGTTCCTCGTGGGATCGCTCTTGGTCCTGCGCGGCCTGGCCCTGGGAATCCCCTATCTCAGTCCGAACCTCGCGGACCAAGGGGGATCCTGCTGTCACGGCGGCGGAACGGCCCCGTCGGCGCAGAGCCACCTCGCTCCGTAACTGCAGCACCGGGTCGCCGGGAGCGGCACCCCTCGGCGCGGCCCACCCGAACGGAAGGCTGGCACCGACCCGGGTGCCGTGGCGGCTTCTCCGGCGCTGAAAAGGAGGGGCTGAGTTTTCGCCCAGAGCAGTGCGACCATCCGTGATTGCGAATTGCGGCGTGAACGCGGACGCCCGCGTCCAACGCAAGAAGATGGTGCGACCAACGGCTGCCGCTTGGGGCGCGGACGTTCCCGTCCGCGGCCACAGGCTGGCGCGGCCAGATTGTGACGCGGGACCGCCTGAAGTCGCACAGGGAAGGCTCAGGAAGAGGCTGTTCCGGGCGTAGGCCGTGTCGGGGTGGCGTCGGCGTCGTTGCCCAGGCTGAACGGCACGTGGTTCAGGGCGTTGTTGGTCAGGGCCACGACGCAGGCGAAAGGTGTCGGCCACTGGTAGCGCCGGCTTTCCAGCCGGCCCCGGTGCCGACTGGGAGGTCGGTGGTACGTCCGATCCGAGAGTTGGGGCGAGGTAGTTCGCGGTTGGTGTGGACCGGCCGGACCAAGCGTGTGAGGTTCAGACTCCACCGCGGACCCGATGGTCCGCGCGCCGCTGAGACCGCATGACTGTCGCTCGGGGCGCAGACGTTCCCGTCCGCGGCCACAGGCTGGCGCAGCGAAATTGTGACGCTGGACCTTCGTGCGCCCTGCCGGGCGCACCAAGAAAAAGCCGGGGTCACCTTGCGGCGACCCCGGCGCGATGGAAACTGGACCAGCTAGAACTTCTTGCTGGCCTGCACGTACCAGAACCGGCCGCGCAGATCGTGCGTGTCGCGGTCGTAGTTGTCGGCGAAGGCGCCCTTCACCAGCGGCGGCTCCACATCGGCCACGTTCAAGCAGCCGGCGGTCAGCCGAACCTCGTAAGGCAGCGTGTAGCTTGCTTGGAGGTCGAAGGTCAGGTAATCGTCAATCTTCCGGTCGAAGCCGGCCGCCTTGTCATCCAAGTACGAACTGATGTAGTTGGCGGTCACGCCGAACTGGAACTTCTGGTAGTCCCAAAACAGGCTGAACTGTCCTTTGAACCGCGGCAGCGAGCCGAGGCCGAACGATTGGCTGGGATCCACGAAGTCCCCAAGCCGATCCTGCAGGCCGTCGCCGGGGATGTTTTCCTGCTCGAAGGTCAGGTAGTAGGTCGCATTGCCCGAGAGGGTGAACATGCCCGCCTTGTCGGTGTCCCACTGATAGATCGCGTTGAAGTCCAGCCCCTCGATGTTCCGTTTGCTCAGGTTGAGCGTCGGGGCGTAGAGGGTGGTGTACTCCGACGTGGCGGGATCGAAGACAATCAGGTCAGCGTACTTCGCATTCGGGTTGAAGGGACCCCCATCCGCGTAGTTTTGATCGAGAATGTATTGATCCACCGAGCCCGGAACACCTTGCTGTTCGATACGGAACCAATCCACCCCGAGTGTCAGCGTCCTGATGAACGAAGGCGACCAAGCTCCGCCCACCGTGTAGTTCTTGGCCTCCGTGGGCTTGAGATTGGGATTTCCCGAGTAGAAGGTACGAATCTGGTCGAAGTAGCTCGGGTCACCCGCGTTGAATTTTACCGGATTGCGCAACTCCGGATAGCTTTCTTGCGAGGGCGCGTACAGGTCCCCAAACCCGGGCGCCGTGAAGGATTCCGAGTAGGAGGCCCGGATGACGAAGGACTCGTCAATCGGTTTCCAGAGGGCGCCCACTTTGGGCGTGTAGGTATCCCCAAAGTCCGAGTAGTCCTCGTACCGGCCGGAGTGGTTGACACTAAGTTGATGGAACAGCGGCAGCTTGAAGTCCTCACCTCCCAAGATGGGAACGTTGACTTCGTAGAAACCACCCCAGACCTCCCGGTCTCCGGTGTACGGCTCGGAGGAGTTGAAGCCAACCACATTGCCGTAAATCAGAGAGGAGTCAGGTGTGTAGGCACCCTTTTCCTCGCGGAACTCGGTGCCGAGAGCCAGCCCCAGCGGACCCGCAGGCAGTTGCACCACTTCGCCGTTGACCTTGAAGTCCCACAGGAACAACTGGTCTTCGGTGAAGGTGTAGTGATTGAGGCGAATGGCATCGAGGACCTCCTTGCTGTTGGCCGCATTGCCGAAAGGATTGAAAGCCTTGGCCGGGTCCTTTTCATTGATCCGTTGCTCCAGGCCGTCACGGCTGAGGTCGTTGCCCTGCAAGTTGACACCTTCCTGCTTCGTAAAGAGCAGGCCGGTTTCGTAGTTCCAAGAACTATCGCCAATCTGACCGCGGAGACCCGCAACGAACCGGAAGATGTCATAGTCCTGCTCGTCAATACGGGGGCCCAGTTCGGTGGGGCGGTAGCGCATCCGGTTGATGGGAACACCGAACACGTTGTACGGATGATCGGCCGGCACCACGATCCCGTTGGGGGAGGTGGCCGTGGAGTTAAACTGAAAAACGATCGGGACCGGTGCCAACTGGTTGTAGCTCCAGCTCTTGGTGTAGTAGGCCTCGGTGAAAAACTTCAACCACTCGCCCGAGATGCGCTGCTCACCGTTGCCGAAGATGCTGTACCGTTCCGAGTCTCGGATCGCCGGCGTGTACAGACCGTAGTTAAACCGATCGGTCTTGTTGCTAAAATCCGAGTAGTCGGCGGGAGAAGTGCCCGTCGTACCGGGCTGGCCGCGATAAACCACCCCCGGGCTGCGCAACGCGGCGGGCGCACTCGGGTCCGTGGTCTGCACCCGTCCGGGCATCGAGGTCGGACTGGTCTGGCCCGGGTCCGTCGGGTCCGGCCGCGACCGGCTGCGATCCGCGCTGTAGAGCGAATTCGCACGGTAATAGCTGCCGCCAATCGTGACCGACGTGTTCTCGGTGACCGTTCCCGTGACGAAGGTGTAGGTTTGTTCACCGGTGTCGGATTCCGTGGTGTTGCCGTAGCGGGCACTCACCTCGGTGCCGGTGAAGTTCTTCTTCATGATGATGTTCACCACACCGGCCACGGCGTCCGCGCCGTAGATGGACGAACCGCCGTCCTTGAGAATCTCGATCCGCTCGATGGCGCCCAGCGGGATGGCGTTCAAGTCCTGATTTGCCGTCCGGCGGCCGTTGATCAGCAACAGCGTGCCGCCCGGGATGCCGCGCAACGAAACGCCCACCGTGCCGTCGCCGCCGTTACCGCGGGACATGCCGAAGTTGCCGGCACCCACGGTGGAGGGAAGCTTCTTGACGAGGATTTCCAGGTTGCCACCGGCGCCCGACCGCTCGATGGTTTCCGCACTGAGCACTTCCACTGGCGCGATTGAGACGGTCTCCGCCGTCGGAATGTTGGAGCCGGTGATTATGACCTTCTCCATCTTCTCGGGCTCAGCCGGGGCGCTGGAATCCTGCGCCTGCGAAGTCGCGGGCACGGTCAACCCAAACGCCACGGACGCCGCCAATGGGAAGGCGATCCTGGTCTGAGGGGTCAGTCGTTTCTTCATAGGTTGGGTACTTTGTTTTGTTGCCGAAAATTCGCGACCCCGTGACGGGTCGCCGCGAACTTTGCGGCTTAATTACCAGCGGATAAGGCGGCTACAAGAAAAAAAGCATCTTGGATTACCGGGCGTCGTTTGCCGGAATACCCTTTGCCCAACGCCCTTGCGGCTGTGCCGCAGTCAGTTGCACGGTCCTCTCCCGCGTAGGTCCGCCTCTGAGCCCACCCCGTCAGCGCGGCAAGGAATCCAAAAGCCCGCGCGCGTCAGCGTGAGCCGGATTGATTTCAAGACAGCGGTGGAGGGCCGCGCGCGCAGCGTCAAATTCACCCAGCCGTGCGTGAATTGTGGCCCGTGCGTAGGGGAACTCACTCGCACCCGGCTGCAACGATTCCGCCCGTCGCAACGCCTCGATGGCCCCCAACGCATCTCCCGCGCGGCTGCGCTCCAAACCTAGATTGTACCAGGCACGGGCGTGGCGCGGTTCGAGCTGCACCGCCTCCTCCAAGAGCGGGCGGACACGTGCCGTTTCGCCCGCCTCAGCAACGGCCAGCGCGAGTTTGAAAACGTACTCTGCTTCCCGGGGCGCGAGGCGTCGCGCCGCGTCGAGCTGCGCAACGGCTTCGCGCGGTCGGCCGGCCGCGCTGAGCACGATGGCGAGTTCGTGGCGGAACGCCGGCGATCCCGGGTCCCAAGTCACGGCCTTCTGCAGGTGGTTCTCCGCCGCGGCCAAGTCGCCGCGCGCAAACGCGATTCCCGCCTTTTGAAGCTGGCCCGTGGGCTGGTCGGCGTTGATGTCGAGGAAGTGCCGGAGTTCCGCGCCGGCCCGGCCGCCGGAGAATTCGTCCAGCCGCAGCGCCCAGGCGGCTTGCACGCGCACCGCGCGCGCGGTGTCGGCCAGGACTCGGCCGAGCGCCACGGCAGCCCCTGACCCCGGCACGCTGGCCAGCGGCGCCAGGGCCGCCGCTGCCTTCGAGCGAACGAGTGGCTCGGCGTGACGCAGTTGGGCCTCGACTGCCGTCGCCGCATCGGGGTGATCCACCCACCGGGCCAGCAGTTCGACGATCACGGCGCGCCAGTGAGGGCTGGGCTCCTCGCTCAACAGCCTGAGCAAGGGTTCACGCGTCTTTTCGTCACCCGCTCGCGCTTTGGCGATCAGGCGCGTCCGCGTCCGCGTGGGCCGATCCATTTTCGCGCCGTACCATTTGTCCACCCACTCGATGGACCACTCCACGGTCTGATCCTGGTGGCAGCGGTTGCAGGCGTTCGGAATGCCGTGCTCCTTCGTAAGCAAGGGGTCCGGGATAGTAAAGCCGTGGTCGTGCCGCCAGTGCCGCTGCATGTAAACGGTCTGGGGCATGTGGCAGCCCACGCACTCGCCGCCCGTCTCCTTGATTCGCTTCGGTTCGTAGGCGGTAAGGTCGAAATTCTCCGGCTCCCCTTGGGGGTTGTACCCCCAGACCTTGTGGCGACTGTGCTCCACGGGGTGAATGACCGGCGCATTGGTCAGGCTGCCGTCGTGGCACCGCAGGCAAAGCCAGTTGCCGGGGAGAATCGTCTTCGCCGAATGCGGCTGATGGCAATCCATGCAAACCACACCCGCAGCGTGCATCTTCGAGCTGAGGAAGGAAGCGTACTCGTAGTTCTCGTCCCGAATCTGTCCGTCCGGGTAGTAGGTATCTGATTCGTCGGTGATGGTGAGCAGGAAGTGATCAAAGAAACCGTCGCGCGGCACAAAGTCGCCGGTCAGTTCCGAACGCCGCGCGTGACAGGAGCCGCAGGTGTCCAGCCATAACGACTTCGGGAACGGCTTCAGCGTTGGATCCTTGCGCCCGGATTTGCCGAAGGCGCGTTGCCAGTCATCGTGATCCTTCATCGGCCCGTGGCAGGCCTCGCAACCCACGCTCAGCTCCACCATCGCGGTCTGGTACACGTCGTCCGGCTCCGAGTAGTTCTTCCGGACCCGCGTGTTGTGGCAGCCGGCGCACATGGCGTTCCAGTTCATGCCGCGGCCGGTCCAGTGGCCCCACTCGCCCGCCTGGCGGTCCTCGTTCCCGTACACGTTGAACCACTCGTTTGTCACCGGGTCATACGACGCTTCCAAGGTTTGCAGCCGCCCGCCCGGCGCGGCCACGAGGAACTGGCGCAACGGCAGGTTCCCGATCACCCGCTCGACCGGGTGCGTCTCCATCGCCTGCGTCAAGCCCTTGCTCGCTACGCAATACCGGCCCGCCTCGGTGAACGCGCGCGAAATCTGCGTCCCGTGGTTGAACTCGCGCGGCGGGTCGAAAGCGACGCGATCCAGCGCCTTGCTGGGGGCGCGTTCCGCGAGGCCGTGATGGGAGGCCCGCCACAACTCATACGCCTCCTGGTGGCACTCCCGGCAGCTCGCCGAGCCGGCGTATTTGGCGTAAGCCGCTGCCTGGGGTTCGAGGTCGAAGCGGGGACCGGCCGGCCCGGGTGTCGGCGGTTTCGCCGCGCGTTCGCGGGGGGCGAGCAGGAAAAGGATCGTCCCCAGCGCCAACGCCCCGACGAGCAAGCCACCGACCAGCGTTAGACGTGCGGTGCGCCGCGCGGGTCGGCGTGCGGGTCGCGGAGCCTTTGGAAGCTTGCTGGCCACCAGCGGCACTATAGCTGCGCCCTTTCCGCGCCACAGCAAAAAGCGGCGGCTGGTCGCGACCGGGAAGTGTTCATCAATTGTCGCATGGGCTGGCTGGAGATATCAGGGCGGAGGTTGATGCGACGTTGGGGATTGGCATTCCACGAGTAGTCCCGAGCGACCTGATGGTGGCGGTCCGGCTGCTGGACTGGCGCGACGACGGCCCAGGCGGCCGGCTGGCCCTGGCCCCCGCCGGACTGCTGGGCGTCGCGGCGATCCGCCTGCCACTCCGTGCGCCCCGCAAACCGCTTGGCAGCCTGAAACCGCGTCCGTCCTCCCCCTCCGCACGGAGGACTTCTCCGGCTTCGCCTGCCCGCCGCTCCGCCGCTCACCGGGGTCGAGGTCGTGCCGCCAGGCGGTGCGCCTCGGGGCCGGTCAGGAGACCGGCGGTACAGGGGCGAAACTGCTGCTGGCCGGTAGCGCCGGCATTCCTGCCGGCACGTCGCACCCCCGACTTCCGGGTTGGCAGGCCGGTCTGGAGACCGGCGGTACCAGCGTCGGACCAAGTCTGGAGAACGGTGGTACGGGGGCGAAATTGCTGCCGGCCGGTAGCGCCGGCATTCCTGCCAGCACGTTGTCACCCCGACCTCCCGGTCGGCGGGCCGGTCTGGGGACCGGCGGTACAAGGGCGAAATTGCTATCGGCCGGTAGCACCGACATTGCTGCCGGCACGTTGTAACGCCGACTTCCCGGTAGGCAGCAGGCCGGTCGCGAGACCAGCGTTACCAGCGTCGGACCAGGTCGGGAGACCGGCGTCACGATTACGGCCGACATCGTGGTTGGAATGCTTTCGTTCCAACGTTGTGTCCCGGTCCGACCGCCGCCACGCTTACTTCATGAATGCAATGGAACGGTTTTACGGGATCGCGCTGGAGACGATGGGCCGGATTCGGCAGCACGAGTGGGGCAAGATCGCCACCGTGGCAGGCTGGTTGGGGGAAGCGCTGGCGCGCGACGGCTGGTTGTACGTGTTCGGCACGGGGCACTCCCACCTCGTGGCTGAGGAGGTGTTTTATCGCGCGGGGGGACTGGCGCACGCCGTGCCGATGCTCGATCCGCGCATCATGCTTCATGAGAACGCCATTGAAGCCACCTACACCGAGCGCGAAAGCGGCTTTGCGGCGGACCTGATCGCGAAGTATCCGATGGAGCCGGGCGACGTCTTGGTGGTGGTTTCCAATTCCGGCCGCAATGCCGTGCCCATCGAGATGGCGCTCTTGGGGCGGGAAAAGGGCCTGCGCGTGGCGGCAATTCTCAATCAGGCTCAAAGTGACGCCTGGCCCTCGCGGCATTCGTCGGGCAAAAAGCTCGCCGACGTGGCGGAGGTGGTCATCAGCAATCAGGGGCCGAACGGCGACGCCTGGCTGTCATTGCCGGGAATGCCGGACCAGATCGGTTCGACCTCCTCGATGATGGGATTGCTGATCATCCAGTTGATCCTCGTGCAAGCCTGCGAAAATGCCCTGGCGCGTGGGGTGGCACCGGAGATGTACATCAGCAGCAACACGCGCGGCGATGACCACAACGATCGGCTGCTGCAAAAGTACAAGAGCCGGATTCGGCATTTGTGACCGGCCGGGACGAACGGAAATCGGATGGGGCGGAGACCGCGCGCCCGGCGGTGCGGCACGGGGAGGAGCGCAGGCTCTGAGGCGCGGACGTCCACGTCGGCGGCTCACGTCGGCGGCACGGCGGCGCAACTTCGCGACGCCCCGTGGCAGTGCCGGACACCGCGCGTTCTGCCGAATTCAGGGCCACTCCAGGCAGGCTGGAGCGAAGATCGGCGCGATCGGCGCGGGCGGGCGGGCGGTGGTTGGGCCTATTTCTCCACCGGCTTGCCGGCGCGCTGCCAGGCGGTGAACCCGCCGTCAAGGTGCACGATGGATTGGAAGCCGAGTTTGCGAAAGGTCTCCAGCGACGCGCGGCTTCGTCCTCCCACCGCGCAATGCACCAGGTAGGTTTTCGTGCGGTCGAGTTGGCCCACCTTCTTCGCGAAGTCGGGATCCCGAAAGTCCATCAGCTTGGCACCTTTAATGTGACCCGCTTTGAACTCTTCCGGCGTGCGAACATCGAGGACGATGACTTTATCCGCCGCCAGCAGCCGGGCCGCGCCGTCGGGGTCCACGTGGCGGACAGTGCCCGTTTCCGCCGCCGCGGCCGGGACCGCGAAGGGCACCACACCGAGGAGACCACCAACAAGGACCGATAGGAATTGAAGGGTTCCACGCCTCATTTAGACGGAAGCGTGCCATCGGCGAACGAGTTTTCAAACGAGGCGGCCAGGTGAATCCGTTGGGGGCGGCCGTTACCGGTTGGGCGCGCGCTGCGTGGGGGCTTCCGCCGGTCGAGCGTGGCGGCGGTCCTGAATGCCGGGCCGGGGTTGCGCGTCAGTTTCCCAGCGCCTGGCTGCCCTTCCCGGAAACCGGCTGCCCCTCGCCACCGCCTTGGCGGCGCCTTGAGAAAGGCGGGTGGGCGTTTGCTCAAGGTGGGGCGGCGGCTACACTCACCTGCTTTTGACCGGATGAAGACATGGATTGCACTCGTGGTGATCGTCGTTTTGGGCTATGTGGGCTTCACCCAGTGGCGCGCGTGGCAGGACCGACAGGCGGGCGCCGCGCTTGCCGCCCGGCCAACCACCGCCATCGTGATTCAGACGAACATCGCGTTCGCGGTGAACGCCGCTGGCGAGATCGCGCCCGCCGAGCAGGTGTCGGTCAAGCCGGAGATCAACGGTCGCATCGAGTTGCTGCCGGTGGACCTCGGCGACCGCGTCAAGCAGGGAGATCTGCTCTTCAAGCTGGATGACAAGGAGCTGCAGCAGCAACGGGCGTCGAGTTTGACCGCGATCGAACGGGCGCGGCTCGAACTGGCCAAGGCCGAGCGGGACTACGCACGGGCCGAGGGGTTGCTGCGCGAACGGCTGATCTCGCAGGAGCTGTATGACAACACCAAGACGACCTACGAGCTGGCGAAGAATTCGCTGGAGCGGTCGCAGCGGGAACTCGCCCTGATTGACGAGCGGTTAACCAAGACCGAAGTTCGCGCGCCCTTCGATTGCACGATTCTGACCCGGCCCGTGTCCACGGGCCAGGCGGTCTCCGGTTCGGGCGGCTTCAACAGCGGGACCGAGGTGCTGACCATCGCCGACCTGAATTACATGATCATCAACGCCCACGTGAACCAGGCCGACGTGCCGCGCTTGCGGGTGGACCAGGAGGTCGAGGTGGTCATCGAGGCGGTGTCGGGCTTGAGCGCGACGGGCATCGTGGAGCGGATCGCTCCGCAGGCGACAATCCGGAACAACATCAAGGGCTTCGCCGCGCGGATTCGCATCGAGAACCCGGACGAACGCATCCGGCCCGGCATGACGGCGAATATCAAGATCCCCGTCGCGGCGGCACAGAACGTGGTGGCCGTTCCGCTGAGCGCGGTGTTCACGGAGCGCAATCCCGACACGGGGACGCAGGAACGATACGCTTACGTGCAGACGGCCAACGGTTTTGAGCGCCGCGACGTAACGGTGGGCATCTCGGATTTCTTCTACGCCGAGATCCAATCCGGCCTGTCTCCGGGGGAGGTCGTGGCGCTCGAATTGCCGAAGGACGAGAAGGAAAAGCAAGCCCGGGCGATGGCGGCCCTCAAGCCGGTGGCCGGCACTGCCGCCGTGACGGCTGCCGCCCGGACGGGCCAAACCAATGCCTCCGGTGCGGCGGCCGCTTCGCCGGGGACGACCAACCGGCCGGCCGCACCCACGAGTGGTCGCGGCACCTGATTCAGCCCCGCTCCGCCGCCATGGCCCTTGTCGAAGTTCGCAACGTCAGCAAGATCTATCACCTCGGAGGCGAGGAGATCCGCGCCCTTGACAATGTCTCGTTGGACATCGAGGCGGGGGAATTCATCTCGATCATCGGGCCGTCGGGCAGCGGCAAGTCCACGCTCATGCACATCCTGGGGTGTTTGGACACCCCCACGAAAGGGACCATTTCGCTGGACGGGGTCATGATCCAGGGAGCCAGCCCGCGCCAACTGGCCGCGATCCGCAATCAAAAGATCGGCTTCGTGTTCCAGTTCTTCAACTTGCTGCCCAAGTTGAACGTGGTGCAAAACGTGGAGCTGCCGATGATTTACGCGGGTTGCTCCGCGCGGGAGCGCCGCGAACGGGCCCTGGAGGCGCTCGAGGCGGTTGGCCTGGCGAATCGCTCCAAACACCGGCCCAGCCAGCTTTCCGGCGGCCAACAGCAGCGGGTGGCCATCGCCCGGGCGCTGGTCAACCGGCCCCGCATCATCTTCGCCGACGAACCGACCGGAAATCTCGATTCGCATACGGGCGAAGCCATCCTCGCGCTCTTTCGCCAGCTCAGCACTCAGGGCCGGACCATCGTGCTGGTGACGCACGACCCGGAAATCGCGGCGGTGACGCCGCGGCGCATCGAGATTCGCGACGGCAAGATCGCCGCGAAGGTGGATCTGACACTCGCGGGGCTGGACCGGTCGCCGCGTTCGGGATCCGCTGCCGGCGCGGCCCCCTGAGCGAATTCCGCCGGCATGAAGAAGCCCCACCTGCCTCATCTTCCGCCGGAGTCGGCGGCGGCCGTGCGGCACTCCACGATGAACGTCTGGATCACCGTGGGGGTGGGTATTCGTGAGATCTGGGCGCACAAATTCCGGTCACTGCTGACGATGCTGGGCATCATCCTGGGCGTGGCGAGTCTGGTGGCGATGTCCGCCCTGGTGAAGGGAATGGAGAACGGCGCCAAGGAGGCGCTGGTCGCGATCGGCGGTCTGGAGAAAGTCCGGGTCGAGGCGCAGGAACTGCCGCCCGAGCAGCGGCATCTGCGCGATCAGGCGGTGGGGCTGACCATCAACGATGTGCGCGCCCTGGCCGCGGGCGCGCCGCTGTTGACGCGGATTTCGCCGGAAATGCGGGTGCCCGCCAACGTCTCGGCCAACGGGAAGAATTTCCGGCCGTTCATTTGCAGCGGTGTCTGGCCGGTGGCGCTGGAGATGAGCGAACACACGGTGCTGCACGGGCGCATGTTCAACGACCTCGACGACGAAATGGCCCGCAGCGTCTGTGTGATCGGCACGGCCACGCGGGACGAGCTCTGGGGCGCTCCGGATCAGGTCGGGCGCGAGATCATCCCCGTGGGCGAGACCCTCTACATCAACGGCGTGCCGTTCACGATCATCGGCATGTTCCAGCACTACGAGAGCGAGCAGGACCGGAAGCGGCGCGCGGCGGAGGCCCCGGCCCGGGCGGCTGCCGGCCCGCCGACGCAGAATGCCGGGCTGTCGCGTGACCGCGGCCGCGGCGGGCGGGGCCGGGGCAACTTCATCTTCTGGCTCAAAAACGCGACGATCTACATGCCGTTGAACACCGCGTACATGAAGTTTCGCTCCGGCATTACGGTGACCGGTTTCGGGGGGCGTGGCGAGGGCGGGGGCGCGGCGGGGGCCACGGGCGACCCGCGCCTGAGCAGCCTCGAACTGAAGATCATGAATGTGGACCTGCTCCCGCAGGCCCTGCAGCAGGTCCGTAACGTCCTCATGAACACGCATCGGGGCATCGAGGACTTTACCTTCCGGACGCAGGAGGACTGGGCCGAGAACATCAACACCTTCATTCGCAACGCGCGGCTCAGTGGCGGATTGATCGCCGGCATCAGCCTGATCGTCGGCGGCATTGGCATCATGAACATCATGCTGGCCAGCATCTCGGAGCGGGTGCGCGAGATTGGCATCCGCAAATCCATTGGCGCCAGCACGGGCGACATCTTCATTCAGATCCTGGTCGAGAGCGTGGTCATCGCGGTGCTCGGCGGGGTGGCGGGACTGGCGGCGTCGCTGGCGCTGGTCATGGGCATCGCGTCGCTTTCGCCGACGGGCAACGCGCCGGTGATCACCGCCGGCGCGATGTCGCTGGCCTTCGCGTTCAGCGTGGTGATCGGCATCCTCGCGGGGCTGGTGCCCGCCATCAAGGCGTCGCGCCTCGATCCCATTCAGGCCCTGCGTTACGAGTAGCCATGAACCTCTTCAACACCATCGCGGTCGGGATGAAGGAGGTCTGGGCGCACAAGTTCCGGTCGCTCCTGACCATGCTGGGAATCATTCTTGGCGTTGCGAGCCTCGTCGGCATGTCGGCCCTCATCAAGGGCATGGAGAACGGGATGAAGGAGGCGATGATTGCCATGGGCGGGGCGGACAAGGTCCTGCTCGAACAGCAGGAGGTGCCGTCCTGGCAGGAACACTTGGCGCTCCAGGCGCCGGGCCGGACGATGGCTGATGTGATCGCGTTGCGGCACAGCGCGCCGCTGCTGCGGTTGGTGTCGCCGGAGATGGCGGTGAAGGACGTCATCCTGAGCCGCGGCGAAAAGCGGACCTGGCCCTCCGAGTGCGTCGGGGTGTGGCCGGCGGTGCTCGAGATGAACCTCCACACGCTCGCCCACGGGCGCTTCTTCACTGACCTGGACGAGGAGCAGGCCAATCCGGTGTGCGTCATTGGCACGGGCATTCGCGACGATCTGTTTGGCTCGCCGGAGGATCTGGGGCGGGAAATCATCCCGATCGGCGAGACCATTCTCATCAATTCCCAACCGTTCACCATCGTGGGGATGTTCGAGCGGTACGAAGGCGAGGAGGATCGCCGGCAGCGCGAGCTGGCGGCGCAGCGCAAAAACGAGGCGCAGGTGGGGCCGCAACGCCAGCGCGGTTGGGGCCGGCGCGGCAACTGGGCATTTTGGCGCAAGAACCAAACCGTTTACATGCCGCTCAACACCGCGTGGATCCGGTTTCGCGCGGCCGGCGACCGCGACGGCATTCCCGATCCGCGACTGACGGATATTGATCTCAAGGTCGCGAAACTCGAACTGCTGGAGCCCGCCCTGCAGCAGGCCCGGAACGTCTTGATGCTCACTCACCGGGGCATCGAGGACTTTGGTTTCCGAACGCAGGAAAACCAGTTGGACAACATCAATCAGCAAATCCGCAACGCGCGGCTCAGCGGCGGTATCATCGCCGCCATCAGTCTGCTGGTGGGCGGCATTGGCATCATGAACATCATGCTCGCCAGCATCAACGAGCGCATCCGCGAGATTGGCATCTGCAAGGCAGTCGGCGCCACCGGCCCGGCGATCTTCACGCAGATTCTGGTGGAGAGCGCCGTCATCGCGCTGGTCGGCGCCGGGATGGGCGTGGTGGCGTCCTACGGTTTCGTGCAGGTGCTCGCGCAGATGTCGCCGTCGGCCAATGCGCCGGTGATCACCCCGCTCGCGCTGGGGGTCGGAGTGGCGTTCAGCCTGGTGGTGGGTGTGGTGGCCGGACTCTTCCCGGCTTTCAAAGCCGCACGGCTGAACCCGATTCAAGCCCTGCGGTACGAGT
>CALJWR010000181.1 GCA_937976685.1 uncultured Verrucomicrobiae bacterium
GTTGGATCTGGTCCACCGTGGCCCGCCCGTTGAAACTCTGGAGCACCAGTCTAATCAAGTCGAGGTGATGGAGGGCGGCCATCTGTTTGACGGCGGCCAGATCCGTCGCCTTTCGCACCAGGATGTGATCGGGCCCCAACGGGGTGAGTGATTCGGCCGCGAACCCCAAGTCCATCGAGTGGCCGGGCTTGCCCTGAAAATCAATGATGAAGCGGCCAAACACCAAATCCACCTGGTTGATTTGGCCGAATCCCCAACTGCGGTGCCGGCAATACCGCCCCTCCGCGAGGGCCACCAGCGGTCCAATGTGCTTGTTCAGAATCTTCCCGGCGGCCGCCAATTTCTCAAACTCTTCTCTCATATCGTAAATGCGCTCGCGTGTCCCAGAATTCACGCCAGTATGCCGCCGTGAGGCGTCAAACACCAAGAGAAATTGCCGCGCGCGTGCTGCGGCGACGCCAGGCGTCCGGGCAGTTCGTCGAGACCGCACTCGCGGAGGAACTGGCGGCGGCGGCGCTGGGCGCCAGGGACCGCGCGCTGGCGCAGGAGCTGGTGTATGGGGTCGTTCGCTGGGAACGAACCCTCGACTGGTTGATTGAACGGAAGGCCGTCCGCCGACCGCCGGACGCGCCGGTCCAAGCGTTGCTGCGGCTGGGGCTTTACCAGATCTTCTGGCTGAGCCGCATTCCCGACCATGCGGCGGTTTTCGAGACCGTCGAACTGGCCGAGGCGCTCGGTGGCGACGGCGTCGCCGCCTTCGTCAACGCCCTGCTGCGCGGGTACCTCCGGGAATTCGACGCCGCCCGGCAGGCAATCAAGGAACTGCAGCGCCGGGATCCTGCCACCGGTTGGTCCCATCCGGCCTGGCTCGTCAGCCGTTGGACCGAACGCTGGGGTCCGGAGGCGACGGCGCGCCTCCTGGAGTGGAACAACACCCCGCCGGTGACCTTCGCCCGCATCAATACGTTGCAGGCCCGCCCCGAAAAGGTGATCGAACGCTGGCGGATGCACGAGAACGTCGAGTACGACTTCGGCCGGTGGGATTGGATTCCCGAAAATACCCTCTTCCAACTCCGGTCGCATCCGTCCTTGGAACGCCTCGAGACCTTTCGCCGGGGTCACTTCTACGTGCAGGACCCCAGCACGCTGCTCGCCGTCCGGTTGCTGGATCCCCAGCCGGGCGACCGCATCCTCGATGCCTGCGCGGCGCCGGGAGGCAAGACCACCTACATCGCCCAGGTGGTCGGCGACGAGGCGGAGATTATCGCGGAGGACATCTCGGAGGATCGCCTCGCTTTGATCCGCGAGAATTGCAAGCGGCTGGCGGTGGTGAGTGTCGAGACCCGGCTTGCCCAACCCGACGCCCCCGGCCGTCCGGAGTTTGATCGCGTGCTCGTGGACGCGCCCTGCTCCAATACCGGCGTACTGCGTCGCCGCTTGGAAGCCCGCTGGCGGACCCGGCCGGCCGACCTGCGGCAACTCGCCGACCACCAGCTCGAGTTGCTGACGCGCGCGGCCGCGCGGGTGCGTCCCGGGGGCGCCGTGGTGTACAGCACCTGCAGTCTCGAACCCGAGGAAAACTCCGTCGTCATCGAACGTTTCCTCGCCGCCCAACCCCAGTTCCACCTCGCCATCCAGCGCAGCCTCTTGCCGCACGAAGACCACGTGGACGGCGCCTTTGCCGCCCGGCTGGATCGAAAAGCCGACGGGCCCGATTGAGGCTTTGGCGGCGACCGGTCGAAATCACCCGATGGTCGGCGGTGATTCAAGGCGCGCACCATCCCGTCGCCCGGCTCTGCGCTTGACGGCGGAAAAAGCCCGCCCACGTTCCCCGCATGAAGCGGGGTGGCATGCGGCTGGTTCTGGCAATTGGGCTCTTCCTGCAAAACGCCACTGGGGCCGACTGGCCGAAGTGGCGCGGGCCGAATGGCGACGGCATTTCGCCGGGAGGCGGCACCGTGTCGCCCTGGCCGGCGAATGAACCGCCGCGGGTTCTGTGGCGCGCGGAGGTGCATACGGGCTTCGCGGGTTTGGCCGTGGGTGGCGGACGCCTCTTCACCCTGGGCAATTCCAACGAATGGGACGTCGTGACCGCCTTGGATGCCGCCAGCGGCCGCGTGCTGTGGCGGCATCGTTATGCCGCCCGCTTGGACCCGAATCTGTACGAGGGTGGACCAGGGGCGATGCCGACCCTGGACGGCGACCGGGTGTACACCCTGAGCAAGTGGGGTGACCTGTTCTGTTTCGAGGCGGGCAGCGGACGGGTCGTCTGGTCCCGACACCTGACCAACGACGCGGGCATCACCCTGCCCTTCTGGGGACTGGCCAGTGCGCCACTCATCCTGGGTGACCGCCTGTTTCTAAACGCCGGTGGACGCGGACTGGCCTTGGACAAGCGCGACGGCCGCACCCTTTGGGCAAACACCGATGGCCGCAACGGCTACACTGCCTGTATCCCGTACGACCATCAAGGCACGCCGGCGCTGGCCCTGCTCGCGCATCGGGAGGCGGTGGGGGTGGCACAATCCGACGGGCGGCTGCTGTGGAGCAAACGCTGGGCGACGCAGTACGACATGAACTGCTCCGATCCCTTGCCCGTGGCCGGCGGGATCCTTCTCACCGGGTACAAGCGGACGGCGGAGTTGCTGGACGTCGCCGGCGGCACCCCCACCGTGCGCTGGCAAAGCCCTGGCCTTTCCACGCACCTCAGCCCCGGCGTCGTTCTTGACGGCCACCTCTACTCCTACGTCGGCGACGCTGAACAAGCCGGCGCCTTCGTCTGTGCCAACCTCGCCACGGGTGCGATCCGCTGGCGGCGGGACAACCTGCCCCCCGGATCGGTGATCGCCGCCGGAGGGCATCTTGTGCTGCTGGACGGCGACGGGCTCCTGCGCTTGGTCCAGGCGGATCCCGGCAGGTTCCGTGAGCTGGCCCAAGCGCGGCTCCTCCCCGAAGGTCGCGCCTGGACCCCGCCGTCATTTTCCAACGGTGTGGTGTTCCTTCGCAACGCCCGCGGTCAGGTCGTGGCCGCCGCCCTGCCCTGGCAGCCCGACCAAGCCGCGCGCCTGCGGCTCGAGATCCAGCGGGCGGAAGATGAGGTCGAGCTGACCTGGTCTCCGGAAAGCGGTGCGTGGGAGATCGAGCAGTACCTGCCTGAGCGGGCCGCTCAAGGCTGGCATTCTCCGGAACCCCAAGCGGGGGAATTGGTCCCCGGGCGATACCGCGCTTTGCCAACCGAACGCGTGGCGTGGTTTCGGCTGCGCCAGCCCTGACACGCGACGTCCCGCCATCGCACTCCCGGCAATGTACAGCACGGGTGCGGATGTCCGAGATGGGGTGGCGCTGGCGGAGGCGGTCGGGCAGCGGACTTCTCCCTGCCGATCCGCACGTCCCCAAGAACAATCGCTGACCCTCGGCCGGTCCGGCGTCCAGCGCCCCCGCCAGGCGGACCCCGAACACGCACTCCCCGAGTCCCGGTTCACCCCGTCGATCCGCCAACTCCGTTTACATCGTGTTGATTGAGGAGACTCACCTACTCACCCCCCCAATCGTTACGAGTGAGATAAGAGCTTGCAATTGGTGGTGAATTTTTTTCGGCGTGGATTGTCTGAAAACGGATGCCTGCCATCACCAAGAAACACACCCGGCTCAAGCTCCAGTTGGTCACCAACTCCGATCATTCCATCCACGCCGGCCTGGTCGCCGTCGAGGCCATGGCCCGCCGCTTCAACCTCTACAACAAGCTGCGCCC
>CALJWR010000182.1 GCA_937976685.1 uncultured Verrucomicrobiae bacterium
AAAGCCCGGCGGCCGTCCCTCGGTTCGCGCCGGCCGCGCCCCGGCGGCGCTGGCGTACCACCGCTCGCGCGCGGGCAACTGGCGCTCGACGGCCGCGCGGCGCGGCAGCGTCTCGGGAACGGTGAGCGCGCTCGCCTGCCGCGGCAGGGCTTCGAGCAGAGGGACCACCGCCGGCCATTCGACCTGCTCGAACAAAATCGTCCGGCCGTCCACCCTCTCCCACCGCTTGGCCACCGGCACGCCGGCCTCCGGACTGCTCGTCCCATCCTCCGCCGCCCGCGCGCCGTCGGCGAACGCCCGGCCCGCCTCCAGGGCCCACTCGCCGAACACCAGCCGCTCATCCACCAAGTCCGGGTCCGCCAGGGCCGCGCGCCACGCGGCGTTCCCCTCCCGCCGCAACGGGCGCGCCTCCCGTCGCGGCGTCGGCGCTTCGAGGAATTCGGTCACCGCCTCCAGCCGGGTCGTGGCCGGGTCCAGCCCGAACACCTCCGGCCCGGGCGGCCGTTCCCGCAGAATCACCTCCTGGGCCACCCCGGCGGGCCGGTACTCATAGACCACGTCGGCCCGCACCCCGTCGAACGCCTCCGCGTACACCAGCCGGTTCGGACCGGCCAGCGCGCCGGGCGTTTCGCGCACCTCGGCGATCATCACGTTGCGGCTGCTGGCCGTGTCGTAGTAGCTCAACCCCAGCACGCCGGCCCGGAACCGGGCGCCGTCGGCCGTCTCGATCACCACCTCGGTGTCCAACGCCAACGTGGCCGGCCACGCCGCCCGCGTGGGGCCCTGAGCGGCGACGAAGCCCTCGCCCAGCGGAAGGATTTCGGCGCGGGTGTCGCGCCACTGGCCTTCGGCGTCCTGATACTGCTGACCGGTCGCCAGGCGGATGACCTGGTTGGTGGTGGTCACGAGCCGGCCATCGGGCAGCCGCTGGGTGAGGGCCGAGACCATGAGACGCTCGTGGGCGTTGCGGGCGATGGCGGCCACGGGGCGGACGGCGAGTCTGTCGCCAGCGGACGGTCCGGCCGCGGCGACATCCGCGCGGGTCAACTCGGCGGGGTTACCGCAGAGAGAGAGAGAGAGAGAACGCCAAGAAAACCTGGCCGGGGAGGGGACACCACTTTTTCATGACGGTGGCAGCTTGCAGCCACCGCCCGTTGGCCGCTACCCGGATTTTGGCCAAAACGCACCCTTTTTTGGCCTCGCCGAACCGAGGAAACCTGGACCCGCGGAGCGCCGGCAACGACAGTGGTGCCGACCGGACGGCCGACTCCGGGCTGTTCCGGCCAGGCTTGATGGCGGAGCCGCTAAACGAACCTGATCCCGGGCCAGTTGATACACGCGCCGTTGGCCGCTGCTGAGGGCCAGCCGGGCCAATTCAGCGAACGGCAACCAGCGAGCACCGATCGCCCGGGCCGCGTCTCGCGACGACCCGCCTTGGGGCAGTCGAATGGTGAAGGCCTCGAGCGTGACCCGATAACGAGTGATGGCGCAACGCACGGTTCCCAGGCGGTTCACGGACAGGCCCCTCGCCGCGGCCAACTTCAGAAGATCGCGCGCCACGGCGGACGGTGAGGCACCGACTGCCACTTCCACCGACGGGAACTCCCAGAGTCCCGCGTTGACCACGCCCGCCGGGCGCGGGCGCACCAAAACGCGGCCGGCCTGCCACACGACGAAGACGAAATAATGCCGGGCTGCGGTAGCCGCCCGGGGGGAGCGAACCGGCAGTTGATCCACCATGCCTTCCCGCCGCGCGCGGCAGACCCGTCGCCACGGGCAGCGCGGGCAGTCCGGCTGGCGCGGGGTGCAAATCAGCGCGCCCAACTCCATGAGTGCCTGATTGAGATGGGAACAGGCATCCGGGCGGTCGGTCTCCGTCGCCGCTTGAACGAGCTGCTCGGCAAGTCGCCAGAAAGCCTTGTTGGTCGCCCGTTCGCGCGGGTTACCCTTCACTGCGAAGACCCGGGCCAGGACGCGGATGACGTTGCCGTCGAGAACCGGGTGCGGCTGATTGAAGGCGATGCTGCAAATGGCGCCCGCCGTGTACCGGCCCACACCGGGCAGGGCGAGCACCGCTTCAAACGATTCCGGAAAGCGGCCGTCGTGCTCGCCGATGATGTGTCGTGCCGCCCGCTGGAGATTGCGCGCGCGGGTGTAGTAGCCGAGGCCCTCCCAGAGCTTCAGGACGCGGGATTCCGATGCGGCCACCAACGCGCGGACATCCGGCAACTCCCGCAGCCAGCGTTCCCAGTAGGGAATCACGGTCTTCACCTGCGTCTGCTGGAGCATGATCTCGGAGACCCAGATGGCGTACGGATCGCGGGTGCGGCGCCAGGGAAGGTCGCGCGCATGGGCGGCGAACCAGTCGAGCAGCGGGAGCACCAGCGAGCGCGGTTGCGGCACGGGCCGAGTGTAGGGCGGCTTCCCAGCCCGGCAACCCGTCGCCGGCTCGACTTCGGCTACGCCGCGGACTAGCTTGCCGAGCCGATGGCTGCGCCGTTAACCGCCTACACGTGCAAGCTGGATTCCCAGCAAGCCGCCGCTTTGGAGCGGTGGATGCGCGAGCGCGATTTCACCTTCCGGGAAGTTCCCCACGCGCGGTTCGCCGGCGAGCGGGACAAGGTCAAGGTGGTCTTCTACGAGAGCGGCAAGCTGGTCGTGCAGGGGAAGGGCACGCAGGAGTTCGTGGAGTTCGTGCTCGAGCCGGAGATCCTGCGCGAAGCGCGGCTGGGGTACGAAGCGGAGTTGCAGCCGGAGTTGTTCCTGCCGCGGATCGGCATAGATGAGAGCGGCAAGGGCGATTTCTTCGGCCCGCTCTGCGTGGCCGGCGTGTATGTGAACGAAGCGGTCGTCCGGGCGTGGCGCGAGGCGGGTGTCCGCGACTCGAAACAGGTCAGCAGCGACAAGCGGATCGGCGAGCTGGCGGAGTTGATCCGCGAAACACCGGGCTGCGTCTGGCGCGTGGTGCCGATCGGCAATGAGGCGTACAACCGGCTGCACCGCTCAATGGGCAGCGTGAACAAGGTCCTTGCTTGGGGCCATGCGCGGGTGATTGAAAACCTCATGCTCCAGCGCCACCGGATGAATCCGCCGCCCGTACGGACGATCAGCGACCAGTTCGCCGCCGACGAGGGCACCGTGGCCCGCGCGCTGATGAGCCTGGGACGGAAGGTGGAGTTGATCCAGCGACACCGCGCGGAGGCGGATCTGGCGGTGGCAGCGGCGTCCATTCTCGCCCGCGACGAGTTCGTCCGGCGGCTGGAGAAGCTCTCGCAGGCGTACGGCGTGCCTCTGCCCAAAGGCGCGAGTGAACAGGTGGAAGCGGCCGGGCGGGAGTTCGTGGCGCGGCACGGCGCGGACAAGCTGGGCGAGGTGGCCAAGCTGCATTTCCGGACGGCGTACCGGGTGCAGGGCCTGCCCGAGCCGCCGAAAACCGGGTGGTCCGGCCATCGCTCTTCCCGCAAGCTGACTGCGAGCACATGAGCGACGATTCCCCGTCTCGACGCCGCGCAGGGGCAGGCGGCTCATCGACGAGGCCCGCACCATCCGCCGGCGAGCCAACCACCCGACGACCGCGATTGCCCTTGGCCCCCGCGCTGTTCTTCCTCGGCTTGGGTACGCTGCTCCTGAGTTGGCTGGGGTTCATGGGTTACTACGTGTTCTTCAAGGCCAAGCAACCTCAGCCGATTCCCGAGTTGCGGATGCCAGCGAGGTCCGGGACGAACAGTCCGCTGGCACCGAATGAGCCGAGGCCAAAACCGTAAAGATTCGGCGGCGCCGAGGTCGCTCGGCCGCGGGCGGTTGCCCTGATCGCGCCTGCTGGGCGCTGATCTGCAAGCGGGCCGTTGCGATTTCCGCCAAGGTCGCGGGCCGAAAAGCTTTTGACAGGGGAGGGCCAGTTCTTAGCCTGCGCCCACGACGCATACACCTATGAAATTCGGCATCAACACATTTCTTTTCACGTTTCCCTTCACCAACGAAAGCACCAAGTGGTTCCCGACCTTCAAGAAGTGGGGCTTTGATTCGGTCGAGATCGCCGTGGATGACCCGGCGGCGATAGACCCGACGCACATCCGCGCGCAACTCGACCGGGCGGGCATCACCTGCTGCTCGGTGTGCGGCGCCTTCGGTCCGGACCGCGACCTGCGCGGGACGCCAGAGGCGCAGGCGAATTCGGCGAAGTACCTCATGGCGCTGATTGACCAGGCAGCGATTTTCGGCGCGCCGGTGGTGGCGGGCCCGGTCTATTCCGCGGTGGGCCGGCGAAATGCCGAGGAGCCCGCCGCCAAGAAGCAGCAGTGGAAGACCGTGGTGAGGAACCTCAAGCCGATCTGCAAGCACGCGGAAAAGAAGGGCATCGAGATCGCCGTCGAGCCGCTCAACCGTTTCGAGACCGACTTCATCAACACGGTCGAGCAGGCGCTCGAACTCATCGCGGACGTCGGCAGTCCCGCGCTGAAGATTCATCTCGACACGTTCCACATGAACATCGAGCAGAAGAATCAGGCGGAGGCCATCAAGAAGGCCGGCAAACTGCTCGCGCACTTCCATGCTTGCGGCAGCGACCGCGGCACGCCGGGCAACGATCACATTGCCTGGGACGAGATTGCCAGGGCGCTGAAGAAGGTGAAGTACGACGGCGGCGTGGTGATCGAGTCGTTCACCCAGGACGTGAAGATCATCGCCGCGGCGGCCGCCATCTGGCGCCAGATTGAACCCAGCCGCGAGGAGATTGCCACCAAGGGGCTCAAGTTCCTGCGCAAGACCCTCGCCTGATTCAAGCGTCCGTTTGGTTCGCCGGGGCCGTGTCCCGTGACGGGCGCGGCCCCGGCCTCTTTTTCGCCGCGAGGGCATCCCAACCAAACGCCCCGGACTGCAGCCCGGGGCGTGACTCGATCGTTGGTGATGCTCGAATCGCGATTCTCAGGAAACGATCTGCTTCGCCGCTTCCGCGACTTCGACCTTGGCCGTGCCGACGTCCTTGATCTCGACCGTCGTCGTCCGGTCACTGGTCATGTCATTGCCCTGAAAGCTCATGGTCGCCTGCACCTGGTACTCGTACTTGGCGAGCGCGCCGTCTTTGAGCCAGATCTTGACCGAACCCTTGGGGTCGCGCGGTTCCGGGGCGTTGCCGCCGCCACCGCCGGGCCGGCCCATCGTGAGCAGCGCCCGGACCCCCTCTTCCGTCATTTCGCCGACGTACGCGTCGCCCTCTTTCTTGAGTGACTTGAGCTTCGGCAACATCTCGGCCACCTCTTTGGCTGGGGCCTTGTAGTTTTGCAGCGTGCGGGCCATCCAGCGTCCCCGATTGCCCGGTTGTCCGCCGCCGCCGTCGCCAGCCGTCAACTCCGCGACGGATTGCCAGCCGTCATCGGTTTTCAGGGCGGCCTTGTCACCCTTGATGACGCCTTCGGTAACATTCTCGCCGCGAATCATCTTCACGCAGATCCAGCCGTCCTTAGACGCCGCGCCCTCGGTGGTGCCGGGGCCCATCCGGCCGCCGCCCATTTCGGTGGTGGTCTTCCAGCCGTAGCTGCTGGTGTCCGCCAGCTTCTTGACCGCCGCCGTGACTTCCTCCTTGGCGTCCGCCGCCACGAGGGAGCAGGAGAGCAGGAACGCCGCGCCAAACAAAACGTATCGCTTCACAGGTGCCAGATAGGGATTGGGTTTTGACCGATTTCGGGGATGAAGACGCCGGCCCGATCCCTGCGGTTACAAGTCACGTTGCAGCCCCGGCGTCGGGCGAAACCCATCCAGACCTGGACCTCGCATCAGTGGTGTGGTGAATGCGAACCGCAGCGCGATGAACCGGTCCACCGTTGCCCGACTCCCGAGGTCTCGCATTTGGGGAGGCCGGGCATGGCTCACAATCAGCTTGCGGACGGTGGTGCAGTGCAGCAAATGGAGAGAATGAATTCGCCATCACCAATCGCGCATTCCAGTCCGGCGGACGACCGGATGCCTTCGGCGCCGGTTGCAGTCGGGCCGTTCGGGATCGAATCGCCTGCCTTCAGCCGTCGCGCCGCCTTGAAAGCGGCGCTCGCGGGCACGGCGGCGCTGGCACTGCCTGCGGGCGTCCCGGCCGCCAAAGCCGCGGCCGACGCTCGCCGCGCCGCGCCCAGGCGCTACGCGATGAAGAAGTCCATCAACCTCTGGGCCTTCCCGTACCCGGAACGGATGAACCTCGAGGAGTGTCTCCGGCTGGCCAAAGCAGCGGGCTTTGACGGCATCGAGTTGAACTACGACCTCGATAACGACCTTTCACCCAAGGCCGGAACCGCGGAGTACCAGGCGATTCGGCGGCTCGCGGACAAGATCGGGATCGAGATCAGCGGCCTCTGTTCCTTCCTGTTTTGGCCTTACCCGCTCACGAGCAACGATCCCGCCAAACGCGCCCGCGGCCTGGAGCTGGCCGGGCTGATCGCCCAAGCGGCGCACGATCTGGGCGTGCAGAATGTCCTCGTGGTGCCCGGCGCGGTGCATATCCCGTGGCGCACGGATCACGAGCCGGTGCCCAATGACGTCTGCGACCAGCGCGCCCGGGAGGCGGTGGGCGTTCTGGTTCGCCAGGCGGAAAAGGTCAACGTCTTCCTCAACATCGAAAACATCTTCTTCAACGGCTACCTCATGACGCCGATGGAGATGAACGCCTTTGTGGACTCGTTCCAGTCGCCCTATGTCCGGGTGCATTTCGATACTGGCAACATTGCGATGTTCCAGCACGCGGAGCACTGGGTGCCGATCCTCGGGACCCGCATCCAGAACGTGCATCTCAAGGAGTTCACCAAGAAGGGCACGGACTTCTCGCTCGAGGCCTTCCGCCCGCTCCTGGATGGCACCACGAACTGGCCGGCATTGCTGGAGGCATTCGAGGCCATCGGCTACCGCGGCTTCCTGACCTTCGAGTACTTCCATCCCTACGCGCACTATCCCGAAGCGTTGATTTACCAGACGGCCGACTCGCTGGACCGCATCCTGGGCATCAAAACAGGGTGAACGCGACGCGCGTCCGACCGGCTTCTCAGCCGGACGGGTCGTTGCCGCGTCGCCGGACCAACGGTCTTCCCGCTTGACTTGATTCAGAGCGAATTCTGCAATGCCGGCGACAACACCACAGCCATCATGCCTGACCCGCGTATGAACCTGACTCGTCGCCAATTTCTGAAAGCCAGCGCGGTCTCCACGCTGATCCTCCCTCAAGTCTCGGTGCGCCCCGCCGACGAATACGGCCGTTTCAGGACGGCGCTGATCGGCTGCGGTTGGTGGGGCATGAACATCTTGAACGAAGCGATTGCCGCCAAGCGCGCCAACGTGGTGGGCCTCTGCGACGTGGATCGCGGGCACCTGGACGCCGCCGGCGCCAAAGTCGAGGAGCTCACGGGCGGCAAACCGGTTCGCTACACCGACTATCGCGACCTGCTGCGGGAGCAGCGGCCGGAGGTGGTGATCGTCGCCACGCCCGATCACTGGCATCCCTTACAGACAATCGAGGCAGTGCGGGCGGGCGCGCATGTCTATGTCGAGAAGCCGGTGGGCCACACGATCGCGGAGGGCCGGGCCATGGTGCGCGCGGCCCGCAAGTACGGACGCGTGGTGCAGGTGGGAACGCATCGCCGGGTGTCGCCCCACAATCTTTCGGCCATGGAGTTCCTCCGGTCGGGCAAAGCCGGCAAGATCGGTCTGGTGCGGGCGTTTGTGCTGTACGGCGGCGCGCGCGGGCCCGAACGGGCCACGCCCAACCAGGAGCCGCCCAAAACGCTCGACTGGGATCGGTGGTGCGGCCCGGGACCGCTGCGGCCGTTTAATGCGCGCATTCATCCTCGCGGGTTCCGTAACTTCCTCGACTACGCCAACGGCACGCTCGGTGATTGGGGCATCCACTGGATGGACCAGATTCTCTGGTGGGCCGAGGAAAAATGGCCCAAGCGGGTCTTCTCCACCGGCGGACGTCCGATCAGCGGACCGGTCGTGTACCTGCCGGACGTGCAAACCACCGACGCGCCGGACGTGCAGACGGCGACCTATGAGTTCGATGCGTTCACCGCGATCTGGGAGCATCGCAACTTCGCCGGCAATAACGCCGAAAAGGGCGAGGAAGTGGGCGTGTATTTTTACGGAACGGAGGGCACCCTGCATATCGGCTGGCGGAGCGGCTGGAAGTTTTATCCCACCAGCAAGGGCCAGCCGGTGGTCGAGGAGAAGCCTTCGCTGAACGAGCCGGACCAGCAGAACATCAAGGAACTCTGGGCCGATTTCCTGCGGGCGGTTGACACCGGCACGCTGCCGGTCTGCGACATCGAAATCGGCCATCGCTCCACGAACATGAGCCTGCTGGGGATGCTTTCCTACAAGCTGGGACGAAGCGTCCAGTGGGATGGCGCGCGGGAGGTGATCGTCAACGACTCCTTCGCCAACACCCTCCTGCGCCGCGACTACCGGCTGGGCTACAAGTACCCGGAACCGGAACTCGTCTAGCCGGGCAACTGAAAGATTTTCACGGCCGTTGGAACAAACGGGGAGGGGCGTCGCCTCAACCGCTGCCGCGCGCTCCTCAGGCCACGGACTGCTCGTGGTGGCACGGGCGTATGCCCAGCGGCCTTGGCCGGCTCGGGTGCCGCGCCAAAGAAGGCAATCGCCATCAAGTGCCGCTTCAAGTTGCAAGACCAGCGGGACGCTTGGACCGCCAATTGGAAAGCCCGACCCCAATTTCGGTTCACACCTCCACCCGCCTTGATCTGGCGTCCCGAACTGACCGGTCGCGACCACCACTCCTTCGGATCGGCGCCGGCGCGGCAGTTGACTTGAGGTGCCTTTTCCGCAACTTTCCCGCGCTCATGGTTAAAGACGGCGGCACGGTTCGCTCCGTCCGACGCCATCCAAATGCATGGGCAAGGCGCTGATCATCGCGGAAAAGCCCTCGGTCGCGGGTGACATCGCCCGGGCGTTGGGGGGATTCAAGAAGCAGGACGATTTTTACGAAAACGAGCGGTTCGTGGTGTCGTCCGCCGTCGGGCACCTGCTCGAGCTGGCCGTGCCAGAAGGCGTCGAGCCGGCGCGCGGCAAGTGGAGTTTCGCCCATCTGCCGGTCATTCCCCCGCACTTCGAGCTTCAGCCCATCGAGCGCAGCGAAAACCGGCTAAAGCAGCTCGCCCGGCTCATCAAGCGCAAGGACGTGGACGTCATCATCAACGCCTGCGACGCCGGTCGCGAGGGCGAGTTGATCTTCCGCAACATCATCCGCTACACCGGCGCCAAGCAGCCCATCCGCCGCTTGTGGCTGCAATCCATGACCCCCGCCGCGATCCGCGAAGGGTTCGAGCGCCTGCGCGAGGACCGCGAGATGCAGCCGCTCTCGGATGCCGCCACCAGCCGCGCCGAGGCCGACTGGCTGGTGGGCATCAACGGGACCCGCGCCATGACGGCCTTCAACTCGAAGGCGGGCGGCTTCTACAAGACCACGGTCGGCCGGGTGCAGACGCCCACCCTCGCGATCGTGGTCGAGCGCGAGCAGCGCATCCGCGACTTCGTCCCGCGCAATTACTGGGAGGTCATCGCCACGTTTGCGGCCGAGGCCGGCACCTACACCGGGCGGTGGTTTGACGAGAAGTTTGTCAAACCGGAGGGCAAGGATGCCGACGCCGAGTTGAAAGCCGAGCGGCTGTGGGACGTTGCCCGCGCCGAGGCGCTCCGCGCAAAGTGCCTGGGCAAGCCCGGGATCGTCACGGAGGAGAGCAAGCCCACCACGCAGCTTTCGCCACTGTTGTTCGATCTGACCAGTCTGCAGCGGGAGGCGAATTCGCGGTTCGGTCTGCCGGCCGCGAAGACCCTGTCCATCGCGCAGGCACTGTACGAACGGCACAAGGTGCTGACGTATCCCCGCACCGATTCCCGCGCGCTGCCGGAGGATTACCTGGGAACGGTCAAGACCACTCTCCAGATGCTGACGGAGACCAGCTATGGACCATTTGCCGCGACGATTCTGGAGCAGGGCTGGGTGCGGCCGAACAAGCGAATCTTCAACAACGCGAAAGTCTCCGATCACTTCGCGATCATCCCCACCACTCAGTCGCCCAAGGGGTTGTCCGACCTCGAGCAGAGGCTCTACGACCTCGTCGCCAAACGTTTCCTTGCCATCTTCTATCCGGCTGCGGAATTCCTTGAGACGACGCGCATCACCCGGGTGGAGGGCGAGCCGTTCAAGACGACCGGCAAGGTGCTCGTGCAGCCGGGCTGGCTGGCGGTCTATGGCAAGGAAGCGCAGTCCGAGAACGAGCCGGCCAACCTGACCCCGGTGAAACCCGGCGAGCAAGTGGGGACGGCGGAGATCGAGGTGAAGGCCAGCCAGACCAAACCGCCGCCGCGCTTCACCGAAGCCACGCTGCTCAGTGCCATGGAAGGCGCCGGCAAGCTCGTCGAAGACGACGAGTTGCGCGAGGCGATGGCGGAGAAGGGCCTGGGCACGCCCGCCACGCGGGCCGCGATCATCGAGGGGCTGATCCAGGAGGATTACCTGCACCGGCACGGGAAGGAATTGCAGGCCACGTCCAAGGCGTTTCTGTTGATGGAATTGCTCGAGGGCCTGGGGATCCCCGAACTCACCAAGCCCGAACTCACCGGGGACTGGGAGTTCAAGCTGCACCAGGTCCAGCGGCGACAGAAAACCCGCGCGGAGTTCATGGCCGAGATCGCGGAGATGACCCGGCGGATCGTGGCCCGGGCCAAACAGTACGAGCACGACACCATCCCCGGGGACTTCGGCGCGCTCCAGACGCCCTGCCCCAAGTGCGGCGGCGAGATCCACGAGAAGTACCGCAACTTCCAGTGCGTCAAGCCGGGCTGTGATTTCGCCCTGCCCCGGATTCTCGCGGGGCGCCTCTGGGAGACGGCCGAAGTCGAGACACTGTTGCGAGACCGACAGATCGGCCCTCTCCAGGGCTTCCGCAGCCGGCAGGGCAAGCCGTTCGCGGCGGCGCTCCGGCTCTCGGATACCTTCCGCGTCGAGTTCGATTTCGGCAACGATGATCGCAATTCGCCCGGTGGCGAGAGCGCGACGGTGGATTTCACCGGCAAGGAACCGCTCGGCAAGTGTCCGAAGTGTGGCGGGCGCGTCTTTGACGCCGGCGCCAATTACGTGTGCGAGCACGCGGTCGGCAAGGACCGCCAGTGCGATTTCCGAACGGGCAAGTTGATCCTTCAGCAGGCGATCGAGCTGGCGCAGTTGAAGAAGCTCCTCGAAAGCGGGAAGACCGATCTGCTGGGCGGCTTCGTCTCCAAGCGGAACGGGCGCAAGTTCGAGGCGTTCCTGGTGCTCAAGGACGGGGAGGTGAAGTTCGAGTTCGCGCCCCGCAAGACCACCCCCGCCCGGAAAACGAAGGCCGCGACTCCGGAGGTCAAACTCGACTTCACTGGCCAGACGCCGCTGGGCAAATGCCCCAAATGTGGCGGGCGCGTTTTTGAGGGACCCGAGTATTACGTGTGCGAGAAATCCCAGGCGGACAGCAAACGATGCACTTTCCGGGTCGGACGTGTGATCCTGCAACAACCCCTCGACCACGAGCAGTTGGGCAAACTCCTCTCGGCGGGCCGCACCGACCTGCTGACGCAATTCATCTCGAAAGCGGGCAAGCCATTCCCGGCCCACCTCGTCCTCGGTGACAAGGGCAAGGTTGAGTTTGACTTTCCCCCGCGGTAGGCGCTCGCCCGGGCCCCGGCCGCACTGCCGAAGGCGCGGCACTCGAAATCGCTCGGCGAGGCCACCCGCTCCCGCGGGGCAACGGGCAAGCCGCGCTCCCGGCCAGCGGCTTGGCCGCTGGCGGCGGACCCCGGGGCCGGGTTTGGATGGGCAAATCCGCCCGGTCACAAAGTCGGCTGGTGGTTATAGTTTCCAATCCCGCCGGGAACTTGTAAGTGCAACGCCGGGGTTGGTCCTGTCTCCTTGCCCGCGTCACGAGTTGGATCCAGACGAGAGATGCCAATGACCGCCATGTTCGGCATGTTGGAGTTCATGCTTACGCCTTCTGTGCTGGTAGCCGTGCCTGGCCCGGCGTTCGGGATCGGGATGCCTGGTGGATGCCGCGCGGAACGAGCCCAGCGAGGGCAACGACCAGATCGTCTGGGTGCTGATCACCCTGTTCGGCCATGTCCTCGGCGCGCTGATCTATCTTTTCGCCCGGCGACTGAATCGTCCGCCTCGCTTTGGCCGGCGCAACGTGCTAGCACGAGCGCCATGAGGACACCCAAAGTCCCAGTCCCACTTCCATGAAACGCGAACCCCTGCCGGTCGAGATTCACGGGAAACCGCTCCGCTGCCTGGTCTGCGGCCACGACGCCTTCCACCGGCGCGACGCGCAACTGAACACGGCCGGCATGTCCTTCCTAAACCTCGACTGGATCAATCCCACCGGCCGGTGCTACATCTGCGCGGGGTGCGGGTACATCCACTGGTTCCTGCCGCCCGAGGAATAGCATGACTCTCACTCGTCCTCGTCAGGGCCGGCTGATCGCCGGCGTGTGCGCCGGGCTCGCCCGTCACCTGGGGTGGTCAGCCTCGCGGGTGCGCCTGGTGTACATCCTTTGCTCGATTCTGAGCGTCGCGTTCCCCGGCATCCTCGTGTACCTCGCGCTGTGGTTTCTCATGCCGAATGACGATGCCTGATCCTGCCGCGCTGCGGACCTGCCCGACCTGCGCCGAGGCCATCAAGGCCGCCGCGCGGCGATGCCCTTATTGTCAGTCGCCAACAGGGCGGGGAGATCTCCGGCGTCAGGAATGGGGCACGCTCGCGGCAGCGTTGGTCGGTGGCGGCATCCTGTTGGCCAGTGGTGCGTGGCTCGATGCCAAACTCGACCGCCCGCACGGCCGTCCGTTTGTCCCGCATCGGGGACAGGTGGACGTGGTGCGGCTGGCCGTGGAGGCGATGGGGGATTCAACGCGCTACGCCGCGCTCGGCTTCATCACGAACCGCGGTCGCATTCCCTGGCGGATTCGCGAGCTCGAACTGCGTTTTCTCAACCCGGACGGTTCACTCCTCGACGTGCGGCATTTGTCACTCAACGACCTGCCCGTCGTCCCGCCGGCGGCCGAGGCAGCCTTCCGGGTTCCGCTCGGTCGCCTGCCGGAGCGGGTTGCTACCGCGACCGTGACGGCGCGAGTTCACCGGGCCACCGATGGCGACCGGGCCCCCGATCCGGACTGAGTCGCGTCCCGCCGCCCCATGAACGCTGATCCTCCCACTCATCGCGCGTGTCCCTACTGCAACGAGCTGATCTCACTCGAAGCAAAGGTTTGCCCGCGCTGCCGGCAATGGTTGACTTGGCGGTCACTGCGCAATCCGCTCGCGCAAAGCCTGTTCGTCGTTCTGCCCTTGATGCTTGGCTGCGGTGCCCTGCTCGTGCTGGCGGCGAACCGGTTTCAACGGGTGTTCCTGCCCCGCCCGTTCTATTCCGAGGTGCCCGGAGCACTGGCGGTTCGGGAGTCGTGGCTCAACTGGGTCGAGACCACGAACGGCCCACGCATCTACGTGACGGGGATCCTGACCAATCGGAGCGACCTGCGGTGGCGGGACATCGAATTCGAGTGCCGCTTTGCGGATTCGTCGGGCCGGATGGTGGATGCGGCGCATGGCCGGACCTTCATGACCGTACCGGCGCGGGACGACGCGGCCTTCCGCGTGGCGGTGACGCCGGGACGACCTTCGTCTGCCGACTATCATTCGCATGAGGTGCGAGTTACCACGGCCCGATCGAGCCACTCCGCTTTTTGACCTGCTGCCTTTGTGCCATGCGCCTGCTCGAAGCCATCGTGGATGCCAATCACCGCGCGCTCGCCGGGGACGAGCGCGCCGGGTTGCGGCCGGCGGACTTTGCCGGATCGCTGCCCGTGGTGGTCCTGACGTGTTTCGATCCGCGGCTCCACGCGTTGATGCCCGAGGTGCTCGGCGTGTCGGAGCGCGACTTCCTCTGGCTGACGAATGCCGGCGCGGTCGTCACGAGGCCGCAGTCGGAGACGGCCCGTGCCGTGGCGCTGGCCTGCGGGGTGGAGGGCGGCCGCGAAGTGGTGGTGCTGGGCCACACTGGCTGCCGCTTTTTCGGTCCGGACCGCCGGGCGGCCGCGGACTGGTTTCGCCAGAACGGTGCCGACCTCAGCGCCGCGGCCACTGAACTGGACGACTTCCTGCGCCCGCTGTTCAACGAGCGCTCGTCGGTGGCGACCGCCGTGGGGCATCTCCGCGCCAGCCCGTTTCTGCCGCTCGCGATCCCGGTGCATGGTTTGATCGTGGACACCGACACCGGGCGGCTCGACTGGGTGGTGAACGGTTACGGCAGCAGTGGTCCGCCCGCCCGCCAAGCTCCTTTGCCGCCCGCTGGCGCCGGCCTGCCGTAAATCCCCGTCAGTGACCTCGGGCCGCGGATCGTCGCGGTCCCGGGACCGTGTTGAGCGGCCGCCGGCAGTGCCTCAAGGGGCCGAGGCCGGAAATGGCACGGACGAGGTGGGATTCCACACCTTGCCCACCCGCTTCAGCGCGTAAGGCTCGGCCACTCCTTCGATGGCCGGGAATCGAAAACCGTCGAGGAGGAGCTCATTCACCTCCTCGGCCGCCAGCGCCGGCCGGAAATCCGGCGCGGCGAGACTGAGGCGGACATCTTCGATGGCGAGGCGCGCGACCCTCCGCGCGTAGATACCCCACGCTGGCAGGGGACGCGCGTCCACGCCGGGCCCTTTGACTTCCGGCTTCGCTTGCGCCGCCGTGCCGCCGCCCTCGAACTCCACCCTGATCCCCCGGAGAACGACGTTCGTGATCGGCGTGTCACTCCAGCTCTCGACCGAGATCGCCGCGCGGTACACGCCGGTGGCGGTCAGATCGCTCACGGTCACGCGGCCCACGGTGTTGCCGGGCTTGGTCCAGAGCGTGACCGGGGACGCGACGGATCGCATGGTGAGCCGGGCCAACAGCACGTCGTCCAGTTCACCCTGCGTGGCATCCCAGGCGCCCGGCTGGAGGATGATGCCGGACAGCATGTTTGTGCGACGGCGTTCGCCGGAGGTGCGATGCGGCTGCTCGCCGGGGCCGTAGAAGAGGCAATCGTTGACGATCATTCGCCGCGCCGGACCGATCAGGCGGATGCCGTTGCACGAGGAGTTGATCACGCAATCGGTGATGAGCGTGTTGTCCCAGTACCGGCCGGCGATCGCGTCGTCGCCCGTGTAAAACTGGCAGCCCACGATGCGGACGTTGTGACACCACCGCTCCGGCGCGCCCCGCCAATGAATGCCGTCCCAGCCACCGATGAACGTGACGTTGCGGAATTCGACGTCATCGCTCACCTGGAAGAACACGGCGTAATTGGCCGAGTCGAGGAACGTCACGTCGCGCACGGTCACCCGCCGGCAATCCACGAACACCAGCGTGTGCGGGCCGCGCATCCGTTCCTCCCCTGTGGGATCGAAGACCCGGTTACCGTCAATGACGCCCGGGCCGAGCAGCGTCACGTCCTCCACCCCCTCGCCGACGATCAGGCCGCGATGCCATTTGCCCCACCGCGCCTCGGGCAGATACGCCGGCGGGGTGGGCTGACGATACTCGGCCAGGTTGGTGGTTCCGATCAGCC
>CALJWR010000183.1 GCA_937976685.1 uncultured Verrucomicrobiae bacterium
TAGTCGCCGGCCTGTCGGAAGCCGACGCCGACGCCTACACCGCCGCCGTCGTCACCTTCCTGGCGCTAACACTTAATCGCTGCGCTGATTTGAGCAACTCCCTTTCTACGTGGAACCACGCCGATGAGGTCGTGCGCAACCTCTTCAAGCGCCAAGCCATTCCGATGGTTTGGGACTTTGCCGAAGCGAACGTGTTAAGCGACGTTGTTGGGGGCTGGTCAACATGTATTGTGAGGACCGCGAAATGCATCGAGACGGTCCACCCGGTGCACTCCAGCCATGCTCGCCTCATCGACGCCGCCCGGCCGTGGGACGGCCTCCGCAACGTCCTCGTCTCCACCGACCCGCCCTACTACGACAACATCGGCTACGCAGCGCTTTCGGACTTCTTTTACGTGTGGCTCCGCCGCACCATCGGCGACCTCTACCCGGACCTCTTCTCCACCATCCTCGTGCCCAAGGAGCCGGAGCTGGTGGCGGCACCCGAGCGGTTCAGTGGCGACAAGCGCCAGGCCAGGGAACATTTCGAGGAGGGCTTCCGCCGGGCCTTCGCCATCCTGCGGGAGAAGATGGACCCGCGCTTTCCATTGACCGTGTATTACGCCTTCAAGCAGGATGACGTGGAAGGCGGGGAGGCACCCGGGGAAGAGGGGACCGAGGCCGGTGAGGTGCGGATGGACCGGACCACCGGCTGGGAGACCATGCTCGAGGCGTTGATCGGCACGGGCTTCCAGATCACGGCCACCTGGCCGGTGCGATCGGCTCAGAAGTGGCGGATGAACGCGATGGAGGCCAACGCCCTGGCCTCGTATATCGTTATCGCCTGTCGTCCCCGCCCCAAGGACGCGCCGCAGACGGACCGCCGCTCCTTTGTGGCGGAGCTGAAGCGGGAACTGCCGCAGGCGCTCCGCACGCTGCAAGGGTTGAGCCCCGCCCTGGGTGCGCAGGCCTCCGGCCCGCACGATGCAAATGCGGACGAGACGTCCGCGCTCCCAGGCATCGCGCCGGTGGACTTCGCCCAGGCGGCCATCGGCCCAGGGATGGCTATTTACTCGAAGTACAGTCGCGTGCTAGAAGCAAGCGGCCAGCGCATGACCGTACGCACCGCCCTGAGGCTCATCAACAAGGTTCTCACCGAGGTACTCTCGGAGCAGGAGGATGAGTTCGATAACGATACCCGTTGGGCCATCGCCTGGTTCGAGCAGCAGGGCTTCGAGCCGGGCAAGTACGACGATGCCGAGACGCTCTCCAAGGCCAAGAACACCAGCGTGGCCGGCATGGTCGAGGCCGGCATCGTCGAATCGAAGCGCGGCAAGGTGCGGCTGCTCCGCCCCGAGGAGCTTCCCGCCGACTGGGACCCGGCCACCGACCCGCGGCTCACGGCCTGGGAGATGGTCCACCACCTGATTCGCGCGCTGGAGTCCGGCGGCGAGGCCGCGGCCGCGGCGCTCGTGGCCCAGCTCGGCGTCCAAGCCGAGGTCGCGCGCGAACTCGCCTACCGCCTCTACACGCTGTGCGAGCGCAAGAAGCGCGCCGCCGAGGCGCTCGCCTACAACGGGCTGGTGCAGAGCTGGCCGGAGATCGCGCGGCTGGCGCGCGAGGGCGGCACAGCCAGCGCCGAGCAGGGCGGGCTGTTCGGCGAAACGGGGGAATGAGCGATGCGAACGGCTGAGCTTTTGGCGATCTGGAGGGACTCGTGATCACGATCGCACCCGAGCAACACTCTGCCGGGACTCCTCCCGGCGCAGTCTTCTACCGCTGCGCCCTTCAGGTCAACCCCCACCACTATGCCGGAACCTTCCGGGGGCAAGGCAGCGACGGCGACGACGAGCAGCACGCGCGGGCCATCGTCGAGAAGGCCGTCGAGCTCGGGATCAAGGTTCTCGCGATCACCGACCACAACAACATGAACAGCGTCGCGCAGTTCCGCGCCGCGGCCGAGGGTCACGGCGTGCACGTCTTCCCCGGATTCGAGCTGTCGTCGAGCGAGGGCGTGCACGTGCTCTGCATCTATCCGCCGAGCGTAACCCAGGATCAGCTCGGCCGATTCCTCGGCGAGTTCGGAATCAGGAACACTGGGTCTTCGTCCGACCTCAGTACGCTGACCTTCGTGGACCTGCTCGCCAAGGTGAAGGATCAGGGCGGCGTCACGATCGCCGCGCACGTGACCAACGACGGCGGTCTTTTCGAAGTTTTGTCGGGCCAGGCGCGGATCAAGGCGTGGCAGTGCGAGGACCTACAGGCGATCCAGATCCCGGGCTCCGTGGAGGATCTGCCTCAATACGTACGGGCGATCGTGCAGAACACCAACCCGGACTATCGCCGGGCCCACCCCGCCGAAGAGCATCTGGCGCTGGCGGTCGTGAACGCAAAGGACGTGGTGACAGCATCGGATCTTGAGGATCGCGCCGCGTCGTGCTGGATCAAGATGTCCGAGGTGGGTATCGAGGGGCTGCGGCAGGCGTTCCTCGACCCCGGCTCGCGCATCCGCCTCAATCCGAAGGAGGGCCCGCTCGAACCGGAGGCACACGCCGAGCTGCTTTCGCTTTCGTGGCAGGGCGGGTTTCTCGACGGAACCAGGGTGCCGCTCAATCCCAATCTCAACGTGCTGGTCGGCGGTCGCGGCACCGGCAAGTCCACGATCATCGAGAGCATCCGGGCCGTTCTCACGCTCGATCCCATCGGTGACGACGCCAGAAAGGCGCACGAGGGAATCGTGCGTCACGTGCTGCGCAACGGAACGAAGATCTCGCTGCGGGTCCGCGTGCACCGGCCGGCGGCGCGCGAGTACACCATCGAGCGCACACTTCCCAACCCGGCTTTGGTGAAAGACAGCGACAGGCAGGTTTTGAACCTGGCACCGAAGGACCTCCTGCCGCGCATCGAGGTGTTCGGCCAGCACGAGATTTCTGAACTGACCAAGAGCCGCGAGAAGCTCACCCGGCTGCTGGATCGATTCGTGGAACCGGACGACTCGGTGCCCAGCCGGCGGGCGGAGCTCAAGCGGGAGCTGGAGAAGAGCCGGCGAGGGATCCTCGACACCCGGCGAGAACTGGGGCAGATCGAAGAGCGCCTGGCGTCGCTGCCGGGGCTCGAAGAGACGCTCAAGCGCTTCCAGGAGGCGGGCCTGGAGGAGCGGCTGCGGGAGCAGAGCCTGCTCGTGCGGGAGGAGCAGATCCTCGGCTCGATCCCGGAGCGGCTCGCGGGATTTCAGGACTGCCTCGAGACCCTGAAGCAGGGCGTTCCGATCGACCGGACCTTCATCTCCGCAAAAGCGCTCGAGGAACTGCCGGGCAAGGAGATCCTCACACGTCTGAACGCGGTCTTCGAGTCGCTCGACCGAGAACTGGCGGCGATTCGCGACTCCCTTGAGCAGGCCTTGCAGCGCGCGGAGCAGGGCATTGCCAGCGTGCAAGCCGCGTGGAACGTCCGCAAGCAGGAGGTGCAGGCCGCCTACGAGAAGATCCTGCGCGAACTCCAGAAGTCGAGGGTGGATGGTGAGGAGTTCATACGCCTGCGGCAGAAGATCGAGGGGCTGCGACCGCTGCGCGAGCGCCTGCAGCAGCTCCAGCGCCTCGCGCAGGAGCACGCCGACCGCCGGCGAAAGCTGCTTGCCGAGTGGGAGGACTTCAAGGCCGAGGAGTTCCGCCGGCTCGATCGAGCGGCGAAGAAAGTCAGCAAGCGCTTGCAGGACCGCGTGCAGGTGACGGTGACGGCGGCAGGGGACCGCGAGCCGCTCTTCGAGATACTGCGCGACGGCGTCGGCGGGCGCTTATCCGAGGCGATCGACACCCTGCGCGGCGTGCCTGACCTGTCGCTTACGCGGTTTGTGGAGGCCGCGCGCGCGGGCGCTGGCGAACTCACGAAGGCGTTCGGGATCTCTGCGACGCAGGCGGAGCGAATCGCGAAGGCTGAGCCCGAGGTCCTGCTGCGAATCGAAGAGCTGGAGCTTCGCCCGACGACGGCGATCCGCCTGAACACGGCGCCGCTCGGGGAGCCGCCTGCATGGCAGGCGATCGAGGACCTCTCCACCGGCCAGAAGGCGACTGCGGTGTTGCTGCTGCTCCTGCTCGAATCCGATGCCCCGCTCATCGTCGACCAGCCTGAGGACGACCTCGACAACCGCTTCATCACCGAGGGTATCGTGCCGCGGATGCGCGAAGAGAAACAGCGCCGGCAGTTCGTCTTCTCAACGCACAACGCCAACATTCCCGTGCTGGGCGATGCCGAGCTGATCATCGGGCTCACGGCCTCGGGCGAAGCCGACGGCGGCCGCGCGCGAATCGCGCCCGAGCACGTGGGGTCGATCGACGCCCGGCCAGTGCGGGAACTGGTGGAGGAGATTCTCGAAGGCGGCAAAGAGGCGTTCGAGCGGCGGCGGCGCAAGTATGGATTCTAAGGAATCCGATGACCCGTACCGAACTGGAGGAGCTGATCCGCAACGGCGAGAACTCGGGCGTCGAGTTCAAGCGCGATGATGTGCCTCCTGAACGACTCGCCAAGGAGATGGCGGCGCTGCTCAACCTCGAAGGCGGCTACGTCCTTCTCGGTGTCGAAAAGGACCGAACTGTCTCGGGCCTCACGCGGGCTCCCGAGCGAGCCGAGGAATGGGTGATGGAATGCGCGCGCACCCACGTCCGTCCGGCCATCATCCCGTTCTGGGAGACCATCGACTACGGAGACGGCAAGATCGTAGGGATTGTGAAACTGCCGGCAGACGCGCCGGACAAGCCCTACAAAGCGAAGCGAGGCTCGGCGTGGGTCACGCAAATCCGGGTGGGCAGCACCTCGCGGGATGCCACCGATGAAGAGGAAGCGCGCCTGTACATGCAGTCCGGGCGGCTGCAATACGACCGCAAGCCCGTGCCGGGAGGGAGGTTCGAGGATCTGGATCTGCGCCGTCTCACGGAGTACTTCCGCGACGTTCGGCGGCAGGCATGCCCCGGTCCGAGCGACCGCGACGGCTGGATCCGTCTGCTGGTCAACACGGAGCTGATGGCGGAGGACCGAGGCAAGGCTATGCCCAGCGCTGGTGGTCTTCTGCTCTTCGGTATGCAGCCGAAGCGGTTCCTCCCGCAGGCCGGGATCAGTGCCGTCGCGTATCCGGGAGACGCCAAGGACTACGCGGCGCGTGCACGCCAGACGCTGACGGGACCCCTCGTATCGCTGTTCGGCGCTGCGCCAGCGGCCGATGCGGCAGCCTATCCACGGCTGGCGCATACCTTTTCGGACGACAGCGGAGCGATCGAGGCGGGAGTGATCGAGCAGGCGCTCGATTTCGTGCGGAGGAATATCGGCGTCGAGGCCTGGATCGATGACGGCGGCCAGCGCAGGGAGCGCTGGGACTACCCCCTTGAAGCGGTGCGCGAGGCCATCGTGAACGCGGTCGCGCACCGGGACTACACGATCGGTGTCATGGACATCGAGCTGTCCATCTACTCCGACCGCCTCGAGATCATCTCGCCAGGGCGCCTCCCGAACACCGTCACCGTGGACAAAATGCGCGCCGGCTACCGCGCTTCGCGCAACGAGCTGATCAAGGAAGTGCTGCGCGACTACCGGTACATCGAGGCGACCGGCCTGGGCGTGCCTCGAAAGATCATCGAGGGCATGCGGGCGCACAACGGAACCGAGCCGGACTTGATCGAGGAGGAATCACGCTTCATGGTGCGGCTATTGAAAAGTGCTGCAGCCGGTCCGCCAGCCGGCCTAGAGGGAGGCTCAGCATAATGGCCATCACTAATCACGAACGCATCGGCAAAGCGCTTGAGATCCTTAAAAATGGGCTAGGATCTTTTGTCGAGCGAGAGTTCACCAGCACCTATAAGGATCGGGCGCTGCTGGAAGCTGCTCGATATGTGGGTGAGGATCGACTCAATGCGAAACAAGCCATTGCCAACTGGGATGTGGCGGCGCTCCTCAAGTTGATGTGGGAATCATGGAACGATGTGTTCCACAAGACACTGGGGCCGGCTGAACGAAGCTTGCTCGGCGAATTGCGCGATCATCGGAATAAATGGGTCCATCAGGAATCGTTTTCCAGCGATGATGCCTATCGCGCACTCGACTCGGCGGGACGCTTACTCACTGCTGTGTCTGCTCCGCAGGCAGATGAGATCGAAAAAATGAAGATGGAGTTGCTCCGGCTTCGCTTCGACGAACAAATACGCAGTGAAAAGCGCAAGAGTGCCGGCACGGCCATCGAAAGTGCTGCCACGAGTAGTTTGAAGCCTTGGCGTGATGTCGTCACGCCGCATAAAGATGTCGCAAGCGGACGGTACCAACAGGCCGAATTCGCCGCAGATCTTTGGCAGGTGCATTTGGGCGAAGGGACCGATGAGTATCGGAACCCCATTGAGTTCTTCAGACGCACCTATCTCACCGAGAGCTTGAAGCGCCTCCTGGTTGGCGCGGTGCAACGGCTCTCTGGACAGGGGAGTGATCCGGTCGTCCAGCTTCAGACAAACTTTGGGGGTGGGAAGACCCATTCCATGCTGGCTTTGTACCACCTCTTCTCCGGGACATCGCCGCGGGAGTTAGTCGGCATCGAGTCTGTGATGCAGGACGCTGGAGTGAAATCTCTGCCCAGCCCCCGACGCGTTGTGCTGGTGGGTAACAAGATCTCTCCAGGGAATCCCGTCAAGAAACAGGATGGCACGGTGGTCCGAACTCTGTGGGGCGAACTGGCCTGGCAAATTGGATATGCCGCCGGAGGTACAAAAGAAGCCAAGAAAGCGTTTCGGCGTCTTGCCGCCGATGATGAAAGAGCCACGAGTCCGGGCGATGTCTTGCGGGAACTGTTTAACGAGTACAGCCCCTGCCTGATTCTCATCGATGAGTGGGTGGCCTAT
>CALJWR010000184.1 GCA_937976685.1 uncultured Verrucomicrobiae bacterium
CCAACCCTCCGGAGCAATCGCCCGCGACGCGCGCATCCTTGCGAGAGACCTTCGGGGCGGTTTGAATCCGCCCGGCATGCCGGCCGTCTGACACGAGTCCGAACCGGCAAGAAGCCCTTTGAAATCCATGAACACTACCCGCAGACAGTTTCTCACCCGCACCGCGCTCGCCAGTGCGGCTCCGTTGCTCCTGCCCTCGCGCATCTGGGCCGCCGAAGGAGCGGCCAAGCCCAACAACCGCATCACGCTTGGCTTCATCGGCGTGGGCACCCAGGGCCGTCATTTGCTGAATAGTTTTCTCCCGCACGACTCGGTCCAGGTGGTGGCCGTGAACGACGTGGACACGACCCGGCGACTCGCCCACCAAAAAAAGGTCGAGGAGTTCTACTCCACCAAGCAGGACAAGGACTTCAAAGGTTGCGCCGAGTACAAGGACTTCCGCGACCTGCTTGCGCGGAAGGACATTGACGCCGTGGTCATCGCCACGCCGGATCACTGGCACGCCTACCCCGTCGTCGCGGCCGCCAATGCCAAGAAGGACATTTATTGCGAGAAGCCGCTGTCCCTCACGATTCACGAAGCGCGGGCCATGGCCAACGCCGTGCGAGCGAACAACGTTGTGTTCCAGACGGGCTCCATGCAGCGCTCGAGCGGCGAGTTCTGGCGTGCCTGTTCCCTGGTGCGCAACGGCGCCATCGGCAAGGTGAAGGAAGTGTACGTCTCGGTCGGCGGCCCCAGCCGCTGGTGCGACCTTCCGGAGGAACCGATGGAACCCGGACTGGACTGGGATTTTTGGCTCGGTCCCGCGCCGCTGCGCCCGTACCACTCGGTGTTGAGTCCGCGTGGGGTGCATCAGCACTTCCCGGACTGGCGCAGCTTCCGCGAGTATTCGGGCGGGGGCATGACCGATTGGGGCGCGCATCACTTCGACATCGCGCAGTGGGGTTTGGGCATGGATGAGAGCGGTCCGGTCGAAATCATTCCGCCCGACGGCAAGGATGTGCCGAAGATGGTGCTCAAGTACGCCGACGGCACGCTCATGTATCACGGCGGCCTGGAGGGGTACGGGTTTGGCGTCGTCTTTGTGGGCGAGCGCGGGAAGGTCTGCGTGGACCGCGGCAAATTCAAGGTCGAGCCCGAGGAACTCGCCGCGACGAAAGTCGAGGAACTGCCCATCAAGCTCTACAAGAGCACCAACCACTACAAGGATTTCGTGGACCGCATCCGTGACCGCCAAAAGCCGATCTGCGACGTGGAAGTCGGCGCCCGGACGGTGACGATTTGCCACCTGGCAAACCTCGCCTACTGGCACAAGCGCCCGCTCAAGTGGGACCCGGCCGCCGAGCAATTCATCGGCGATGCCGAGGCAAACACCTGGAAGACCCGCGAAGTTCGCGGACCCTGGAAGGTGTAGGCAGGAGGGGGATCAGATGGCGCGCGGCGGGGGGTGACGCTCCGCGGCGCGTTGTTTGCGCGGGCGACGCCTGGCCGGTTGGTCGTGCGAGCGGGGCGGCCGCCACAATTGGCGCTTGGGTCATCCCTCGGTCTGTGGTTGCTTCTGGAGGGGCGCGACGTCGCGTCAACCGGACATGCCGAAAGTCACCATTCTTCCTGTGGATGTGACGGCGGAAGTACCCGCGAGCGATTCGCTGCTGGACGCTGGTCATGCGGCCGGCGTGCCGATGGAGGCGGGGTGCTGCGACTGCTCCTGCGGCACGTGCGCGGTCGAGATCGTCAGCGGCATGGGGAATCTTTCTCCGGTGTCCGCGGCGGAAACGGAGGTGCTGCGCGCGAACGATTGTGACCCCACCCGCTTCCGGCTGGCCTGTACGGCACGAGTTCAACGTGGAGAAGTTGTCCTTCGCCAACCTGATTGAGCCGTGCTTCGGGCCGGATAAGAAACTTTCCAGCGCGACGCGGCGGCGTACCCTGGGTTCATGAAAAGCTGCGAACTACGCTCTTCCCGCTCGCTCATCCCGACGGTCCTCTCACTGGCCCTCGTGGTTTGGGGGCGTGCCGCTGAGAAGCCCCAACCGACGGAACAGGAGGCGCGCAAGATTGCCTCCGCCGTGCCAACGAGGGCAACCGCGGTGCCCAAACAACCACGCCGCCTC
Source organism: uncultured Verrucomicrobiae bacterium (assembly GCA_937976685.1). Taxonomy (GTDB): domain Bacteria; phylum Verrucomicrobiota; class Verrucomicrobiia; order Limisphaerales; family J093; genus JADJWF01. The sequence goes on from CALJWR010000184.1 coordinate 2,115, forward strand.
CTGGTCTTCACGCTGTGCAAAGGCTTTTACCACACCTCGATTCCCCACGGTGCACTGGCAGTTCGCCTGATGGGGGACAAGACCGGCGCCTTTACCGCGACCATCAGCGAGGACATTGCCCTGTTTGAGCCGGATCAACTTCAGCAGTTCGACGGCGTGTGTTTCGTCAGCGCGTTGGGAGAACTCTTTCTCCCCGACGACTTCGAGCAATTGCCCCCCGGAAAACAGGCTGAGGCCAAACGCAACGACGAGCGTCTCAAGCGCCACCTGCTCGAATGGATCAAGAGCGGCAAGGGGCTGGCGGGCATCCACGGGGCTTCCTGGCTGTTCTACAAGTGGCCCGAGTTCAGCGAGGCCTTGGGCGGGCTGTTTGAAAGCCATCCTTGGAACGCGTACGAGAAGATCGCCGTCAAGCTCGACGAGCCGGATCATCCGGTGGTGCGGGCGTTCGAGGGCCGCGGCTTCGAGATCATAGACGAGGGCTATCAGTTCCAGGCTCCCTACTCGCGCCAGAACAACCGGGTGCTGTACAGCCTGGATCTTTCGCGCATGGAGACCAACAAACCGAATCTGCGCCCAGACCGCGACCTGGGACTGTGCTGGGTGAAGCGATTCGGGGAAGGGCGGGTGTTCTACACGGCGTTGGGCCACAACGAGGAGGAGTTCTGGAATCCGGCGCTGCTGCGGCACATCCTCGACGGCATCCAGTTCAGTCTCGGCGATCTGGCCGCGCCGAGCAAGGTTTCAGGGCGATGATCTGAAGCTTGCGCGGAAGCCGGGGTGCCTGCCGGTGGCACGCTTGGTGTGCCGTCAGACGCCCGGCCTATTTCGGGACGGAAACGGGAGAGCTGGCTTGATTCCCGTCAGTCTCCTCGTTTATTAACGCGGGAAAGTCTGGCGGGCGCGAATCTCAGGCCGACCGATTCGAGCTTGGCACGCCAGCCTGAACCGCAGTGCATCATGAAAGTCACAGTCCAATCTCGTCCCGGTCTGCCGGGTTTCACGCTGATCGAGCTCCTTGTGGTCATCGCCATCATCGCCATTCTGGCAGGCATGTTGTTACCGGCGCTCTCGAAGGCCAAGGCGAAGGCCACCGGCATCAGTTGTTTGAGCAATACCAAACAGCTCGGCACGGCGTGGCAGATGTACGTGGGCGATTACCAGGACCGGGTGCCAAACAACTACGGCGTCACCGAGACCATTCAGGCGATTGAACAGCGGGTTTTTGACAACTGGGTCAACAACGTCATGACGTGGGGCGCCTCTCAGTCCACGGCTGACAAGAGCAATACCAATCAGGCTTGGGTGGCCAGCGGCGTGCTGGGCACCTACACCGCGGCCACCTTGGGAGTGTACAAATGCCCGGCGGACAAGTACCTGAGCGGCGCCCAAAAACGCGCGGGCTGGTACCAGCGCAACCGCAGCCTGGCGATGAACTCCGTCTTTGGCCGGTTCAGCATCGGCAACGATCCCACGGCTCAGGGGCTGAATTGGGGCTTCCAAGAATACATGCAGTATCTCAAGGCTTCGGCCGTGCCCAATCCGTCGAAGACCTGGTTGTTCCTTGACGAGCACCCGGACTCAATCAACGACGGTTACTTCATCAACAACCCGACCGCCACCGCGTGGCAGGACATTCCCGCCTCATATCACAATGGCGCGTGCGGGTTCTCCTTTGCGGACGGCCATTCCGAGATCAAGAAGTGGCTTAGCCGCACCTCGAAGTACACGCAGGTCCGCTATGCGTACCCCCCAACGATGACCTTCGATGCCCAAGGCCGCCAGGACTTCAACTGGTATCTCGAACGCACGGGCTACGTGGTCGCCCGCACGGGGGAGCGCAAATTCGGCTACTGACGGCCTGCGGGACCACCGACGCGAAGGGGGAGTCAGGCTCCCCAATGGCGCGGAGGCGATTGAAGATGTCGCGGAGTCGTCGGAGCGAGGAGGCGGAAGCCGGCCTCCCTCGCCCCAGTTCGTCTTTCAGGCCAAAGTCGGCGAAGTCCGGCCGAGGTGCGACTGCTCACTGAGGGATCCTATCGGCCCGAGGTGAACTCGGACCGTCGGCTCCCATCCTCGCTCGTTGTCTCGCGGCAATTCCCCTCGCCGGGCGGTTGCGCGGTCGCGAGGGCATGGCAAGTTACGCGAACTGAAATGAACACCGACCATTCCTTGATTTCCCGGCGCGAAGCCATCGCCCGGGCCGCGCTGTTTTCTGCCGCCGGGGCCGCTTCGCTGGCGACTCTCGGCGCGCAAACCGCCGCAGCGGCGCCCGCCGCCGCGCCGACGGGGCCGTTCAAGCTCGCGCCTCTTCCTTACCCCGCAGACGCTCTGGAACCGCACGTGGACGCCCGGACCATGGAAATCCACCACGGCAAACACCATGCCGCCTATGTCGCCAACCTGAACCGTGCGGTGGCGGAAGCGCCCGAACTGGCCGGAAAATCCATCGAGGAGATCGTCCGTCACTTGGACCGGGTTCCCGAAAAAGTCCGCACCACGGTTCGCAACAATGGCGGCGGGCACCTGAACCACGAACTATTCTGGCAAATGATGAAACAGGGCGGTGGCGGCGAACCGAAAGGCGAACTGGCAGCGGCCATTGCCGGGAAGTTCGGTTCCTTCGGCGCGTTCAAGGACGAGTTCACGAAGACTGCGCTTGGTCAGTTCGGCAGCGGTTGGGCCTGGCTGAGCTGGGATACCGGCCAGTTGCGGGTGGAAGGCACGCTGAATCAGGACTGTCCGTTGAGTTATGGTCGGCCGCCGCTGCTGGGCATCGATGTCTGGGAGCACGCGTACTACCTCAAGTACCAGAACCGGCGCGCCGACTACGTCGCCGCCTGGTTCAACGTGGTCAACTGGGACTTCGTGGCCGAGCTGTTCGCCCGGGCGAAAGCGTAGCTCGCTGAACCGCCCCAAGGCCGGGAGCGCCTCGCGCTGCTCCCATTATCTGAACTAGGAACCGCGGCCCTTCGGGCGGCCTTCTCGTTTGGACGACCCGCGTCGCCCGTGCTGGACAAGTTCTTTCTCTCTGCGAAAACGAGGCGACACCGGGATCAGCCTCGCGCGTTGTCCCGCAGGACCTTGAACAGGGCCTCGACGTTCTCGATTGGCGTGTTGCCCTGAATGTTGTGGATGGCGTTGAAAACGTACCCCCCGCCCTCGTTGAAGATGGCAATGCGCTCGCAGACTTCCTGATAGACCTGCTCCGGCGTGCCCCGCGCAATCGTCTGCTGGGTGTCAACGCCTCCTCCCCAAAAAACGAGGTCCCGCCCGAACTCCCGCTTCAACCGCCGCGGCTCCATGTCCAGTGCCGAGCACTGAACCGGATTCAGGACATCGAAGCCCGCCTCGATGAACGCGGGCAGGAACTGGTACACCGACCCGCACGAGTGGATGAACGTCTTCCAAGCCGTGCGCCGGTGGATGAGTTCGTTGATGCGCCGGTGAAAGGGCTGGAAGAGCTCGCGATACGCCTGTGTGGAGATGAAGGGACCACGCTGGGTGCCGAAGTCGGTGCCCGTGATTAGCGCGACCTGAATCGTGTTGCCGAAGAGGTTGATCAGGGTTTCCACGTTCTGGAGGGCGATCTCGCATTGCCGCTCAAAAACCTGCCGCACGTAATCCGGTCGCGCCTTGGTGATCATGTACCACTCGGCCACGTCGCGAATGCCTTTCGGGTGCTTCAGCCACGGGGCGGGCACCAACGCGATGTCGCCGAAGGCCGTGCCCGGGATGACGAGGATGGCGCCGTACTCACGCCGCGCCTCGAACCAGGTCTTCTTTTCACGATAGTAGGCGAGGTCCTCCTCGTTCAGGAGGGCGAACTCTTCCGTGTTGTCAGCCGGATCAAGATGATCTTCGTCCATCGGATCCTGCCGGATCACCGCGTCGAAGAAATACGCTCCTTCCGGCATGTGGCCGCTCGGGCCGACGCTGGTGTCGCCCTCCGGATACATGTACCAGCCGCCGTCGGGCGCGGGCGTGAGGTTCATCTGGCCGGGTAGCAGGCACGGCGTGCCATCGAAGGTGGTGAACGGCTTCCAGTCTTTCGCCTCGGTCCCGAAAATTGAGCGTCGCCCCAGCGCGCCGATGACGTCTATGCCGAGCGCTTCGCGCAAGCGGTCGTCAATCTCGCCCAGCATCTGGTAGGGCTCGATCACCTTCACGCGATGGTCCGGTTCGCCCAGCAGGCGCTGTCGCAGCCGGTGAACCACCGACACGTGCATGCCGGTGACAAAAGTGGCGCCGAAGTCCACCGGTACGCGATCGGGTTGGCGATGGCCAAGCGCGGCCTGCAGTCTGTCGCGGGAATTCATGGCGAAGCGTTGTTCGGCGATACAACCGTTCCCCCCTCCGTGAATCAACGGCAAACGGTAACCGCCGGTCTGATGTCAGAGTTTGGTGGCTTGGGCCGGCAAGCAGGCCGAGCCCCCGCCCCGGTTTGGCAGGCGGTTGAAACCGGCGTGTTGTTTTGAACGGCCAGTTTCTGTTGACGCCTCGCTGTCGCGTTGTGCGGGCGAGAGCACGAATCCTTCTCCGAGCAGCCGGCTGGCGGCGGTTGGATTGCTGCGCCCGCAATTCGCGGGTCCGTCAGGCTGCGTCTCGCCTCCCCGTCCCCAGCCGGTATGCCCCAAGCGTGTTTCGGGCGGGATGTCACCACAGCACGCCCGGCCCTGGCATTTGGCTGGCCAGAACCCCGACCCCCTCATTGACTCCGCCGCCGGAGCGGCCAAGTGGTCCGACTGCCCCCCGGCCGGACCCGGGCGTGGGAGACTGGCCGTCACCCTTCTGTTTGGACTGAGCGAACCGGGCCGGCTGCGCACGAGGGTCGGCGTCGCCCGCCGGGACCGCTTCGGCGGGGCCGACCACCAGCCGTTGCCGGCCCGCAGCAAACATCCCCGCGGTGCCCCTCACTGTCTCCCGAGCAAGCGACTGCTCGTCTGCCAGCGTCACCTAAAAAACCCCGGCATCCAGACTGGCGGCTGACACCATTCCCACAACTTCAGCCGATGGTCTGGAACGCCCGGGGGCGTAACATGCCTCCATCCCGCTCCGCCCGTCCGGATCACCCTCCCCAATTGACAATGGACGGACACCGGTTTCCCCACGGTCTTTTCATTTGGCGCGGTGCTTGACGAGTGCTTGGAAAGGGATGCGGGGATCGTGCTGGGAGCGTTCCTGTAATTGGGGCCAGGAAGGCTCGGGGTGAAGATCCGCCTTGAGCGCCACCAGGCAGACGCGCA
>CALJWR010000185.1 GCA_937976685.1 uncultured Verrucomicrobiae bacterium
CGCCGTCTGGGTCGATCGCGCCGCTTGCTTCGCCCAGTTGCAGAAGCAGTACCAAGGTTTGAGCTCGCAGTGGGCTGCCGACACCTTATTTGCATTCTTGGGAGACGCAGACGACTATTTCCTGTTACCTGATGCGGAAGCCGCGCCCCCCGCCGAGGCCAAAGATTTCGTCCAGAGAGCCGGCGGATGGCTGAGTCGCCATTGGGGCGCAGGCCAGAAAAGCGATTCGGCGGCTATCAGCAGGCGTCTGGAGCAGCTAGCCAGCATTGAGCCCGCCCAAATCGTCGGTCGCTCTGGGCGCGACGCACTGGCAGTGCTTCTGAGAACCCTTGGCTGTTCCCCGTCGGAAAGCAGCGATCAGGAAGAGCTTTATCGGCAACTGAAGCGAGCTGTCGGGTGGAAAGGCCACCCCTCCAAAGGAGCCAATGCCCTCCGAAAGATCCGCGACGCCGACCGCGTAGACGACGAACTTTGGAGGCAGACCGCCGCCACGCTCAGGGCAGAGGCCGAAGTACAATCCTCGAAAGCCGCTGGGGACTCGGATGCCCTCGATTGGATGCGCGATTGGCGGACCCACATGGAAGCCACCCTCGGTATGCCCTATCGCACGGACACGGACCTCATCTGGGAGCATGGCGTGGCGCTGGATCATGCCTTGCGGCGCGTCTCGGCCGCCCACACGTGGATCAAGCGGGCCGAGGTCCAGCGACGCCGCTTCCAGGAAGACGCCCAGAAAATCACCAACGTTCCCCAGAAAGCGCGCGAGTGGCTGGACACCTTCCGCCAGCGCCGCGCCTCGATCTCAGGGGCACTGGGCGACTACCTCATCCGCAAGCGGGCCATCGACGGCTGGGACAAAGTCGTCCGGGCCTGGGCCGAGCTGGGCCCCAACGCCACCCGCCACGAGCGCATCGTCGCTGCCAGGGAAGTGCAGGCCAATCTCGATGAAGACGAAAAATTCGGCGACATCCAGCTCTTTGCCGGCTTCGGCGATGACGATGCGTCCAACCCCGCCCCGTCCCTTGCTGACGATGACGCCGTGTGCGTCTGGCGCGATCCCGACGGATCGCCGAATGCCGAGATTCTCAAGTCCTATGTCGCCGCGACGGTGGCCCAATACGATCAGGGGCGGTTCAAGGTCCCGGCCTACCGTCATCCCGATCCCCTGCGCCACCCCATTTACGTCGATTACGGCAAGTCCCGATGGTTTGTCGAGTACTCCGCTCTCAAGGCAGCGCACCAGCCTTCGAAGCAAGGCTTGGACCTTCGGACCGTGACGCTCGGGGTCTGGAGTGGGACTGGCGTCGAGAAGCTTCATCTCCGCTGGCATTCCAAACGCTTCCGTGCGGATTTCGACCTGGACCATTTCAGCGATCGTACTAACGACAAGTCGGTGACACGGGCGGATCGCCTGGGCCGCGTCATAGCCGCTCAACCGCCCAAGACCGCCGTCACCGTCACTCGCATCTTTGAGCAAAAACACTGGAACGGGCGGCTCCAGGTTCCACGCGACCAGCTCGACCGCCTGGCCGACCTGGTTTACGGCAAGCATGCCGACCCCGATTTATCCAAGCTCCAGTCGCTCCACAGCAACCCACGTGCCCGGCGCCACTGGGAACACCTCACATGGTTTTTGACCACCTCCGCCACGTTGCAGCCCAAAGGGCCCTGGCTCGATTATGTCGCCGCCGGCTTGCCTCAAGGCATCCAATACAAGAAGGGCCGTAACGGCTACTACCTCGATTACGCGGCCAATCAAGGCCGCAAAGGGCGGGCCCGGCTCTGCCTGGCCCGACTACCCGGCCTGCGCGTGCTCTCGCTCGATCTTGGGCACCGCTATGCGGCGGCCTGCGCCGTCTGGGAAACGCTTACGCGTCAACAGATGATCGACGCTTGCCAAGCCGCAGGGCATCCCGAACCCTCCGGAGACCAACTTTACATCCATTTGCGGCGCCACAGCCAAGAGCTTCAAAAGTCGGGCCGTAACAAAGGCAACCCCGTGATCGAGACCACCATCTACCGCCGGATCGGCCCGGACAGGCTCCCCGACGGTACCGAGCATCCGGCTCCCTGGGCGCGGCTGGATCGTCAATTCCTGATCAAACTCCAGGGCGAAGACCGGCCCGCCCGGTACGCTCGCCAAGACGAACTTGACGCGGTCAATCAATTCCGGCGATTTCTCGGCCTCACGCCGTTGCACGGGAAGCCTCGCATCGACGATCTCCAACGCGATACGGTCCGCCTGGCACGCCTCGGTTTGCGCCGTCTGGGAGACATGGCCCGGATCGCCTACGCGATGACCGCCAGCAAGAAGCCCGTGGCAGGCGGGCAGTACGTTGACCTCAATGCAGAACAACGCGCGGAGTTCGTCCAGGATGCCCTCCTGCGCTGGCTGGCTTTGGCCGGCTCAGCCCGATACCGCGACGATTGGGCCCGAGAAATGTGGGACTCTCTGATCCACCAGAAGCTTGGCGGTCCGCAGCTCACCGAAATCCCCGACGATCTGCCTCGGGCCCAACCGGCCGCTCGGGTCGAGACCGCACGCCAGGCACTCAGGGCAGTGGCCGCACACTTCTCCGATCCCCAGTCGGCCCATGCCATAGAGCTGCACCGGCTTTGGGCCGATCGGTGGCGCGACCGACAAACCGCCTGGCGCCAGTACCTCCGTTGGCTCCGCCGGTTCATCCTGCCTCGCCAGAAGGACTGCCGGCAAGCCGGCACCGCCGTCCGCCGTGTCGGAGGGCTTTCCGTAAAACGCCTCGCCACCATCCGCGAACTGTACCAAGTGCTCAAGGCCTTCCGCATGCGGCCTGAACCTGACGACCTGCGAAAGAACGTACCCCTCCCGGGCGACCGGTCGTTCGCCAACTTCGGCCGCCGTATTCTCCATCAACTCCAGCGCCTCCGAGAACAACGCCTCAAGCAACTGGCCAGCCGCGTGGCGGAAGCGGCCCTCGGCGCGGGTCGAATGAAGAAGTCCTTGGGCCGAGACCGGCGCCGACCCACCCAAGCCGTCGACAAACCGTGTCACGTCGTAGTGGTCGAAAATCTCCAGCACTACAAGCCGGAGGATTCCCGATTACGCCGCGAGAATCGTCAGCTCATGGACTGGCAGGCCCGCAACCTCCGCAAGCACATCATGGAAGCGTGCGAACTGTATGGGCTGCATTTCGTGGAGGTCTCGCCCGCCTATACCTCACGCCAAGATTCCCGTACCGGGGCGGCCGGCGTGCGCTGTGAGGATGTCCCCTACCGCGTTCTTGAAGAGGCAGCCCAGCGTGTTCGCGCAGGCGACGCTGCATCGGCGGATTCTTCACCCGCCAAGGCGGAAACGCTCTCGGAAAGGCAAATTCGCGCCTGGGTCGCTCAACTCAAACGGGTGAAAGCCGCTAGCGGCGAATTGCCGCCGCGCGACCGCATCCTGGCTGAGTTCCTCCACAAGGCAGCCACCCTCTCCCAACCGCCCGCCACGCTCCGCCTGCCCTGCCGCGGCGGCGAATTGTTCGTTTCCGCCGATCCCCATTCTCCCCTGGCCAAGGGCATCCAGGCCGACCTGAACGCGGCCGCCAATATCGGCTTGAAGGCATTGACCGATCCCGATTGGATGGGCGCATGGTGGTTCGTCTTGGTCGATCGAACCACCGGACAACCCGTCGCTGAAAAGATCAACGGCTGCCCCGTCTGGACCCATACCACACCCCTCCTCAACCCCGATGCCGCCGCAACCTCCCCCCAGTCAAACACAACCCGCTCCACCACCCGCTCCGGCAAGAGCAAGCGGGCGAAGACGCATTGGTACGCATGGAGCGACCTAACCGCAACCCAATCCTCAGCCAAGACCTGGCTGCCCAGTGGACAATACTGGGAAAAGATCGAAAGGCAAGTCGTCGACCGGCTCCTGCGCGAACAGTTCGATTTGCCCGCAGAAAATCCCTTCTAAAGCTTGTCCTCCTGCCGCCGTTTTGTTAGAATCCGCTTGTACGCTATAGGCGTGCTTTCTTCTGCGGCAGTCTCTCCGTCTTCAACGACGTCGTACCGCAGGGTCGATCTCCGGATCGAAGAACATCCACGCTCTTTGATAATTCAGCTTGATAATTCAGCCAGCGAATTTGCCCGCTGACCCTCGGGCGAGCGTGAAGGTGACGCCGGGGGGTACCGGCCACGCTCGCGTTCCCGTAACCCTAATTCCCACGGAGTGTTACGCCGTGCACCTGTTCGTTCTCCCAATGCGGCCTGCGAAAACCGCGGCACGCTCGCGAACCGCTCCGCAACCCCTAATGCTGCCGGGACTTGCGCTCCCGGCGGTGGGCAGGTTCGCCGGTCCGGTGATCGACCGAGACGTCTGGTGCTCGGTTTCGGCTCGCTCGGCACCCTCGTG
>CALJWR010000186.1 GCA_937976685.1 uncultured Verrucomicrobiae bacterium
CGAGGCGGCGTTTATCGGATGTGTTGGAGACGATCGTTACGGGCTGTTCTACGAAAACGAATTTGAAGCCTTGGGAATCGACATGGGCAATCCCGTGGTTGTCGGAGAGACGACCGGGACCTGTGTTTGCCTGATTACTCCCGATGCCGAGCGGACGATGCGGACTTGTCTCGGTGTATCAAGCCAATTGACGGCGCGTCACGTCGACGAGGAAAGAATCAAAAAATCGCAGTGGCTTTTCATCGAAGGTTATGTCTTCGCCAATTCGGATACCGGACAAGCCGCGATTCGCGAAGCCCTGCGTTTGGCAAAGAAACACGGTAGCCGAGTGGCGTTGACTTGTTCCGAAGCGTTTGTGCCTCAAGCCTTCGCGGAGGTCTTCTTGGAAGCCCTGGAACAGACGAGCCTGCTGTTTTGCAATGCGCCCGAGGCGTGTGCGGTGACGAACAGCAGCGATGCCCTCACCGCGTTTGAGCGACTCAAGGCGATGGTCCCCAGTTGCGTCGTGACAGACGGGGCGAATGGCGCTTACGTCCGCCATGCCGGAATCGAAGCTCATGTTCCCGCGTACCCGTGCGAGCCGAAAGACCTGACCGGAGCCGGTGATATGTTCGCCGGGGCGTTTCTTTACGGCATGACGCAAGGTCTCCCTGCACACCGCGCCGCTCGTGCCAGCTGCTTTTTGGCAATGAAGGTCATCACGCAGATCGGCGCTCGCTTACACCACGGCACGAGGGGGTTCTGGATTCAGGCGCTGAACGAGGATTGATAGGCGCGATGGGACGGCTGCGTCTGCGGACGTTTGTTGCTGTGTTATTGGACGATGCCACGCGTCAGCGAGTCGCCGCCTTACGCGATGAATTTGCCTCGTTGGCGCCTGATGTGAAATGGGTCGAGCCCGAGAACCTGCACGTCACCATGCTGTTTCTGGGTGAAGTGGACGCAGTGGACCTGGTCGATGTCTGCCGGGCTGTCCGCGATGCCTGTGGTCAACATGCTCCGATGGAATTGACCCTAGGCGGAGTCGGTTGTTTCCCGAATGAGCGTCGCCCTAAAGTCATCTGGGCTGGCATCGAACAGGGGCGCGAGGCCTTGGTCACGTTGCATCGCGCCTTGGAAGAACCGCTCCTGAAGCTCGGTGCTTACCGCCGCGAAGAGCGAGAGTTTACGCCCCACGTGACCTTGGGACGCGCACGGGGTGGTGAGGTTTCGACGTCATTGCGGCAGCAGTTGAAACGTGTCCGCGATTGGCAGGGTGGTCGATTCGAGGTCGCCGCCCTTCACGTCATGAGCAGCGAATTGACGCCGAAAGGCCCCCGCTACAGCGTGGTGAGCCAGGAACTGCTCAGCGGCTGACGGTCGCATGCTAGACCTCGACAATGATGCGATTGCCGACCGGAGCTGGGACCCGGACGTCGTTGCTATAAAATGCAGTTAACGTCGCCCCCGTAGCTCAGCCGGATAGAGCAACGGTTTTCTAAACCGTCGGTCGCAGGTTCGAATCCTGCCGGGGGTACTTTCTCCTTCTCGTTGCGAACCCCGTTCCCCGCGGGTTCGCGGTTTTCCCGCGACGGGCACATCTCCACGTCCGCGAAGAAACGCAATTCCCCGCACCGGGTTACGGCATCGCCGTCGTTCGTCCGCGCTCTCTTGACCCAAGTAGAGACAACCGCTCGACCCCGCATTCGCATTAGCAACGACGCCTTTGCCCCGAAACTCTCGGTGTCTCTCCGCGCCGCGCCCGTTCGGGTTAGACGGACGTTCGCCCCGCAGCATCGCACCGAACGAAAACAACGGACCGTTGGGAACGCTCCTCGGGGGTTATCGCCGCGCGGCATTTCCCGCTCACCTCTCCGAGTCCGCCATCGCGCGGACATGCTCCAACGCGACGGCATACATAACCGACAGGTCACCGCAATCAAGGAGCCTGTCGCAATGGTGGACGCATCCTTCTCGGAATTGACCGCTGACCAGCGCCTCAAGCAGGTTGCCGCCATTCTCGCGCGTGGCGTCCGGCGCTACCATCGCCGTCTGCGACGCAGCGAATTCCGCCCCGAAAAAGAAGTTCCAGAATCCTCGCCGGCTGGCCTTGAGGTTCCCGGCAATCCGAGGCTCAGTGTGTCTCGGCGTATCGGGGTTTAACGAACCGAGAACCAGAAAGGTCTACCCATGAAACTCGACATCGAGAGGGAGGTTGCTGCGTTTCAGCGGATGTCCACGGGGCAACTCTGCGAGCGCTACGCCGAGCTGTTCGGCGAACCGACGCGAACGCGGCACCGCACGTACCTGGTCCGCAAGATCGCCTGGAAGCTCCAGGCCCTGGCCGAAGGCGACCTGAGCGAACGGGCACGGCGGCGGGCCGCGGAACTGGCCCACGGCGTGGAGCTGCGGGTCATGCCGCCGAAGGCCAACGAGGTCGCGCCGGAAGCAGCGGTCGTGACGCACGCCGCCATCGCAACGGACGCGCGCCTGCCTGCGCCCGGCACCGCGATTGTCCGCCAGTACAAGGGCCGCACGCTCCAGGTGCTGGTGCTGCCGGACGGCTTCGAGTTCGAGGGAGAGCGCTACAAGTCCCTCTCGGCCGTGGCCAAAAAGATCACCGGCTCGCACGTCAACGGCTATCGCTTCTTCGGGCTGGAGGGCAAGCCATGAAGCGCACAAAAACCTCCACCAAGCCCGCGACGGCAGCTGTCCGCTGTGCCATCTACACGCGCAAGTCCACGGACGAGGGGCTGGAGCAGGAGTTCAACTCGCTGGACGCCCAGCGCGAATCCGCCGAAGCCTACGTTGCCAGCCAGCAGCACGAAGGTTGGTCTTGCCTCAAGGACCGTTACGACGACGGCGGCTTCACGGGCGGCAACATGGATCGGCCCGCCCTGCGCCGGATGCTGGCGGACATCGAGGCCGGCAAGGTCGATTGCGTGGTCGTCTACAAGGTGGATCGCCTCAGCCGCTCGCTGCTCGACTTCGCCCGGCTGGTCGAAATCTTTGAGAAGCATCACGTATCGTTCGTGTCCGTGACGCAGCAGTTTAACACGGCCACGTCGATGGGCCGGCTGGTACTCAACGTGCTCTTGTCCTTCGCCCAGTTTGAGCGCGAGATCATCGGCGAGCGCATCCGCGACAAGATCGCCGCCACGCGGCGCAAGGGGAAATGGTCCGGCGGATTCCCCATCCTCGGCTACGGCGTGGACCGTTCCAACGGGAGCCCTAAGCTGGTCGTCAACGCCAAGGAAGCCGCCCGCGTCCGCGAAATCTTCCAACTCTACCTGTCGCTTGGGTCTCTTCTGCCCGTCGTGGACGAACTGGCCCGTCGGGGCTGGCGCAACAAGGAATGGAGCACCAAGAAAGGCGAGGCCAAGGGCGGTCGCCCATTCGACAAGGGCACGCTGTACGCGCTGCTGACCAACCCGCTCTACGTCGGCAAGATCAAGCACAAGGCCGACCTGTTCCAGGGGGAGCACGAACCCATCGTCGATGCCGAGCTGTTCCAGAAGGTCCAGGCCACGCTGCAACGCAACGGCCGCTCGGGCGGCGTCATGGTGCGGAACCGCCACGGCGCTTTGCTCAAGGGACTGCTGTTCTGCAAAGGCTGCGACCGGGCCATGACCCACAGCTTCACCTGCAAGGGCGAACGGCGCTACCGCTACTACACTTGCACGCGGGCGATCAAGAACGGGCGGAAAGCTTGCCCGTCGGGCTCGCTGCCGGCCTCCGAGATCGAACGGGTGGTCGTGGACCAGATTCGCGGCATAGCCGCCGATCCGGGCCTGCGTGCGGAAGTCCTGCGCCAGGCCCAGGAGCAATTCGACAGCGAGTTGGCCGAACTGGCGACGGAGCAGCGAGGTCTGGAGCAGGAACTGGCTTGGCACCACGCCGACATTCACAAGCTCTGTGGCGATGGACCAGCGACCGGGCCAGCCGGTGTCCGCCTTGCCGAACTGCACGACCGCATCGCCCGGACCGAGACCCGGCTTGCTGAACTTCGCCATCAAATCGAGGAGCACCAGCGCGATCGGTTGGACGCTGGCGACATCGACGCGGCGTTCGCCGACTTCGACAACGTCTGGAACGCCCTGAGCCCGCGCGAACAGGCCCAGGTGCTGGCCCTGCTGGTGGCGCGGGTCGAGTTCGATGCAACCGACAGCACGGTCGCGGTCTCCTTCCACCCCACGGCCATCAAGACCTTGGCGCGGCAGAAGCTCGGAGGTGCAGCATGATTACCGTGAAAAAGCAGGTCTTCTTCACTCGCAGCGAGCGCGGCCGGCGGCGGATGGAGGACAACCCGCCGGCATCCCAGACGGTCCCGCCAGGCCGCGTGCCCCGCGTCTCGCGGGTTATGGCCCTGGCCATCCAATTCGAGGACCTCCTGCGGAGCGGCACCGTGTCCGACACCATCGAGCTGGCGCGACTGGCCAAGGTCACCCAGCCGCGCATCACCCAGGTCATGAACCTGCTGCACCTGGCCCCGGACATCCAGGAGGAATTGCTGTTCCTTCCGCTCGTCGCGCAGGGCCGCGACCCGATCAACGAGAAGCAGCTTCGCCGCGTCTGCGCCAGGAACGACTGGCGGAAACAGCGTCACCTCTGGGCGCAGCTCAAGTCCCGACGATAGCCAACCTCCCGCTCCCGCTGTTTGCACCAATGAGGGATTGCCATTCGTTGACCGGCGGGTTATCATCTCTTTGTGCTCTGTTTAGTAAACAAGGCCGATGTCCGCCGGTCGGACGAGCAGGATGGGCGAGTGAACCATGTCAAAAGACAACGGAAGCAAAGGCAACGGTGCCAATCTCGGCTTCGAAGCGACGCTCTGGAAGGCTGCGGACGCCCTGCGGGCCAACATGGACGCCGCCGAGTACAA
>CALJWR010000187.1 GCA_937976685.1 uncultured Verrucomicrobiae bacterium
CCTCGCTCCCCTTGCCGGCGGCCGTGTAGGTCATCACCTCCACCTCGTGTCCGCGTTGCCGGAGACCCAGGGCCAGTTGGGCCAGTTGCCGCTCCGCCCCGCCCTGACCCAGCCCGCCGATCAAGAGCCCGATCCTCATCGTGCCATGCCCACACCGATTCCCCACCGGGCCGGCCGGCCCCGCGCTCGGAGCCGAGCGCCCGACGCATCTGTCGTGGCCTCCGTCCGCGCGTGCCCGGCCGGCGGGGGCGGCGCCAACGGCATCGCCCCGGCCAGAGCCAGAAAAATCCACTTGAAGCGGCCGTAAGCATAGTTGCCCGGGATCATGGCCACCAGCAATGCGATAAAAATCGCTAGCAGGGTCGCCGCCCTGGGGTTGGTACGATATCTCCACAGCCGGAATCCGGTGGCCGCCAATCCCCACAGCCACGGTACCAGTCCGACCAAACCAAAAGCTGAAACCACCTGCAGGTAGGTGTTGTGCGCCGCGATGCGTAACTTGCCCATGCGCGCTCCGAGCTCCTCGATGTAGTTGGTCCCCCAGCCGGTCAAGGGCCGCTCTTTGAACATCTCCCAAGCCTCGCGAGCCAGGGCATCCCGGGTACCATAATCGCCTTCATACAGCGTGGCCTCGACGCGAGCCCGAATCACCTCCGACCGCATGATGGCACTGCCGATGCCGTACAAGACCACCGGCACCATCAGGGCATAGGCCCCCCAGCGCCGGCCGCGAAACATCAGCGCCAGCGCCGCCGCCACCCCGGCCACCAACACCACCAACGCGCCGCGACTGCCCGTGCGCAACAACGCCAAGAGGACCGAAGCCCCGCCGCCGGCCAAAATCCACTCCCAGGTTCCAAACCGCGGCCAGCGTGCCAGGCCGTGGCAAAGAATGCCGGTCAGCGCGGCCGCGTACAGGAAACCCTGGTAGTTGAGGTTCATGCCCAATACACCCACGCGTTCCACTGCGCCGCCGCGACCAGCCGCAGCCGCCCCCACCGCTCCGCCCACCCCGAGATTTGCCACCAACGACAGCAGCATCGTGGCTCCCAAAAACGTGACCATCAACACCCGCACCGCCCGGCGGTCCCGACACAGATCGAAGAAGATCAGGTACAGTAAAAAGGCTTGGGCGTATTGAGCATAGATCCGCAAAGACGCTGTTTCACGCTCCAATGCGTAACGGGCCAATGCCAGCCCAGCAGTTACACCGAAGTAGATCAGGAAATATTTCCCCGGTCCCACCCACAACCGAGCACGACCGAATCGGGTCAGGGCAAACACCGCCGCCAGCAGGACACCCGCCACGTTCTCGGGGTTCTCCGCCAGGGGAAAATCCGAGATTCGGATGGCCCCGAGGTAGGTGGACACCACAAAAACCGCCCCCAGGAAAATCAGCAGAGCGGGCTGTCTGACCGGGACCGGGGCCACGGGCCGAGGTGCCGATGCCGGCTTGGCAAGCTGCGGCCTGCGAGGCATCGGCACGGCACGGCGCAGTGATCCCGGAGCGCTGAAGGAGTCAGCCATTTCTTGAAGGGATCGTGGACTGCTCAGTCATCCAGTGAAAAGCCCAAACGGCGACGGACCACGTCACTGAGCGCGCGGTAATAGGCCTCGCCACTGCAGTGTTGTAAAATGTATGCGCGTGCACGTGCCCCCATCTCCGGCAAATCGGCCCGACGCCGCAGGGCTTCCCGGAGTGTTTCAACCAGGGCATTCAAATCTCCGCTGCGGTAAACGAAGCCGGTTTTTCCCGGCTCGATGTAACAGGCACTGCCGTTCCAGTCCCCGCTGACCGGGGGAACACCATAGGCCATGGCCTCCAAGATCACCATGGCGCAACTCTCACGGTTGGATCCCAACACCAAGAGATCATGCCGACCATATTCGCGTTGGATTTGCTCGTACGGCACACTGCCGTGCAGTTCCACCCGGTTTTCCATGTTTAATTCCCCCACCAGGATGCGACACCGTTCAAGCATCTGTTCGTGCTCCGGCGTGCTGCATTCCCCAATAAGCGTCAACCGCAGATGGTCGCGGAGATCGGGATGCGCCACAGCCCGCAGCACCAGGGGGTGATTTTTGTAAGCCGCGTATTTACCAATGCACAACACCCGCAGCGGGTCCCTCGGGTTGACCGCCGACCAATCTTTGGCCAGGCCGGGCTGGGGCTCGAAGATGAGGGGGACAAAGTCCACTTCTTCCAATGTAAACGGCTGGGGGCCTTCCCGGTACAGCACCGGCGTGAACCAGCCTCCACCCAACCAGCGGACCATCACCCGAGCCGCCAGGCGCTGACGCCACGAGAATGTGCGTCGGTATTTGGCCCCCTGCGTGTAAAGCAGGAACTTGCGCCGGTGCGTCAGCAACCAGGCCATCACCGCCAAATCCGTGTACGCACCAAAGTCCCGAATGATCGTGACGTCCGGCCGGTAATCCTTGAGGTACCGCCACAAAGGTCCCAGCCGCGGCCACTGCCGCTGCGTTTGCTCCAACAACCGCTGTCCACACTTCCCTGTCACCCGCAATGGCACCAGGTCCGGCTTCAACAGGGTATGGCTTTCCACCGCACCCACATACCGAGCCAGGAACCGCACCGGATGCCCGCGCTGCATCAAGGTTCGAATCACCGGCACTTGGTTGGTATGGAATCGAGGCGCTACGAATAAAAATTTACACGGACGACGTTGCATTGATGACCCCATGAATCGGTCGTTTTGCCTACTAAAGTGGACGACGTGAAAAAACCATCGTGTGTTGTTCTGCTGCCAAATACGGCCCGTTGCCCTCGAACAGGCGCGTATACCAGCCTTGGGCGCACAATTGCTGTATGGCGTCTTGGTATCGGCGACGGTGACAATTGTCCAGAATCACGTACCCTCCTTCTTCGACTTTGTGATGCGCCCTCAGGAGACAACCAGCCCGCGCACGTCCATCCACGCACAAAACGCCCAATGAGCCGTCCGGCAAATCGTCCAGGGCTTTGACGTACGCCTCGAAATTCCCTGGCAAGACGTGCGAAACAAATTCCGGGCGGCTTGGTGCCCCTGGCTGCACCGGAACCAAACGCAATTCCACGTGGGAAGGCACCGCTTTTCGGATCAGTGCATACCATCGAGGATCATGCTCAACGGCAATTACCTTAGCGGCACGGGCGGCCCACCAGAGGGTTGAAGTGCCACAACCGAATTCAGCCACCGTCGCGCGACGGTTTACGTGCTCCTCGATAAAATCAATTGCCCCATAAGCGTAACACGGGAAAGGATGCGCGAGGCGCCATCCCCAATCGGTGCCCCGCTCCAAGGTTTGCCGCCAAGCGGAGTAATGTTTGGTCTCCCGTTCAACCCACCCCGGTCCACGCAAGTATTCAAGTATCTCGCGGTTGGTAAATAATCTCAGGGTTCGACGATCCCACATTGGCCACACGCCTTTAAGCCTGATTATCAAGTCGCGCAGCTTAATCATCGGAATTGGGAACTTCGGTGGAGTTTGAGATATTTGTTTATCCAAGGAGGATAGTTGGAAAGCCCGAGGCACGTTTTTACCACGCAGGCCACAGATGACGCCGCGTCGCGGACGGGGCCATTGCCGTTGGCTGTCCGTTCGCGCGACACGGATTCAAGCTGGCGTCGGTCCGCCGTTTTGCACCACTTCTCGGAAGTGGGCGGCCACGCGGGAAATGTGAAACGGCTCGGCCGTCTTGAGCGCCCGGCGCACCAGTCGGGCGCGCAGGTCCGCATCCCGGAGCAAGCGCTCCAACCCGGCCCGCACCGCCGCCGGGTCAGGGGCGTCCACGACCAGGGCGCAATCGTGCTCCTTCAGGAACCGGGTCAGAAACGCCCCCGGCGGGCTGTGCGCCAGGATGGGCCGGCCGGAAATCAGGTACTCGATGGTCTTGGTGGGGAAGATGGTCTCGTACTCGATCGGATGAAAAGTGCCCGAAAAGCCGTGTGGCAGCAACAGCACGTCGCACTCCTCCAGTGCCGGGAGCAATTGCTGCCGGGGCAGGCAGGTGCGGCGGGCATTACGGGTCCATACCCCCAAATCCGCCAGTTCGCGTTCGCTCGCGCCGGTGAAGAACTGCACCCGGGCTCCGGGTATTTGCCCGGCCATGGCAAACAGTCGCCGCGCCGCCTCCAGGCAACTGCCGTTGACGTTGCCACTAAAGGCCAGCACCGGCTCGGACCGCACTTGCGGTTCCCGGAACGCCGGAATCGTTTCGTTGAACGAATGCAACAGCGGGCTGTGGGAAAACTGCCCGGGATAAAGGCGATCGTAGAGCGCGCTGATGCCCGCGCTCATGGTGAACACGTGCGCGGCATCGCGAAACACCCGGGGTTGCAGCCACCGGGCGAAGGTCCGCAACATTCCGGGCCGTTGGCATTCGCGGTAGGTGTTGTGGAAATACGGGAAGAACCGGGTCTCCGTCCGCCGACTGGCCGCCCAGGCGGCAAACAGGTACGCCGCGTCGGGATAAACCCCGATCACCGCCCGGCAACCTTCCTTCCGGATCAAACGCACCAGCCTCGGGATCAGCAGGGGCGCGCGCAGGATGGCCAGGTGATGGTTGCCACGTCCCCGAATGGACCAAACCCGCGAGCTTTCTACTGCGATCACCGCTGGCAAATCCGGGTCCCGGTCCCGCGGCAGGCCGCCCGGCGGCTCCTTCCCGGTCAGTATCATCTCCTCTCGCGTGAACGCCCGGGACAAGTTGTCCACGATGATCGCCGAACCCGTGGGTGTGGGCGGCAGACTGCGCGAGACCAACAAGACCTTGCTCTTCGACCGCATCAGTTGCCCCTCACTCCGCCAGCCGCCGTCGCCAACCCGCCACGGTCTCCTCAAAAATGGTCGCCAGCGATTTCGTGATGTCCCACGCCGGGTAATGCGTCCGACACTTGGTCAGGTCCGAGATGTAGCAGATGTGGTCGCCTTCACGGGCCTGGTCCACGTACTCGAAGCGCATGGCGCGGCCGGTGAGCGCGGCCACATGGTCAAAGGCCTCGAGGATCGAGCAGGAATTCCCCCGCCCGCCGCCCAAGTTGTACACCTCCCCGCAGCGGGGCGCCCGGGCAAATTCCTCGATGAACCGCGCCACATCGTGGGAGTGGATGTTGTCCCGCACCTGTTTGCCCTTGTAGCCGAACACCCGGTAGGTGCCGCCGGTCAGGTTCACCTTTACCAAGTAGCTCAGGAAGCCGTGCAACTCGACCCCGGAGTGGTTCGGCCCGGTCAGACAACCGCCCCGCAGACAGCACGTCTTCATGCCGAAATAGCGGCCGTACTCCTGCACCATCACATCCGCGGCCACCTTGGACGCGCCGAAAAGCGAGTGTTTGGACCGGTCAATGCGCTGGGTTTCGCGGATCCCGTTGAAATCCTCCGGCCGGGCATAATCCCAGCGTTTCTCCAACTCCCGCAGGGGCAGTTCGTTGGGCGAGTCGCCATAGACCTTGTTCGTGGACAGATGCACAAACACCGCTTCCGGCGCAAACCGCCGGGTGGCTTCAAGCAGGTTCAGGGTGCCGCCCGCGTTCACGTCGAAGTCGTCAAACGGCCGTTTGGCCGCCAGGTCGTGCGAGGGCTGGGCGGCGGTGTGAACCACCAGGTCCGGGCGCAGGGTCTCAAGACATTCGAGCACGCGGGCACGGTCGCGGATGTCCAGCGGGTGGTGTCGAAACCGGCGACAGGTGGCCTCCAGGCGCCGCCGGTTCCATTCGGTATCGCCCGCCGGGCCGAAGAAGTCCGCGCGCAGGTTGTTGTCCACGCCGTGGACCTCCCAGCCCAGGGCGTCGAAGTGCGTCACCACCTCCGAGCCGATCAGGCCGCTGGAACCGGTCACCAAGAGCTTGTTCATAGGGTTTCCGCAATGGTTCCGACCACCCGCGCCGGATTGCCGGCGGCGATTTCGCGAGGACCGATGCTCTTGGTCACCACAGCACCCGCGCCCACCACTGCGCCCCGCCCAACGGTAACTCCTTTCAGGATGATGGCCCGACTTCCGATGAAGGCGTCCTCCTCGATTATAATTGGCGCGCTGCGGCCGCTTTCCTGCAAGCGTTTGCGTCTTTTTTCAGCATCCAGAGCGTGCCCGTCGTTGTCCCACAGGCAAGCGCCGGGGCCAATTTGGACCCACTGACCGATTTCAATCCGCTCGCGACAATTGATGGAGACCCCGGTCATGGCCACGTGATCACCGATCCGGAGGACTGCCCCATCACCCAACGCGGCCAAAATCATGGGGTGAAGCAACCCGCGCGGATTGGAACGGGGGCGGCTGTTCAACACCACGCGCCGTCCCAAACATATCCGGGCGCGACTGCTTAAATGCACAAGGGGAAATCCCCGGAACCGGCAGCCCGCACCGAATTCAACCCCTTGGAGTTTCAGCCAAAGCGGCACGATCAGGTTGTCCACCGGCCAGCACGCCAGGTCCTGAGGCAGTCGTAATAGCCGGCGCAAGATGCGCAAAGCAATTGGGGCAGGCATAAAACAATGAACGAATTCAATTCACTAGCCGGCGGTGGTTCCCATGCACCTTGCGTACGCATTCACCGGTCCAAGAGCCACTGTCCGGGCACCGGCAACCAGCACAGGGCACGAAACACCAGGCTCACCCGGTCAAGTAGGTTTCAGGGTGGGAGGCAGCCGCCGTTCAGCGGCTGGAGCCCGGCCGCGAACCGCGCTCCGGGGAACCCAGTGCAGGCCGGTGCCGCCGAGCCGGGCAGGCTGCTTGCTCGCCCGACGAGGAGGCCCATCGCGCCGTTTCCAGATCCGCACAAACCAGTCGCAATTCCGGTAGTCCGGTATGGGCACTCCCCATCCGCGGAGCCAGCGCGTGATTTCACATGGCGCAGGAGCGGCGGGTTGAGTGGGAATTGGTTCGTACTCCCGCTCGATTCGCGCACGAGCCTTCGGTCCGAACCTTTTGAAACCGTACAGGGTGGGTTCCAGCGTGCGCGGATGGACCGGGGACACCACGTATTGAGGCCAGTTGTTGGTCCCGGTCCAATTCAGGCTGATGTAATTCCAGTTGGTCCCCGCCACGGTCAGCAGTTTGCCATCCCCGCCGAGCGTGGCATCCCGGGGCACGGTGGCCTCAAGGAGCGATTTAACCCTGGTCGGCGTCATTGCGTCGGCTGTCCAACCCAGGGGCAGGAGCGCCGCGCGCCACAGGAAGACATTGAGCCAGGCCAAAGCCGGCACCACGCCCAAGACGGTAAGCCATCTGGCCACTGGCAGCCCCTGGACGCCAGGTGCCTGCTGTCCCCTCCGCCAAAGCAATACCACGGCAAGAGGGAATACCAAGTGAGCCAGGGGCGGAAAGTAGTACGCCGCGGGGCGTCGCAAGACGACCAAAAGTGTTCCCAGATAAGCCGCCACCGCCCAAAACGCGGCCCGGACCAACCGCGTTTCCTCAATGCTCAGTTGGCCGCGCAGCCGCCGCGGTCCCCAGCACGCCAAAGACAAGACCCCGATGGCGACCATCAGTGGCAGGGCCAATCGTGGCGTGGCCGGGAGGCTGATCAGCAAGCGGCCATATGACTCGCCCAGCTTGCGAGTGTTGTAGGCCAGGGCCTCCGCGGCTTCCCGCCAATGCGGGTAAACAACGTAAAGCCACACCGCCAGTGCCGTGACCACGGCCACGACACCAGTTTCCAGCACCCGGGCCCACTTCTTCGCGGGAGCATCTTGCCCGGATAACCCAAACGCAGCCCAAGCCGCACAGCAGGCCAGTCCGGCCGGGTAGGAAGCGGCCACGGCGCACCCCAGGGAAATCCCTACCAGCCAGAACAGCGGCTTTCGCCCGCTCAGGGTCAGCGCCGCTGCCAGCATGGCAAACAACGAAGTCAGGGTCTCGGGACGCCCCAGCTTGATCGTGGCCAGATACTGAACCCCCAGCAGATAAAGTGCGGCCGGCCAGCCATTGCGGGTGCGGCGTACCAACCACCAGGTACCTACGGCCGCCGCGGCGGAGTTCAATCCCAGGTCGAACCAGAGGTGCGCGGCATGGGAAGCACCGGCAAGGCGGAGGTAGGACACCAAAACCACCGGATAAAGGGGGTACCAATGGTACACCAAGGTCGCGTGCGGGATGTTTCCCTCGGCCATCGGCGCGGCGAAGCGGCCGGTTGCCAATTTCACCAATGCGGCCTGCTTGACCCAATCCGAATCGGTGTCGAACCACAGTAAGCCGCGTGAGGCGACCCAAGCATAAAGCAGTATCAGGCCGGCCACCGCAACCCAAAGCATCCACAGTCCGCGGACCCGGCTCCGGCCTGGTTCGTCGTTTGGTTGCCTCAAATCGGGTACGGTTTCCACCTTCTCAACCACCCTGCTAAGCAAGGAGCGTTTCCT
>CALJWR010000188.1 GCA_937976685.1 uncultured Verrucomicrobiae bacterium
TCCAAGCCGCGGCCGACGGTCATCCAGAACATCGGCTCGGACACCATGGTGAACCTCGCCCAGGCGTGGGCCGAGGCGTACCAAAGCGTGGCCCCGAAGATTTCCGTGGAAGTGTCCGGCGGCGGGTCAGGTCTGGGGATCGCGGCGCTGATGAATGGTACGGCGGATGTCGCCAATTCCAGCCGCCATATCGAACCCGAGGAAGAGGCGCGAGTCGTCCAGCGCTGGGGCATCAAACCGCGCGAATTCCTGGTCGGCTTCGACGCCTTGTCCATCTACGTCCACAAGGACAACCCGATCACCGAAATCAGCATGGAGGAATTGCACGAGATCTACGCGGAAGGGGGGCGGATTGACCGGTGGTCGCAGTTGGGCATCACAAACATTCCGAACGCCCGCACCGACCGCATCATCCGGGTCAGCCGCCAGAACAATTCGGGCACCTACCAGTATTTCCGGGACGTCGTCTGCGGCAAACACACGGACTTCAAACTGGGGTCGCTCGACATGAACGGTTCCAAGGACGTGGTGGAGCTGGTTTCGCGCACTCCGGGGGCCATCGGTTACAGCGGCCTGGGCTATCGGACGGAGAACGTCAAGATGATCCCGGTTTCACCGCGCAAGGGCGCGCGGGCGGTGCTGCCGAACATCGCCACCACGCTGGACCGAAGCTACCCGATCTCGCGGCCGATGTTCATGTACACCCCGGGGCAACCGCCGCCGCACGTGCTGGCCTTCCTGGAGTGGGTGGTGTCCCCAGCGGGTCAGAGCATTGTGGAACGCATCGGCTACATTCCCATGCCGTCAAAGGAGGCCGTCCCGTGAATCCGCCGCCCGTCCGCCAGGCCCGTTCCGCGCTGTCGCTCTGGGGCGAGCGCGCTATCGAGCTGCTCATCCGGCTCTGCGGGATCAGCGCGGTGATCTTTGTCTTCAGCATTTTCCTGTTTGTCTTCCTCGAGGGCGCTCCGCTGATTCCGGATCTGAACTGGATTCCGGTGATCTTCAGTCCCGAGTGGTACCCCACTTCGCGGTCCAACGTTCGCTACGGCGTCGGCGCCATGATCATCGGCACGTTGAGCGTGACCGGCCTGGCCATGTTGTTCGCGGTGCCCTTCGGACTGGGTGCGGCGGTGTTCGTGTCGGAATTCTGCGGCGGCAAGCTGAAGGAAACTCTGAAGGTCGCCATCGAGATGCTCGCCGCGATTCCGAGCATCGTCTGGGGCTTCATCGGCCTGAGCGTCATGAACCACCTGATTCAGACCTGGCTGCCCGCTCCGGTGGGGCTGAACCTGTTCAACGCCGCGCTGCTGCTCGCGCTGATGAGCGTGCCAATCATCGTCAGCATCGGGGAGGATGCGCTCAAAGCGGTGCCGGATTCGTACCGGGAGGCCGCCCTGGCCCTGGGCGCCACGCGGTGGCAGACCGTGTATCGCGTGCTGCTGCCCGCTGCGCGCAACGGGCTCCTGGCCGCCGTCCTGCTGGGCGTCGGCCGCGCGATCGGCGAGACCATGGCGGTCCTCATGGCCACCGGTCACGCCGTGAACATCCCGACCAGCCTGTTTGACCCGATTCGCACCTTGACCGCAACGATCGCCGCCGAACTGGGCGAGACGGCGGTCGGCTCGCCGCACTATCGGATGCTGTTTTTGATTGGACTGATGCTCTTCTCGATCACGTTCGTGGTGAACTTGCTGGCCGACCTCGCCGTGCGCGGCGTGCGCCGACAATGAACCCGCCGACCTTCACCGCCACGCCGCACGTGTTGCGCAAGCTGCGCCGGGAGCGCGTAGCCGCCCTCGCGCTTTCCGGGATGGTCCTGGCCATGGTCCTGCCGCTGTTCGCCATCCTCGCCTATCTGTTCGTCAAGGGCGCGCCCCTGATCAACTGGGCGTTCCTGGTGACCAACCCGACGGACGGCATGCGCGCTGGTGGCATCTGGTCGGCCCTGGTGGGCACGGTGTATCTGGTGGTGATCGCGCTGCTGGTGGCCGCGCCCATTGGGGTGCTGTGCGCGGTGTATTTGAACGAGTACGCCCGCGAAAGCTGGCTGACCCGCTTGATCAACCTCGCGGTGGTCAACCTGGCCGGGGTTCCCAGCATCGTTCACGCGCTCTTCGGCTTGGGCGCCTTCGTGCTGTTTGCCGGGCTCGGCCGCTCCATCCTCGCTGCCTCCCTGACCCTGGCAATCATGACCCTGCCCGTCATCATCGCGAGCACGAAGGAGGCGCTGAACGCCGTGCCCGTGTCATTTCGCGAGGCCTGCTGGAACGTCGGGGCCTCCCGTTGGCAGACCATCTGGCGGGTCGTGCTGCCCAATTCGATCAGCGGTATTCTCACCGGCGTCATTCTCCAGGTGTCGCGGACGGCGGGTGAAACCGCGCCGATCATGTTCACCGGAGCGGTGTTCTTCAAGAAGGTCGCCGATGGCGCGCTGTTCCCCTACGCGCTGACCGACCAGTGCATGGCGCTTTCGATGCATCTCTACACCGTGACCACGCAGGTGAACAATGCCCCGGAAGCGTTGCCCTACGCCATCGCCGTCGTGCTCCTCGGCGCGGTCCTTCTGGTGAATGCCACCGCGATCATCGTGCGCAGCTACCTGCGCTCCCGGAAGAAATGGTGAGTCCCGCCCCCAAGATCGCAGTGGAGAACCTGCGCCTGAGCTACGGGCACAAAGAGGTTCTCCACGGCATCGCGTTCACAGTCGCCCCGCGCGAAATCCTGGGCGTCATCGGCCCCGCTCAGTCCGGCAAGACATCCCTGCTCCGGTGCATCAATCGGACGGTCGAGTTCACGCCCGGCGCCGTCATGACCGGCACCGTGCGGGTGGACGGCGAGGACGTGATGCGCGTGCCGGACGTCTATGCTCTCCGCCGCAAGATCGGCATGGTGGCGCCGTTGCCGGTCGGGCTGCCGCTGACGATCTATGACAACGTCGCCTTCGCTCCGCGTTGTGCCGGCGTCACCGACCCGGCCGAACTCGACGCGCGGGTCGAGCGTTGTCTCCGCCAGGCCGCGCTCTGGGAGGAGGTGAAGGACCGCCTGGACACCTTGGGCACCAAGCTCTCGGGGGGGCAGCAGCAGCGGCTCACCATCGCGCGCGCCCTGTCGCACGATCCGGAGATCCTCTGCCTGGACGAGTTCTCGATCGCCATTGACCCGGTGACCACCATGCGGATCGAGGACGTGCTCAAGGAATTGCGGGCGCACGTGACGATCCTGCTGGTCACCAATCTGACCCAACAGGCCCGCCGCCTGGCGGACCGCACGATGTTCCTCTGGAATGGCAACATCGTGGAGATCGGTCCGACCGAAGAAGTCTTCAGCGACCACCCGAAGGATCGGCGGACCTTTGAGTATGTGAACGGGATCTTCGGATGATTAACGCCCCCAAACCAACCGCCCGCCCAGCGCCAGAACTCACGCTGCGGTGGCATCCCGGCGCGATTGTGTCATGACCGCAACGCCGCCCTGCATCACCACGCGTGGCCTGAACCTCTGGTACGCCAAGTTCCAGGCGCTGCTCGACGTCACGGTGGACATTCAGCACGGAATCATCACGTCCCTGATTGGCCCCTCGGGTTGCGGCAAGACCACGCTGCTGCGCTGCTTCAACCGGGTCAATGAGCGCTACGGCTACGTCACCACCACTGGCGAGATCAAAATCCTGGGCAAAAACATCTACGACCCGGATGTCTCCCTCATCGAGTTGCGCAAGACCGTCGGCATGGTGTTCCAGCGGCCCAACCCGCTGCCGATCTCGGTGTACGAGAACGTCGTCTTCGGCCTGCGCGTCCATAACGAGCGGTCCGACCTGAAACGCGAGATGCTGGACGAGGCAGTGGAGAAAGCGTTGACCGAGGTCGGGCTGTGGACCGATCTGAAAGACCGGCTCCA
The DNA here is from genome assembly GCA_937976685.1 of uncultured Verrucomicrobiae bacterium. Classification (GTDB taxonomy): domain Bacteria; phylum Verrucomicrobiota; class Verrucomicrobiia; order Limisphaerales; family J093; genus JADJWF01. The sequence continues at coordinate 3,898 of CALJWR010000188.1, forward strand.
CGACAAGGCGACCCATCTCCAGCTCGAACAGCAGCAGAAGCTCTGCATCGCCCGGCTGCTGCCGCTCAAGCCCGAAGTCATCCTCATGGACGAGCCCTGCTCGGCGCTGGACGTCGAGGGCACCCGCGCGATCGAGGAACTGATGTTCGCCCTCAAGGGCCGGTACACGATCGTGATCGTGACGCACAACATGGCCCAGGCCCGCCGGGCCAGTGACGAGTGCATCTTCATGCTGATGGGCCGGCTCATCGAGCACCGGCGCACCGAGGACCTCTTCCTCAATCCGCAAAACCCCAAGACCGCCGAGTACATCGAGGGCCGGTACGGTTGAGGCAGAGGTGGACCGCTGGCCCGCACCCGGGCTGGATGGCACCCTCTCAGTCACCGCCCTGCCTGGTGTTGCGCGATCGTAACTTTTCTGCAACCGCCCCGAAACGGCAGTAAGCCACGGTCTTTGTCATGGCAGTTGCCCCATATCTGTCCGCTTGGGACCGCCTCCTGCTGATAGCGGGAGACTTGGGTTTCTGGCCGACCGTCAGCGTCTTGACGGCCCTGGTCGTCGCAGGGGTCGCGTGGGCGCACGCCCGGCAACGCGGCTGTCAACGCCGGGCTGCCCAGCCAGAATGGGAGCGCTGGGTCCGTCAGCCCGACAAAGCCAAGGGTTGACGCCCTGCCTCCCTCGAAAGCGCCGGCGGCCAAGCCTCCGCCGGCAGGCCCCCTCACCAAATCCTGCGGCGACCACGCCCTCGGCCGCGCCCGCCCGCTCCCAATTCAATTTGTCACCGTTTTGTAACAGTTTCGCCAAATAGCCGCCACCTGCTGAAGGGACGCTCGTCCGCCTGTGAGGCAGAGAATGTTACCGCTGGGGATGACACTGCTGTTGGGCGTCGGCTTGACCGACGGTCAGACGGCTGGTTTGGAAAGCATCCGCAATCCACTGGAGCAGTGGGTGCAAGTGCGACAAACCATCGCCCGCACACGGTCGGATTGGGCGCGGGACAAGGAAACCCTGACCCAGAGCCTCGCGCTTTTGGAGCGAGAACTGGCCTCGGTACGCGACCAAACCGCCAAGCTCGACACAAACCTCACCTTGGTCACCGAACAGCGCGCGGCGGCGACAGCGGACCGCGAGCGCTACGACGCGGCCCTCGAGGTGGCGAGGACACGCGTGGGCGAACTGGAAGCCCGACTCAAGAAGCTCGCCGTGGTTTTCCCGCCCGTGCTCCTGACCACGGTGCAGCCGCTGCTCAACCGTTTTCCCTCCGATCCGGGAGCCACCAACGTCGCCATCGTTCCCCGGGTGCAGTCTTTGGTGACCCTGCTCAACGAAGTGGACAAGTTTAACGCGGCGGTGACCACCACCGAGGAAACCCGCTCCACGCCGGACGGCCGGGCCATCGCGGTAACTGTCGTCTATTTCGGCCTCGGACAGGCGTGGTTCGTCAACCAGGCGGGAGACTTCGCCGGCACCGGAGTTCCGAGACCCTCCGGTTGGGAGTGGACCGTTCGCAACGAACTGGCACCCCGGATCGCGTCAGCCCTTAAGATGTACCGGAATGAAATCCCCGCCGAGTTCGTGGCCCTGCCCGTTCAAATCCGCTGATTTTCGCCCATGCGTGCCCTGTGGTCCACTGTTCTGGTCGTGTTCCTGACCTCTGGTGCGGCTTCCGCCCAGACACTTGACGATCTGGCTGCCGGGTCCGAGCGAGACCTGCAAGCGGCCCTCGCCGAGCTGACGGCGTTGCGGTCGCAGATCGAGGGGGAGCGGTTGCCGCTGACGCGCCAACTCGGGAGCTTGGAGCAGGAAGTTTTGGCCGCGCGCGCCGCCCTGCAGACCGCCCAGCGGGAAGAGGGCAACCAATTGGTCAGCTTGAATCTGCTGCGCGGCGAGGTCGCCGCTCGCAGCAATGAGGTTCGTTTCGTCGAGGCACTGCTCGGCGAATACCGGCGTTCGTTTGAATCCCGCCTCCACATCGCCGAACTGGCCCGGTATCAACCGGCGATCAAGGACGCGGCCGCCGCCGCCGAATCGCTGGAACTCGACCACGCGGCCAAGCTGGGCCGGCAGTTTGATTTTCTTCGGGCCGCGTTGGCGCGGCTCGAAAGCGCGGTCGGCGGTGACCTTTTCGCTGGCCAGGCGCTCGCGCCGGGTGGACTGGTCGAAAAAGGCCAGTTCGCCTTGCTTGGACCGGCCGCTTGGTTCGTCAGCGAGGCCAGCGACGCGGCGGGCGTGGTGGAACAACGGCTCAATTCGGCCGAGCCGAACGTCATTCCCGTGCCCGGCCCTCTGCTGGACGACCTGCGCGCCACGGTGCGCACGGGCGCCGGCTCCGTGGCGGCCGATTTCTCGCTGGGCAACGCGGTGCGCATCCAGGCGACCCGCGACAGTTGGGCCGTCCATATCGCCAAGGGCGGGCCAGTCATGGTGCCCATTCTCCTGCTCGGCGCCGTGTCGCTCCTGATCTTTTCGATGAAATGGTTCCAGATCGCCCGGGTGCGCACGGCCTCGCCCGCCGATCTGAAGCTGATTCTCACCTCGCTCGCCGCACAGCAGAAACCCAAGGCGGAGGCCCATGCCAAGTCCATCCCGGGACCGGTGGGCGAGATGTTGACCGCCGCGTTGCAGCACTCGGGTGAACCCAAGGAGTACATCGAGGAGGTCATGTACGAGAAGATGCTGGCGGCGAGACCGAAGCTGGAGCGTTTGGTTCCGTTCCTCGCCTTGGCTGCGGCCGCCGCGCCGTTACTGGGCCTGTTGGGTACGGTCACCGGCATGATCAACACCTTCAACATGATCACCGTCTTCGGCACCGGGGATCCCAAGACGCTCGCCGGCGGCATCTCGGAGGCGCTCATCACGACCGAATTCGGCCTCATCGTGGCCATCCCTTCGCTCCTGTTGCACGCGGTCATCTCGCGCAAGGTGAAAGGCGTGCTGGCCGGCATGGAGCAAACCACCGTGGGCTTCATCAATGGTCTGCCTGATCCCGAACCCGCTTCGCATCCTCAACCTGCTTGATCTCGTTATGATCGAACATATCCTCAAAATCTGGGCCCAAGGCGGCTGGGTCATGTGGCCTCTGCTGGGGGTGTCCATTGCCATGTTCGTGACGGGGCTGGGCTTGTGGCGCAGCCTGCATCGTCGCCAGCACCGGCGCCTGGCAGAGTCCGAATGGCAACGCTGGGTGCGGCAGCCGGAGAGCGCCGAAGGCGAGGTGGGCGAAATCATCCGCTACGCCGGCGCGGGGCGGACGAGTGCCGAGATCAGCCAGCGGTTTGCCGAGGTGGCCGCGGCGGAATTGCCGGCGATTGACCGCCGCATTTCCACGCTCGGGGCCTTCGTTGCGGCCGCGCCGCTGGTGGGCTTGCTCGGCACCGTTTTCGGCATGTTGGTGACCTTCCAGGCGCTCGCCGCGGGCGGCGGGGGCAAGGTCACCCAGGCGATGGCCGACGGGATTTCCCAAGCCCTCTTCCCACCGGAGGTGGGGCTGTGCATCGCGCTGCCGGGAATGATCCTGGTGCATCTGATCCGCCGCCAGCGGCAGGAGCTGGAGGCCTTTCTGGCCCGGCTCGAGAGCTACACAATCCAGCACTTCCGCAAGACCCTGCCGCCGGAGCCGCCGCAGAATCCGCAGCGCACGGCGGAACCGATCACTCTCCTGCAACCGGCGGGAATGCCCGCATGAGGTATCGCCGCGCCATCGCCGAGGTGGAGGAGACGACCGACGTCAACGTGTCGCCGTTGATTGACATGGTCTTCATCCTCCTGATCTTTTTCATCGTCACCACGGTGTTCGTGGAAGAGACCGGAACGGAAGTGGACAAGCCACAGGCCGCCTCCGCCACTCAATTGGAGAAGAACAGCATCCTGTTGGCGATCACCGCCAAGGGCGAGGTGGTGTACGGCGGCAAGGAGATCGGTGTGGGCGGCGTGCGGGCCACCGTGAGCCGCTTGTGCCAGTCGGAACCCATGCCCGTCATCATCCAGGTGGACCAGCGGGCCAACGCCGGCATTCTGGTGCGGGTCATTGACGAAGCTAAACTCGGCAAGGCCAAGAATGTCAGCATCGCCACGGAGCCCGGCGGGGCTTGAGCTGGCGGCCCATGTCTCCCGCCGTCCAACCACCGATTGCCGCGCGATGAGAACTGTTTCGGGTGCCCCGGCTACTGGGAGCCGCACTGGTCAATCTGGGGATCGGGTCGGCATCCGCGGCTTCCCCGCGCTCGCTCACGTCATCGGCCCCGAATGGGCGGGGCAGGGCGCGAGGGGTGGTGGGACGGGCGCGTTCCGCGGCAACCTTTTGGAAGCTCGACGCGGCACGGGCGGGAAGGCGGATCGTTGCTGTTAGGTCATGCGCCGGGTCTATACACCGCCGCCCCCTCGCAACGACCTGCCGTTTGTCTTTCTCGGCGCGGCTGCGTTGACGCTGGCGGTGTTTCTGGTGCTGCCCCTCACTCAGATCGTTTCCGGCCGTCGCGAGGCGGTGCTGGCCGTGCGGCCGGCCGACCTGTCACAACTGGAACCGGAGCAGGACCAGGAGGCGCCCCCGCCGCCCCCGCCGGAAAGCAAGCCGCCAGAAGAGCCGCCACCGAGCCTGGCGGACTTTGCCCCACCATTGAACTTGAGCGTGAATCTCGATGTTGCTTTCGGTTCGGGGGGCGCGCTCGCGACCGGGGCGGGCTTGTTCGATCAGGCGGCAGCTCAGAGCGGCGGGCTGGATGCCTTCAGCGTTGCCGACCTCGAAAAGCGGCCGGAGCTGTTGGGCGCCGTGCCGCCCGTGTACCCAGACACGCTCCGAAAAGCCCGCGTCGAAGGCAGCGTGACGCTGGTCTTCGTGCTCGACGAAATCGGCCGCGTGCTCGATCCCCGCGTCGAGTCCTCCACGCACAAGGAGTTCGAAGCCCCGGCGCTTGAAGCCATTCGCAAGTGGAAGTTCAAACCCGGCATCAAGGATGGCCAGCCGGTGCGGACCTTCCTCCGTCAACCCATCCGTTTCCGACTCCCCAGCCATTCCTGATTCGATCCGCATGAAAACCGTCGCCCTTTTTCGCTGGTTGCCCGCCGGTCTGCTCGCCGCCGGGCTGTTGACCCCGCCGGCTGAAGCCGCGTCGCGTCGCGACCGCCGCACCGCCGACCCGGCCGACCCCGCCGCTGCGCTGGCCGCCCGGCCGTCGTTTGCGAACACCAACTTTGCTCCGGTGCCCGCCGATCACCCCCTGGCGGGCATCTGGAACGACCCCGAATTCACCCGGCGGCTGCTGGGGAGCTACGGCTTTCTCCCGGACCGCGAACCCCGCCTCAATCCGGAGGAGCAGGTCCTTTACCGCGACACGATTCTTCCGCTCTTGCGCGAGCAGCCCACCAACGCCATTCCGGCGCTGGAGAAAGCAATCTCGCCGTCCGCCAGCGCCCTGTTCGACTACACCCTGGGCACGGTGTACTTCCAACACGAGCAGTTCACCAACGCCGTCGAGCATTACGAAGCCGCGCTGGCCAAATTCCCCGACTTCCTGCGGGCCCAGCGAAACCTCGCCCTGGCCCTCGTCCGTAACGGCCAGTACGCCGAAGCCATCCCCGCGCTCAGCCGGACCCTGACCTTGGGCGGCGGCGATGGCCGGATCCTCGGACTGCTGGCCTTCGCGCAGGCGCAGGAGGGGCGGTTTCTCGGGGCATCGGCCGCGTACCAACAGGCGCTGATGTACGAGCCGAACAACCTCGACTATCAGATCGGCCTCGTGAAATGCCACGTCGCGACGGGCAACTTCCCCGCCGCGATGGCTCTGCTGGATGAATTGCTGCCGAAATATCCGGACCGCGACGCTCTGTGGGCGCTGCAGGCCAACCTGTTCATTCAGCAGAACCAACTCGCGAAGGCGGCCGCCAACTTCGAGGTCCTCCGCAAACTCGGCAAAGCCACCGCCGCTCACCTCACCACCTTGGGCGACCTCTACATGACCCAGGGCGTGCCCGACCTCGCGTTGTCCGCCTATCTGGGGGCGGCGGAACAGGACGGCGGCGCCAATCTGGCGCGAACCCTCCGCGCGGCGGACATCCTGGTCAGTCGCGGGGCTTGGGACGAGGCGAAACAACTCCTCGGTCGCGCGCGCGAGCTGGGCGGCGAGCAGACTGGGCCGGACGACGCCCTCAAGCTGTTGCGGCTGGAGGCCCGCGTGGCGTTGTCCACCGGCGCCGGAGGCAAGGCCATCCAGATCCTCGAACAGATTCTCCAGCGCAATCCGCTCGACGGGGAGACCCTGCTGCTGGCCGGCGACCACTACAAGCAGGCGGGCGATCCTGACCGCGCCGCGCTGCGCTACGACGCGGCGGCCAAGATCGAAGGCTTCGAGGCGGCCGCCCTCGTGAAACAGGCCCAAGTGCTGGTCGAGGGGCAAAAATACACGCAGGCCATCGAACTCCTGCGCCGGGCGCAGCGGCTCGATCCCAAGGAGAACGTCCAGCGCTACCTGGAACGCGTCGAGCAGGTGGCGGCGCGTGCCCGAGGCTGACGACCACCGGCCAGCCACGACGTCATGGGCGGCATTTCCTCCAAACCACACGTGGAAGATTCGTGGGCGAACTTCAGGAATCAGTTTGAACGCGCCGCGAGTGCGCGGCGGCCGGGACGCCTTCGCCGCCGGGCCTCGCGCTGGTGGCGGGTGAAGCGGCAGGGCGCGGCCAGGCGCGGCGGCGGCCTGCTCGCGCTGATGCTCGCGATGCGATTGGCGGCGCAGGACGCCGCGCTGGGGACTATCACCGGTACTGTGACCGAGAGCTGGGAGGACAAGCCGCTGGCCAACGTAACCGTCACCTTGCGCGGCACCACGCTGGCGGCCACCACCGACGCCCAAGGGCGATTCCGGCTGGTGAATGTCCCACCGGGACAGCACACCGTGCAGTTCGCCGTGCCGGGGTACACGCGCTCGGCCGTCGGAGACGTGCTGGTCGCGCCGGGACAAGCGTCGCCGGTGGACATCAGCCTGCGGCCGGAATTCCAGGACATGGAGGAGTACGTCGTCACCGCGCCGGAACTGGAGGCATCTTCCACCGCGCAGTTGCTGGCGGAGCGGCGCGACTCGGTCGCCATGTTGGACGTCATCGGCGCCGAGCAGTTTGCCCGCGTGGGGGCCAGCGACGCCGCCGACATTGTGAGCCGGGTGCCCGGCGTCACGGTTTCCGATGGCAAGACGCCCGTGGTTCGCGGCCTGAACGAGCGTTACGTGGGCGTGACCCTGAACGGCGCGGAGGTGCCGTCCCCGGACCCGTACAAGAAGACGGTCAATCTCGATCTCTTCCCGGCCGGGCTGATTCAGAGCGTGACGGTGCAGAAGAGCTTCACGCCCGACCAACCGGGCAACTTCACCGGTGGGGGCATCAACATCGTCACCCGCTCCTTTCCCGAGGAATTCTTTTTCAACCTCGGTGGCGAAGTCGGTTACAACACCCAGGCCACCGGGAATGACGGCTTCCAATCCTATCGCGGCGGGGGCACCGACTGGCTGGCCCTGGACGATGGCACCCGCGCGCTGCCGCCAGAACTCGCGTCGCCGGATGTCGTGGTGCCGTTTCCGCCGTTCAGCAGCGGCCGACCCACCTCGCCCACCTACCCGCAACGGGTCGCTGATGCCGAAAAGCTGGAGGCACTGACCATCGCCATGGGCACCCCGGAGTTCCGGGGTTCCTCCCAAACCCCGCCGCCCAATCACAAGATGTCCGTGGCCGTGGGTGACACGGTGATGGTCGGCGATCGGAAACTCGGTTACTTCCTGGCGCTGCCGTACGATCGCAAGTTCAGCTACTTCGGAGATGGAATTGCGCGGCGATACGCGCCCGGGGTGGGCGCCGGCAATTTTATCGTCCGCAAAAACTTCCAGGATTCCCGGAGCCTGGAAGAGGTGACGTGGGCGGCCCTGGCCAATGTCGCCTACGAGCTCAGCTCGGACCACGAGGTGGACTTCACCTTCATGCACAACCAATCCTCCGAGGATTTGGTGCGTCGGCAAACGGGTCGGATTGCGGACGAACCCACGGTGGATTTCGATCTGAATCGCCTCATTTTCACCGAGCGGTCGCTGGACAGCTATCAACTGCGGGGCAAACACGAACTCCCGGCCGCAGCGGGGTTGCGCGTGGATTGGCTGGCCGCGCTGGCGAACACCGGGTTGAGTGAACCCGACGCGCGGTTTTTCAACTTCGGCTGGGAGCGGGGTGTTCCCATCCTCGATCGCAGCGGGTTTCCCGAGCCGCGCGCGCCGACCCGCTACTTTCGCGAGTTGGAGGAGGACAACCTGAACGGCAAGCTGGACCTGACCCTGCCGTTGAACCAGTGGTCGGGTCTGGAGACCCTGCTCAAAGGCGGGTTTATCCTCAGCACTTGGGAACGATCCTTCATTGACCGGGAAATTTACTACCAGGGTCAGTCGGGGGAAACGGCCCGGTATCCCTTCCGGGGGGATCCCAACACCTATCTGACCGAGGAAAGCCTGGGCTATCGGAGCACCACCAACGCCACCACGGGTGCCATCACCTACACTTGGGACCGTTACATTCAGCAGCGGCAAAGTTCCTACGACGGGGAGCAGGAAATCTCCGCCGGCTACCTGATGGTCGAGCTTCCCCTGCACGAACGCTGGAAGGTGGTGGGCGGGGTGCGTTACGAGACCACTGATTTGTCCGTGGCGTCGCGGAGCTACCTGGCCAACTCCATCACGGGCAAGACGGTCAACCAGAGCGATCTCAGCCAGGTGGACTGGCTGCCGGCGGCCGGGATCATTTGGAACCCCAAGGAGCAAATGGCCGTCCGAGCCAACTTCTCCCAGACCATTGCTCGCCCCACCTTCCGTGAGCTGGCCGCCTATCGGGGCTACGATCCCATTCTCGACGAGTTGCTCGATGGCAATCCCTTGCTGCGGATGAGCGCCATTGACAACTATGACCTGCGCTGGGAGTGGTTCCCCCGCCCGGGTGAAGTGCTGTCCGTGAGCTTGTTTTACAAGGACCTGCGGAACGCCATCGAACGCAACTTCGTCACCCGCGACGCGGAAATCGTCTCGTTCAGCAACCGGGCGGAAGCGGAGGCCTACGGCGTCGAGTTCGAGGTCCGCAAAGCGTTGCCGTTCATCCCCGAGGAACTCGGACGGTTTTCGATTGGCCTCAATCTGGCCCTGATCCAATCCGAGGTCGGCCTCACGGACGCGGAACTGGCCGCCAAACGCGAGGTTTTGCCCGATGCCCCCGCCACGCGCAACCTTTACGACCAATCGCCCTACATCCTCAACGCCGACCTGAACTACGACCTGCGCGCCACCGGCACCAGCCTGACCCTCGGGTTCAACGTTTTTGGCCCGCGCATCACCATTGCCAGCCTGACCACCGAGGACGTGTTCGAGCAACCGGCACCAGTGTTGGACCTGGTGCTCCGCCAGCGGCTCAGCAAGAGACTGAACCTCAAATTCTCCGCCAAGAACCTGCTCGACCCGGTGTTTGAGCGCACCTACGGCGAGAACAGCTCGAAGCTCTATTCCTCCCACACCAAGGGCATCACCCTGGCCCTGGGGTTGAGCTACGAATACTGAACCATGAACTGGTCCACGGTGGTTTCGCTGGTGACGCTGGCTGCGGGTGTCCTGACGGCACAGGGGGAATCCGGCCGGCCAACTGAGCCGACCGCGGCGGTGGCGCGTTGGCGCCACCTGGTCAACGAGCAACTCGGGACGACCAAGCTGCTGGCGGTGGATCCACTCCGGTCCCTGGCGGGGCGCCTCGTGTACGAGAACGTACCGGTGCTCACCTGGGAGCGCCGACCGTCCGGTTCGGACGAAAAAGAACCCGTCTGGTCTGGTGCCCTGCTGGAAGAGCAGACCGACTTTGTGTACCTCCGGCTGGAGCGCGCGCCCGCCGAGCCCGCAGTCCATTGGTTATGGGTTCGCCCCAACTTGCTGGTGGTTTGGGAAGAGCATCCGCCCGCCGCAGGAGAAGTTTTTCGGCTGCGCAACCAAGCCCCGTCGTCGGTGCACTGGGATGAGCCCTGGCAACATTGGATCGGACGCGGGCGTCCCTTGAACTGGGAGTTTCGCCTGATGCCACCGAAGACCTGGGACTGGGAAGCAGCAACCCCTCAAACCGCCACCGAAGCGCTGAACGACGCGACCTGGACCGGCCGGGGCTGCGAGAATGCTTCTCCGGACGGCTGCCTCATGGTCTTGCTGTTGCAAAACAACGATGGCCGGCCCGCTGCCGCCTTCAAGTATTTGGCCAGCACCACCGCCGTGGGCGCGCGCATCCATCGCGACGGGTTGCCCACCGTGATCGCCTTCCGACGCGCAACCACCTCCGGCCCCGCAAATCTGGCCGGACTGCCCTTCGAGGGACCGGTGGCGGTGAATATTTTCCGTTCCCGCCGCTGAACGAAGCGCAATCGGACGCCGGGGAGTTGTCACCGTCTTGTCACGCGGTCCACATACGGACGTAACAGCTTCAGATCGAAATCTAAGGCGCAGGATTCAACATGACAAAAACCATGAATCGAAACCAAACCTTCCGGTCGGTCCTCTGGGCCGCCGGTTTAACCATCGGCCTTGCGGCCGAAGCGGACACCATCCAGGTGACGTCGAACATCACGGGGCGGGTGCACTGGATGCGGACCAACGAGTACGTGTTGAACGGGTTCATCTACGTGCTGGACGGGGCGGAGTTGCACATCGAGGCGGGCACGGTGATCAAGGGCAAGCCGGGCACCCAGAACGACGCCTCGGCCCTG
>CALJWR010000189.1 GCA_937976685.1 uncultured Verrucomicrobiae bacterium
ACGTCCACAGCTTCGGCTTCAACAGCCGCCTGGACGACCTGCACGCCGGCGTGCTCAGCGCCAAGCTCAAGCACATAGACGCCTGGAACGACCAGCGCCGGCAATGGGCCGCCCGTTACTCCGCCGGGCTGAAGGACTGCCGGACCATTGACCTGCCGGTCGAGCTGCCCGGCTACCGGCACGTGTACCACCTGTACGTCATCGAGACCAAGAAACCCGAGTGGCGCGACCCGCTGCTCGAGTTCCTGAACCGGGAGGGTATTGACGCCAAGACCCACTACAGCATCGCCATCCACCAACAGGCCGGTTTCCCCTGGGGCAAGGGCGCGCGCCTCGTCGGCCCGCTCACCAACGCCGAGGCCAACGCCGCCTGCTGCATCAGCCTGCCCATGTACCCCGAGTTGACCGAGGCCGAGGTGGACTACGTCATCGCCAAGGTCCGGGAGTGGGACGCCCGGCACGCGGCCGAGGCCCCGGCCGGCAAGGGCCCGGCGCAATGTGGAACGGTGTGTGACTCCTGCCGTTGATTCCGCCAGGTCCGGACCACCCTGCGGTGTGAAAACGACCCGCGACTGCGTTCCGCCTCTGAGCACTCATCCAACATGACGACCTACACCGTTCTCGTCGTCGGCCTGGGCAAGCGCGGCTTGCACCACGCCACCGCCTTCCACGCCAACCCCCGGTTCATGGTGGTCGGCCTTTGCGACATTGATCCCGCCCGCCTCGAGGCCGCCGCGGCCAGGGTCGGCGGGCCGCGCACCGGCACCGACGCCGCAGCGCTGGCGCGCGAACTCAAGCCGGACGTGTTCTGCTTCTGCACCCTGCCGCACCTGCGCGTCCCGCTCGTCCGCGCGGGCGTCGAGGCGGGCGCGAAGCTCATCGCCTTCGAGAAACCGGTCGCATTGACCAGCGCGGAGCTGTTCACCATCCGCGATTTGATCCGCCGGGCGGGCGTCAAAGCGGTCGTCAGCCACCAGCACCGTTACGGTCGGCATTACCAGAAGGTGAAGGAAATCGTGGCCGGCGGCGCCCTGGGCCGGGTCCACACCGTCTATGGCACCGCCACCGGCTGGATGACCCACATGCTCAGCCACCTGATTGACTACTCGATGTGGTTCAACGACTACGCGCCCGGGACGTGGGCCATGGCGCAGGCGGCGGGCCGGTCCAAGTTCACCGACAACCATCCTTCACCTGACTACATCGCCGGCTTCGTGCAGTTCGCCAACGGCGTGCGCGGCATCTACGAATGCGGCGCCGGCGCCCCGGACCAGCCCGAGGTCACCAAGTGGTGGGGCAAAAACCGCATCGGCGCCCAGGGCACCGAGGGCTTTGCCGAAGTGCTCACCAACGGCGGCTGGCGCGTGGTGACCCGAAGCCGCGGCTACGAGTCCGGCGAGGGCGCGATGAACTACGACCTGGACATGCCGCCGTACATCCAGCAGATGGCCGATTGGCTGGACGACGACCGGCAGGTACATCCCTGCAACTTCGACCACGCCTGCCTGGGAGCCGAGGTCATGTTTGCCCTCCAGCGCAGCGCCGCCGAGGGCGGCCAGGTGGCCCTGCCCTTGACCGCGGCTGCGGACGAGCAAGCCCTGCTCAAGGCGCGTGTCCCGGATCGGCCGGTGCTGGTTTCCTGCGAGCAGAATCGCAAGGAATTCGGGCTGGCCTGAGCCGACCAGCGGGTTGTCGGCCGGCAGGTTCCCTAACGCTGGTTCGAGCCGGCACGGCCGGGTGATCCTTCCCCGGCTCCAGACCGGTTACTGGGAATTGTTTGCAGAGTCCCCCTCCGCCAGGGCAGCAGCGGCCATCAGAAACGCCCCGGTGCCCCACGAGTACGTGCCCAGCGGCCGGGCGGCATAGCGGGCTTTGTCGCCGGGAATGGTGCCGGCGGATACTCCAACGACCCGGCCCTCGGGGTTCACCTGCCGGGCGAGTCCCTGCCAGGTCTTGCGCAGGACGTCCTCGGACGGGGCGCTTTCAAGTTGCCAGCGCCGGCCGTGAACCAGCCCGTAAAGGAACATGGCCGAGGCCGAGGTCTCCAAGTGTGTGTCCGGCGCGTCCAGAACCGTGTGCCAGAGACCGCTGGCCGGGTCTTGCCGGCTGACGATTGCGCGCAGCAGGCGATCCAGGGCGGCGCGTAACTCGCGGGCCCCTGGCGAGCGGGGCGGTTCGTTGCGGATCATTTCCACCAGCGAGAGCACCACCCAGCCATTGCCCCGCGCCCAGAGCGCCGTGGTCTTCTGACTGGTCGCCTCGTCCCAGAGATGCACGTACAGGCCGCTGGCCGGGTCCTGCAGCCGGGCGGAGAACAACTCAAACTGCCGCACGGCCTCGGCCTGCCAGTCCGGGCGCGCCCGCAGCCGGCTGCCATGCGACAAGACCGGACACACCATCGCCAGCGTGTCCACCCACAGTTGCGGTTTGCCGTTGAAATGGCTCAGGCCGCCGTCGCGCGTGCGCTCGGCGCGGTGGAGCAGGAAGTCAATGACCTCTTCGGCGAGCCGGGCATGGCGTTCCTCGCCGGTCTGCTCGAACAACAACCACAGCGCCCAGGCCGGCCCCCAGTGCCCGCAGTAG
>CALJWR010000190.1 GCA_937976685.1 uncultured Verrucomicrobiae bacterium
GCGCAGGAATCCATGCGCGCGATGCGGGAGACCGTGACCAAGTACGTCAACAAGACGATGGAGATCGGCCGCGTGCCGACCGAAGACGATTTCAACTCCTGCGGTCACGGCTGCAGTTGCGGCCATTGAGGCCAGCCTGACGCTTCAGGTCAATTGGTTCCGCTCGGCCTGCGAGCAATAACCGGGCGTGGGTTTCGGCCTCAGGGAGCAAGCGCTGCTGCGTTGCTTGGATGGCCGAATCGTCGGACGACTCGTCAGCGATCAACGGATAGTGGAGGCCCTCCCACGTCCGCCTTGAGGACGGGAACCCTCGCCTCGGCCGTCCGGCGGCGTCACCGGTTTGGGAAGGTGGTCGGGCGGCGGGTAGCCCCCCGATGCCCAAAAACGGCTCGGGTCCGGCTGGTGTCTGGCGCTGGTCCTGCTTACTGTCGCGCCATGATTCATTGTACGAACACGGAGCCGGTCGGCGAATCGGGGCCTTCCCATCAACCGCCGTCGCCCTCTGGAGCCTCCCCGGCCCGCCTCCGATCCTTTGCGTCATGGCTGCTGGCCGCCTGCCTGGTGGCGCCGTTCACCTGGGGCCAATCCATCCTTCGCGAGGTCTGGGAGGGCATCCCCGGCACCGCCGTTTCCGACCTGACCAGTTCGCCCGACTTTCCGCACCGGCCGAGCTTTACGAATTACGTCACCGACTTTTTCGAGGCACCGACCGATGTGCTCGACAACTACGGCCAACGGCTGCACGGCTACCTGGTCCCGCCGGTCACCGGCAACTACACGTTTTGGATCGCCAGCGATGACGGTGGTGAGCTGTGGCTCAGTACCGACGCCTCGCCCACCAATCAGCGCCTGATCGCCACCGTCGCTTCATGGACCTCCTCGCGCGAATGGACCAAGGAAGCCAACCAGCAATCGTCGCCGATCCGACTCACCGCCGGCCAGCCGTATTACGTCGCCGCTCTGATGAAAGAAGGCGGTGGCGGGGACAACCTGGCCGTGCGCTGGGTGCGCCCGGATGGCGTGGATGAAGGGCCGATTCCGGCGAAGCACCTCCTGCCGTTTGGCGTCGTTTTCGGGCCCCCAGTAATTGCCGAGCAGCCAACCAACACAACCGCGATCGAGGGCAGGTTTGCCACCTTCACGGTCAAACCCCGCGGCTTCAGTCCTGTCGCGTACCAGTGGCAACGCAACGGCACCAATCTCCCTGGCGCGACCGCGGCCCAACTTCAGTTCGGACCGGTACGACTGACCGACCACGGCGCGCAGTTCCGGGTAGTCCTGACCAACAGCGCTGCGACGGTGATCAGTGACCCCGCCCTGCTGAGTGTGCTGCCTGACACCGAACCGCCCCGTTTTGCCGCCGCGAGCAACGAGGGACGGACGCGGGTCATCGTCGTATTCGACGAAATGGTCGCCGCAGCGTCCGCTCTGAATCCGGCCAATTACGCCCTCGATCGGGGCGTCGCCATCACCGCGGCCCAGTTCGGCGCCGACCAGCAAACCGTGGTACTAACCACCAGTCCGCTGACCTACGGCGAGACCTACACCCTGACGGTCAACAACGTTACGGACATCGCTGCCACGCCGAACGCCATCGCGCCCGGATCGCGGATTAGCTTTCGGGCCAATGAGTACGTGCCGGCGGACATCGGCGCGCCGGCTCTGGCCGGCAGCACGGTCTCGGTACCGGGCGGCGTGGACGTCACCGGCGGCGGACGGACGATCGGTGGCACGCAAGACCAGTTTCAGTTCGGCTGGCAGGAACAAACCGGAAACTTCGACATCGAAGCCCGCGTGGCCGATGTCACGGTCCCGGACCCCTTTGTCCACGCCGGTCTGATGGCACGGGCCAGCCTCGACGCGAATTCCCCCTTCGGCGCGGTTTTTGCGTCCTCGGCGCAACTGGGCTGTTTCTTCGAGTCGCGCGCCACCGCTGGAGCGGCTTCCACCACTGCCGCGCCTCGTGGTGGCTTTCCCGCGAATTATCCGCAGACCTGGCTTCGATTGCAGCGCAGCGGAAACACGCTCATCGGCTACGCCAGCCTCGACGGCAGAACCTGGGTCCAGCTCGGGTCGGTCACGATTCCAAGCCTGCCGGCGCGATTGTTCCTCGGCTTCGCGGTCACGGGAGACAATGAGACCGCCACCGCCACCGCCCGGTTCCGCGACATCGGACCGGTGCGCAATCCTTCCACCGGGGCGGTGACCTTTGCGAAAGAGCCGCCCGCGCCTTCGAGCCGGTCCACCGGCATGATCATCAGCGAGATCATGTACTATCCGCCCCCGCGGGACGACAGCCGGAACCTCGAGTTCATCGAACTGCACAATGCCCGCTCCGTGCCTGAAGACCTGACCGGCTGGCGACTGAGCGCGGAGATCAGTTATCGGTTTCCGGACGGATTCACGCTCCCGGCCGGCGGAACGGTGGTGGTCGCCGCCGTACCCGACGATATCCGCGCCGTGTACGGCATCACCAATGTGCTGGGGCCGTACACCGGTGCGCTGTCGAACGGTGGCGGCATCGTCCGCCTCCGCAACAACGCTGACGCCATTCGGCTCGAGGTTGAGTACGATGACGCTCCCCCCTGGCCGATCGCCGCGGATGGGGCCGGCCACTCGCTGGTGCTGGCCCGGCCCAGCTACGGTGAGAACGACGTCCGCGCCTGGGCTGCCAGCGAGTTCCGGGGCGGCTCTCCCGGCACGATGGACCCCACCGTGCCGTCGCCGGAAACGAGCGTGGTCATCAACGAGTTTCTCGCCCACACGGATGATCCGGTGCTGGACTTCATTGAGCTCTACAATCGCTCGAACCAGCGCGTGGACCTGTCCGGCTGCTGGTTGTCGGATTCGCCCGCCACCAACCGCTTCCGCATCCCGGACGGCACGTTCATCGAGCCGCGCGGCTTCCTTTCGTGGGACCAAAATCAACTCGGCTTCGCGCTGAGCTCGGCGGGCGAGCGCCTCTTCCTGGTCAATTCCAACCAGACCCGCGTGCTCGACGCCATTGAGTTTGGCGGGCAGGAGAACGGTGTTTCGTCCGGTCGTTCCCCCAATGGCAGCGCCGAGATCCGTCGCCTCCTCGCGCCGACACCCGGAGCCTCCAACGCGCCCTGGCGCCCGGAAGACATCGTGATCAACGAGCTTATGTACAACCCCATCTCGGGCGACGACGCCGACGAGTACGTCGAACTCCACAATCGCGGAGCGCAGCCCGTTTCCCTCGGCGGCTGGCGGTTTGTGGAAGGCATCAATCTCACTCTCCCCGCCGGCACCACGATTCCCGCAGGCGGCTACCTCGTGGTCGCAAAGAACGCGGCGCGCCTCCGGGCCAATTACCCCCACCTCTCCAGCGCCAACACGGTGGGCGACTACGATGGCGTCCTGCGCAACAGCGGCGAACGCGTCGCACTGGCGAAGCCGGATGAGATCGTCACGCTGGACGACAACGGCCAGTTGACGACCAACCTCATCCACATCGTCGTCGCTGAGGTAACTTACGCTGATGGCGGGCGGTGGGGTGAGTACGCGGATGGCGGCGGATCCAGCCTCGAGTTGATTGATCCGAACGCCGACCCGTTGCGCGCGGCCAATTGGGCGGACAGCGACGAAACCGGCAAAGCCCCGTGGACCACCGTCGAGTTCACCGGCCGGGTGGACAATGCCAACGGCACCGCGAACCGGCTCTTTATCAGCTCCCTCGGTGGCGGTGAATACCTGCTGGACGACGTGGAAGTCTTCCGGCAAGGCAGCACCAACGTGGTGAACAACGGCGGGTTCGAAAGCGGTGCGACCGGCTGGGTCTTCAGCGGGAATCACAGCACCTCCTCCGTGGTGACCAGTGGTGCGGCCAGCGGCGCCGCCTGTCTGCGCCTGCGCGGGCAGGGCGACGGCGACACCGGCCCCAACACCGTGCGCAACACCCTGCGCGCCACGATCGCCGCCAACGCAAACGCGACCATCCGCGCGAAAGTGCGCTGGCTCGCGGGCTGGCCGCAGGTGCTGTTCCGCCTGAAGGGCAACGGGCTGGAACTGGCGGCCAACCTCGAAATCCCGCGCAATCTCGGCACGCCTGGGCTTCCCAACAGCCGCCGGGTCCTGAACGCCGGCCCGGCCATTTTCGATGTCAGCCATTCGCCCGCCCTGCCAGCGGCGTCCGAGTCGGTCCACGTCACCTGCCGCGTCTCCGACGCCGGCGTCCGGGACGTGCGTCTGCAGTATCGGCTCGATCCCGCCACGACGCTGACCACGGTGACCATGCGCGACGATGGCACCGGCGGGGACGCAGTGGCGGGCGACGGCGTGTACACGGGGCGAATTCCCGGACAGGCCGCCGGCCGGCTGGCGGCGTTTCGCATCTCCGCCACGGACGACGCCGCGTTGCCCGCCACGAGCGTGTTTCCGGCCGCGGCACCGGCGAAGGAATGTCTGATTCGGTGGGGCGATCCCCTGCCCTTCGGCACCTTTGCCCACTACCATCTCTGGTTCACGCAGGCGACGCAGAGCGCCCGGCGGAACGCGCTCGATAACACCTATCGCGACTGCACGCTGGTTTACAACAACCATCGGGTCATTTACAACGCAGGCTTCCGGGACAAGGGCAGCCCCTACCATCAAGGAGCGGGTGACCTGGCCGTGCAGGTGCCGGCGGATGACCTCCTGCTCGGCGAGGCGGAACGGATTCTGGCCTCCACGGGCAACGGCGGATCGGAGGCCACCGGCATCCGCAGCCAGCTCGCGGCCTGGTATGCGCAGCAGCTTGGCATCCCCTATCTCCACGCCCACTACATTCGCGTGTACTTCAACGGCAACGAGTTCCGGAACGTGATGGAAGACCTGGAACAGCCACGCCACAGCTATGCCCGGAGATGGTTCCAGTCCGCCCCGGAGGGCGACCTCTACAAGGTGTCCGTCTGGTTCGAGTTCAACGATGACAATCTCGGATTCCAGCCCACGGGAGCCACGTTGCAGCGCTTCACCACGCTCAACAGCGAATACAAGCTGGCCCGGTACCGTTGGAACTGGCAGCGCCGCTCCAACGACGGCGACGCCTCGAATTATCGGCAGTTGCTCGATCTCGTAACCGTCATGAACGACACGTCTGCCGCCTACAGCAGTCGGGTTCTGGACCTGGCGGACATGGAGCAGTGGATGCGCGTGTTCTGTTACGACTATGCGATGGGCAACTGGGACGCGTGGACCTACAACGTCGGTCAAAACATGTTCCTTTACAAACCCGACGGCCAGCGCTGGGTCCTGATGCCGTGGGATATTGATTTCGTGTTCGGCCTGGGCGATGGAACCAATACCGCGCTGCGCGGCGGTGGGCAGGATCCCACCATGAGCCGCGCCTATGGCAACGCCACCTTCCAGCGCATGAACTGGCGCGCCTACCAGGACACGATCAACGGCCCCTTCCTGCCGGAACGATTCCAGCCCCAAATTGACGCCCGCCGGTCGGTCCTCCTGAAGAACGGCATCACCGGGTTGAGCGACCCGCGCGTGATCACCACGTGGATCAACGGCCGCCGCACATTCATTCAGAATCAGCTCAACGCGACCGACGCGAGGGTGTTCGAGATTACGACCAACGGCGGCAATGACTTCGATTCCACCACTCCGACCGTCACCCTCGACGGCACCGCCCCCATTGCCGTGGCCACCCTCGAGGTCAACGGCATCCCCTATCCAGTCTCCTGGACGAGCGTCCGCAACTTCCGCATCGTCGTTCCCCTCACGGCGGCGACCAACACGCTGAGCCTGGTCGGGCGCGATCTCCGCGGCAATCCGGTGGCCGGGGCCACCGATACCATCACCGTCCGGTACTCCGGGGCGATCGAGAAGGTGGAGGACTTCGTGGTGATCAACGAGATCCACTACGACGCGGCGGACAACGAGCCCGCGTCCACTTTCCTCGAACTGTACAATCGCTCGTCGGTCACACCCTTCGACCTGAGCGGCTACCTCCTGCGCGGCGTGGGTTACACGTTCCCGCCCGGCGCGATCATCCAGCCCAACACGCATCTCTTGCTGGTCGGGAACCGGGCCGGCTTTTCGGCCGTGTATGGGTCCACCATCCCGGTCTATGCGGAATTCCCCGGCTCGTTGGATAACGACGGGGAACGGCTCTCGCTGGTGCGCCCGGCGACCGCGACCGAGCCGGAATTCATCGTTTCCGATGTGCGTTATTGGCACCGGCCGCCGTGGCCGACCAATGCCGCCGGCTTGGGCCCTTCGCTCCAACTGATTGATCCCGCTCGCGGCTCCTGGCGGGTGGCCAACTGGGCCGCCACTGCCACCAACGACGTCAATCGCGCCACGCCCGGTCGGGCCAATTCGGTGGCCCAGCCCTTGGCGCCCTTCCCGCCCCTCTGGCTCAACGAAGTTCAACCCAACAACGTCTCCGGAATCACCGACAGCGCCGGCGACCGCGATCCGTGGATTGAGCTCTACAACGCGGGAACCGAGGCGCTGGACCTTTCGGCGTACTTTCTGACCGACTCCTACTCCGCCCTGACCCGCTGGCAATTCCCCGCCGGAACCACGCTCGCCCCGGGCGGTTTCCTCCTCGTCTGGGCGGACGGGGAGCCGGTCGAATCCAAACCCGGCGAACTTCACACAAACTTCCGGCTCGCGCCCGCGACGGGAGCCGTCGCGCTGGTCCGCCGACAAGGCACTCCCGTGACGCCAGCAGTCCTGGATTTCGTCGAGTGGGAGAACCTCTCGGCGGGGCGCAGCGTGGGATCGCATCCGAACGGCGATCCCCGCCGCCGCCGACAGTTCGTCAACGTGACACCGGGCGCGCCGAACGATCCGTCGCTGCCGCCGGTCCAGGTACGGATCAACGAGTTCATGGCCGGCAACACGCGGACCATCGCGGATCCGGCCGACGGCCGCTACGATGACTGGTTCGAACTGTACAACCCGGCCACGACACCCGCTGACCTTTCGGGGTACACCCTCACGGACACGTTCGCCAATCCGACCCGCTACACGATCCCATCCGGCGTCGTCGTCCCACCGGGCGGTTTCCTCCTGGTCTGGGCGGACGACGAGACCAACCAGAACGCCCCGGGACGTGACCTTCACGTCAATTTCCGCCTCGCCCTGGCTGGCGAAGACCTCGCCTTGTTCGCGCCCGATGGCTCGCTGGTGGACGGCTTTACCTTCGGGCCGCAGGTTAACGACGTCAGCCAGGGGCGCTATCCCGATGGCGCCGAGTTGCCGCTCTATGACATGGAAACGCCCACACCCGGCTTCTCGAACGTTCTGGCCGGCGCCAATCGGCCGCCCGTGTTCGATCCGATTCCCCCGTTGGCCGGGGACGAGGGCACCCGGCTGACCTTTGTCGCTCGGGCGACCGATCCCGACGAGGGGCAGACGCTTCGCTACCACTTGGGCGCTGACGCGCCGGCCGGCGCGGTGATTGATCCCGACACCGGGGCCTTCCGCTGGACCCCCGAGGAGGCGGACGGCCCCGGCCAGTTCAGTTTCCTCATTCGCGCCACGGACAGCGGTTCCCCGGCGCGTACCGGCACCGTTCGGGTGACCATCACGGTGGCCGAGGTCAATTCACCGCCCGTCTTTGTGCCCCCGCCGGAACTGGAAGTGGATGAAGGCGAACTCCTGGCCATCCAGTTCACCGCGACGGATCCGGATCTTCCCCCCAACCGCCTGACCTTCACGCTCGGCCCCGACGCGCCACCGGATGCGACCCTGGCGCCCGACGGCGCGTTCTCGTGGGTGCCCGATGAGTCTCAGGGCAACCGCACCCTCGTCTTCACCGTTCGCGTCACCGACGACGGCACCCCACCGCTCAGCGACACCGGCTTGGTGCGCATCCGTGTCCGCGAAGTGCCCAACCCGCCGATCATGCCCTTCATCGAGCCTCAGATGGTGGATGAGGGCGCCCTCTTCCGCCTGCAAGTGGTGGCTTGGGACCCGGACACGCCGCCGAGCCCGCTGATCTTTTCGCTCGTGGAAGCACCGACCGGCGCGCGGATTGACGCGGGCACCGGCCTGATCACCTGGCAGACCACGGAAGCCGATGGTCCCACCAACGCCATTTTCATCGTGCGAGTCACCGAGGCGAATCCCCCTCACCACAGCACAACCCGCACGTTCAGCGTGACGGTCAACGAGGTCAATCAACCGCCGGTCCTGCTGGCGTTTGCGCCCCAGACGGTCCGCGAAGGCGACACGCTGGCGATTCGCGCCCAGGCGTCCGACCCGGACCTGCCCCCGCAAACGCTGACCTTCAGCGTGGATCCCGGCGCACCGGCCGGCCTGACGATTGATCCTGCCAGCGGCTGGATTCTCTGGCCGGTGGACGGGGATGCCGGTCCGAGCACCAACCACGTGGTCGTCCGTGTCACGGATGATGGCCCGGGCAAGCTCAGCGCCACTCAGATGTTGCAGGTCGTGGTCGTGCCCCAGCCGCACCTCGTGATCAACGAAATCATGTACCGCCCCACCACCAACCTCACCGAGTTTATCGAGGTGGCGAACAACTCGGCGTGGCAAACCGTCTCCTTGGGCGGCGTCCGGCTGGTGGGTAACGACCTGGAATGCCAATTCCCGCACGGGCTGCGCCTGGCACCCGGCGGCTTCATCGTGGTCGTTCGGAATCAGGCCGCTTTCCGAGCTGCTTACGGGCCGGCGCCCGTGGTGGTTGGCGAGTGGACGGGCAACCTGAACCCCGCCGGCGACGACTTGCGACTGGTCCAGTCCACGCCACCGGGGCCGGACGAAATCCTCAACCGGGTCCGTTTCGCCGCCGGGCCACCGTGGCCCGCTGCCGCCAACGGACAGGGCGGCTCGCTGCAACTGCGCGACCTCCGCCAAGACAACGCCCGCGTCGCCAACTGGGATGCCGTTGCTGGTTCGACCAGCGTTCAGGCCACCACCCTGCTCGTGATGACCAACGCCTGGCGGTACAACCAGTCGGGCGCCAATCTCGGGACAGCCTGGCGTGAGCTGGCGTATGACGACTCCACGTGGCCCACCGGCAACGCCCTGCTGTATGTCGAGAACGCAGCCCTGCCTGCGCCCAAGAACACGCCACTGACGATTGGGCAAATGCAGTACTACTTCCGGGCGAAGTTCCAGTACGCGGGTCCGACGACTGGCGCGCGGCTGCGGGCACGGACCATCGTTGACGACGCTGCGGTGGTGTACCTCAACGGGCGCGAAATCCTGCGCCTCGGCTTCGCTGCCGGGACCGAAGTCACGTTCAACCTCCCGTCCGAGCGACTGGTGGGTGATGCCGCCATTGAGGGACCGTTCGAGATTCCGGGCGATGCTCTGCGCGTCGGCGAAAACGTCGTTGCCGTCCAGGTTCACCAGGTCAACGCCACCAGCAGCGATGTTGTCTGGGGCATGGACCTGGTCGTCGAGGCCAGCGCCGCGCCGGCGACTCCAGGTCAGCCCAATTCCCTGGCGCGACCACTCCCGCCTTTCCCGGCGGTCTGGCTCAACGAGCTCCAGCCGCTCAACGAAACCGGACCGCTCGACAACTCCGGCGAGCGCGAGCCGTGGATCGAGCTGGTGAACATCGGCCCCACGCCCGCGTCCCTCGAAGGTTGGTATCTCACCGACAGTCTCGCCAATCTGACCAAGTGGCCGTTCCCTTCGGGCTTCACCCTCGCGGGCAGTTCCGTGAGCCTGCTTTGGGCCGATGGCGAACCCGCCGAGACGGCCGGCGAGCACGTTCACACCAGCTTCCGCCTGTTCAACGGTCGCTTCCTCGCGCTGGTGCGCGATCAACCCGGCGGCCCGGCCGTGATGGACTACTGGGTGGCCCCGTCGCTCGCGCCGGACACGTCCTACGGCTCGCTCCCGGACGGGCAACCGTTCGTGCGCGTCATCTTCGATCGGCCCACCCCGGGCCGCTTCAACAGTGTCGTGCCCGTGCCGGAAATCCTCAGCATCGAACGAACCGGTGACGGCGCCGTGCGTTTCGCGTGGGCCACCGTGCCGGGCGTCGTGTATCGCGTTGAAGCCGCCGCCGCGGTGAACGATCCGGTGTGGCAAACGCTGGCGGAAGAAGTGGCCGCGGGAGAAGGCATGACCTACGCCGATCCGATCAGCAACGGCTCCCGCTTCTATCGGGTCGTCGTGCCCTGACGGGGCGGCGGAAACGACATGAACACCCGCGGACGCGAGGCCGCACTAGCGCACGACCCCTCTCGGGTCGCTCGTCTCGCGATGGCGTTGTTCCTCTTCATCGCCTTGCTCGCCGGGCGGGCGCAGCCAGCTCCGGGCGAGCCGGCCTCGGAGGCGCCGGAGAGCCTCCCGGCGATCGAAGTGCATGTGGCTCCGGATGGAAACGATCAGTGGTCGGGGCGACTGCGCCGGCCCAACCTGGAACGTACCGACGGCCCGCTCGCTTCGTTATCGGCGGCCACGGACGCGGCGCGCCGTTTGCGGGCAACCTTCGGCCGGCCCGTTCCGATCAACATCCTGGTTCAAGGCGGCCGGTATCGCCTGAACGAACCGCTCATCCTCGATCCGCGCGACTCCGGCACTTCCAACGCACCTGTCATCATTACCGCCGCTCCGGGCGAGCGTCCGGTCTTTTCGGGCGGTGAGTTGATCACGGGCTTCCGTCCGGCAGGTGACCGCTGGGAAGCGGAGTTGCCCGAGGTCAAGGCCGGCCGCTGGTACTTCCGCCAGTTGTGGGTCAATGGAGAGCGCCGGCCGCGGGCGCGCTCGCCGAACACGGACTACCACCGGATCGCAGGCTTGCTGCCGGGACCGGCCCGCCCCAACGCCCTGGCAGTCATGCACGACCGATTCCGGTTCGAACCGGGCAACCTCCGGCCGTGGGACCGGCTGGGCGACGTGAACGTGATCCTGATGCACTCGTGGGAAACCTCGATTCATCCGGTCAAAACCGTGGACGCCACCTCCAACATCGTCGAGTTGGCCGCTCCCTTGAAGGAATGGTGGGGGCTCGGCTACTGGGAGCGAGCGCAGCGATACTACGTCGAAAACGCCCTGGAACTGCTCGACCAGCCCGGCGAGTGGTATCTGAACCGCGAGACTGGCATCCTGACCTACTGGCCGCGGCCGGGCGAGCGGCTCGGCGAGGTGGAAATCATCGCCCCGCGGCTCCGGGAGTTTGTCCGGCTGGCGGGCAACGCGGATCAAGGGGAGTTCGTAGATCATGTTACCCTGCGCGGATTAACGTTCCACCACGCTGACTGGGAACTTCATCCGAACGGCAACAGCAGCACGCAGGCGGCGGTGGAGGTCCCGGCCGTCGTCACTGCGAACGGTGCGCGACACTGCGCCATCGAGGGCTGTGAAATCGCGCACATTGGCACCTACGGCATCTGGTTCCGGCGCGGTTGCAAGGACGGCCGCATTCAACGCAACCGGCTCTTCGACCTGGGGGCGGGCGGCATCCGCCTGGGCGAGCCGAACATGGCCCGCAGCGACGCGGCCGAGACGAGCCGGATCTGGGTGGACAACAACCACCTGTTCGCCGGCGGTCGAGTGTACGCGGGCGCCGTGGGCGTCTGGCTGGCCCACAGCAGCCACAACCGGGTTTCCCACAACGACATTCACGACCTGTACTACACCGGCATCAGCGTGGGTTGGAACTGGGGCTTCGAGACCAACCGAACGCATCACAACGTCATCGAGTTCAACCACGTCCACGACCTGGTCCACGGCGTCCTCAGCGACGCGGGATTGATCTACTGCCTCGGGGTCTCGCCCGGCAGCGTCATCCGCAACAACGTGTTGCACGACATCTGGCCGTACTCCACGCCCGCGTTCGGCTGGGGCATCTACCTGGATGCCAGGTGCGGGGGATACCTCGTGGAAAGCAACCTGGTGTACAACACCCGGAGCGGCGGCCTCATGTTCAACAACGGCGGCCACGCCCACACCATCCGTCACAACATCTTTGCGTTGTCCGCCGAGCACGCGCTCTGGCCTTACTCAGCCGAGCAACCCACCACCTTCCGCCACAACATCGTCTATCTGACCCAGGGCGACCTGTTGATTCCGAACGGCGAATGGTCCCTCGGCGAACGCATTGCACGTGGACAGTCCATCGGCGACTGGGATGACAACCTTTACTGGCACACCGGTCACGGTGAGCGACTGCGTTTCTACCGGCATCGCTTCGGCGAGTGGCAGCGGCTGGGTCTGGACCGCAATTCCCGCGTCGCGGATCCTTTGTTCGCCAACGCGGCCGGCCACGACTTCCGCCTGCGGCCGGAGTCGCCCGCGTTCGAACTGGGATTCCGCGAGCCGGACCTCAGCCGCGTCGGACTTTACGGCGACGAGTCGTGGACGCGCGAAGCGAGTCACTCCCGCTGTGAAATGCGTCCGCTCCCGCCGCCGACCGCGGCGCCGCCACCGTTCGAACTCGAGGATGGCTTTGAGGAGACCCGCGTCGGCGAGAAGCCCCGACGTGCGATTGTCCAGGGTGAGGAGCGCGGGGCCTCGATTCGGGTCACGGAGGAACGCGCGGCGTCCGGAAGCCGCAGCCTCAAGGTGACTGACGTCCGGGAATTGACGCCTTCGTGGCAACCTCACTTCTACTACCAGCCGAGGTGGGACAGCGGCATCGCCCGCCACAGTTTCGACCTGTGGCTCGGCCCGCGAGCGGAAGTGATCGTCGAATGGCGGGACCTTGCCACCTTTCCCCAAAACATCGGTCCCAGCCTCCGGTTCGACGCCCAAGGCGAAGTTCAGGCGGGCGGGCGGGTGTTGACCCGGGTTCCGCGGGAGGCATGGATTCGCGTGGAAATCGAGGCCGCCCTCACGGACCCGCCGGCCCGGAGTTTCCAAGTCACGTTGGGCCTCCCCGGCGGCGAACGGCGCGTCTTTTCCGACCTGCCCATCCCCGGCTCGCACTTCCAGGAATTGCACTGGCTGGGCTTCATCAGCGTCGCCGCCGAAGACGCGGTCTTCTATCTGGACAATCTGCGCTTGAGCCGCTGAACGCGACGGCGGCACCAGGGGGTCAACTCTCCGCCTGCCCGCCGGCCTCGGCGTTGAGGCGCTGCCGCTCTGCCGCGCGGGCGAAGGGGAAATACACCAGCATGGCCAGGCCGATGGAGACCACGCCCCAGACAGCCGCCCGCCAGTCACCGCCCGTCACGAGGTAATGGCCGATGACGGGCGGCGTGGTCCACGGAACAGTGACCCACGGCTTCTGAATCCAGCCCCAGTCCATCAGCAGATACGTCCCGGCGGTGAGCAGGAGTGCGCTCAGTATGTACGGCATCATCAGCAGCGGATTCAGCACGATGGGGAACCCAAAGAAGATTGGCTCGTTGATCTGGAACACCTGGGTGGGCAGGGACAGCCGGCTGACCTTGCGGTAGCCCGGCTCCTTCGCGTTGAGCATGATCAGCGCAAGCCCAAGCGTGGCGCCCGTGCCGCCCACATTCACGAACGTCGTGAAGAACCCGAGCGCGGTGATGTTCGGCGGCGGCAAACCGGCGCTCACGGCCTCGGCGTTGGCCGCCAGCGCCGCCAGAAAGACCGGCGCCACCAGCGCGTCCATGGCGTTGTCGCCGTTGATGCCCACCGACCAGAGCATCGTCACGCAAAAGCCGTACACCAGGATGCCCGGGAGCGTGTTCAGCGCGAACACCAACGGCTGGAACGCCGTCTGGATCACGGCATTCACATCCACGCCGAGCCCGAAGCGGATGCCCCAAAAGACCACCACCAGCGCGAACATGGGCACCAGCGACACAAACGATTCATACACGACCGCCGGGACGCTCGAAGGCAACTTGATAACCCAATTCTGGTCGGTGAACCACTTCTGAACGCGCACCGAGACGAGGGAGACCACCACCGCCGTGAACAGCCCGCCGGAACCAAGGCCGTCCATGTTCAGCTCGATGGCGGGCTCCTCGCCGCCGCTCAGCTTGAGTTGGAGCAGCAGGAACACCAGCGTGGCGATGGAAGCGCTGGAGAGAGGGTCCTGCCGCAGACGGTGACCAAGGTCGTATGCGATGGCGAAGCCGACGAAGACCGCCAGCAGGCCAAAGGTCGCCTTGAACGGGTACTCCATCAGTTGGTGCCACGGCGCGATCAGCTTCGTCCACGCTTCGACGGGAAACTCCGCCACGACCATGAACAAGCCGCCGATGATCGTCAGCGGGACAACCGCGACCATGCCGGCGCGGATGGCCGACATGTAGGTGTTCTCGCTGATCGCGGTCAGCGGCGGCACGACGTAACGGTTGAGCAGTTCGGAGGCGCGGGTCATGGCAGCAGAGGAATCGGACCGGGTAATGGATGGCTACAGCGGCTTGCCCATGTACACACACACGTCTGCGCCGATGCCCACGCGGATGAGTTCCTTGAAACCGAGCCGCTGATAGAAACCCAGGGCGGGAGTGTTCAAAAGACTGACACCGAGATGCGCCCCCGGCGATCCGCGCTGACGTAACTTGTCCATGACCTCCTCGAGCATTCGCCGGCCAAAGCCCCGGCCCTGTGCCCGCGGCAACAGGTCAATGTGCAGGTGCGACGGATAGGCCGCGTAAGGTTCCGGGCAAAAGTAATCCGGGTGGTGGTACCAGTGGTGAACCTGCTGAACCCGGGTCCACTGCCGGGGGTCCCCGCCGGGTGCGGGGAATTGAGCACGCAAACGGGGACGCCATTCGGCCTCGTATCGCGCGTAGAAGGCTCGCGAGTCAAACGCGCCGAGCGCGTAGCCGCAGATTCCCGCGTCATCCTCAAGGATCAGACTCAACTCCGGTTCGAAGGCGAGGTAGGGCCCCACAAAGATCCGGCCGAGCGCGTCCGGGTCCTCGCGGTAAAAGGGTTCGCCGTCCTGACCGTAGTTGCCGGTTTTCATGCACACGTAATAGGCACCCGCCTGGTCCTCCGGCCGGGCTGGTCGAATGCGAAAAACGGTCATGGCAGTGGTCGCGATTGGCTGGCGGGCTTTCGTAGCTGAGCAAATCAGGAGGTTGCGCCGACCCCGCGCCCCAAAACGGGCAGCTCGGTGCGCACCCGGTCGAGGATGCCGTTCACAAACTTGCCGCTGTCCTCCGTCGAGTACTTTTTGGCAATCTCGATCGCCTCGTTGATGCTGACCACGGGTGGGATGTCCTCGCGATGCAGCATCTCGTAAACTGCCAGCCGCAGAATGTTCCGGTCCACGGTGGCCATCCGGCGAATGTCCCAGTTTTTGGCAAACTTCTGGATGAGGCCGTCCACCTCCGCGCGGCGTTCCACTGTGCCCTTGATCAGGGGATCAGCAAACAGGCGAACCGCCAGTTCGTCCGCCGTGGGCTCGCTGCCAGGCGGACTGGTTTTTCGCACCGCGTCGTCGTCCTCGCTCTCGGAACCTCCTGGCCGTGAATTCCAAAAAGTGTTCAATGCCGCCTCGAGGTCTTCGGGCGGGTTGAGGTCCAATTGAAAGAGGAACTGCACCGCGCGCTCGCGGGCCTCTCGACGCATACCCATGCGGGAAGCATGGGAACGAGCGGGGAACGGGCAATTAAAAACGCCCGAATAGCCGCCGTCTTTCCCGGTCGGTGGCGGCCGGGCCCCTCCGCCCGCGATTGCGCCAGCTAACGGTGCGGCGTGGCGGCTGGAATGACGGCTGAAACGGCCGGCTCGGGCTGACGCTTCAGCAAGTCGCCCAGGTTGTAGTGGGTGTAGCGGGTGTGCGAGGCGACATTCTTGCTGTCTGCATTCGCGACCCAGAGGTCCAGAGTCTCCGGCGCAAACAGCACCGAATGAATGTTGGAGTTCATTGCCACGGGCAGTTCCATCAGGGCGCGGGAGCGGTCTGCGTCGAGCCGGCCGTGCTGCGTCTTCACCCGCTCGGCGAGTTTCTCGTAACGGTTGCCGGCGCTCATCAGAACCGCGCCGGGAATCGCGTGCGGGAGTTGGGGATGGGCCTCGCCGGGCTTCACGACCTCGAAGCGGGTGGGCGTCGCCGCGATGCCCACCGCCTGGCGCGTGTTGCCGTCGGCGATGACGTAGTAGTACTCACAGGTGCGCGGGCCGCGGCGCATGATTTCGACGGCCTCTTCGAGGGAGTCTGCCTTTTCCATCACTTCGCGAATGAGTTGGGCCATGGGCTTGCCGTCCCAGTCCCCTTCGCCGCGCCCGCCCATTTCTCCGATCGAGATGCGCTTCTCGTTCATCGCCGTGACCGACCCGACAAATCCGGCGTAGCTGACGTTGACCCACGCGTGTCCGTAGCTGGGCTGGTGGACGATCACCACGGCGTTGGGCTCCAGCCCCACGCCTTTGAGGTAGTCGAGGATCCGGCCGTGATACAGCCGGCCGTCCACCGTGGCGGGACCAGCCACCGCAAAACCGCTGCAGTGGAACAGCTCCGGGAAGAAGTTGGCCAACCGCACTTCTTCACGCTCCAACCCGGCGGCCTCGGCGATGGCATCCATCTCCTCCAGATAGCGCGGATCCATGAAAGGCATCAATCGCCTCTGCGCTTCCTGAATCTCACCAAAGAACCAGCGACCCTTTTCGAAGGAGCTTCCCACGCCCACCCCGTACACGATCTTATCCACCAGATCGCGCACCTGGCGGCGCAGGAGCACCCCGTGTTGCCGGCCCATCTCCGTGGGCGTGCCCTTCAGATACAGGACGCGCGTTCCGTCCTGGTCCTCCAACCAGCCGGCTCCCTCGCGGGCGAGCACCTTCCGCGCGCCGGTGGCGGGACCGAGGGTCGGAATCTGTTGGTTCAACAGCGACCAAGCCGCGGGCAGAAGCCGGCCAATTTGGGACAGCGCCACCGTTTCGATTTTGGCCTCGGCCGGCGCCGATAACTTCCACGTCTCAGCCGGCAACGGCCCGGCGAGGTTGAGCCCTGTCAACTCGACCGTCAGGCGCTTGCCACCGCCATCGTCCAGTTTGAGGCGGGCGGGCAGCGCGTCGTTTTCGCGAATCCACGCGGTCAGCTCCACCTTCGGCAGCTTGAGCAGTTCCATCGCCTGCGGTTGCGACCTGGCATGGACGACCTTGCACGCGACGCCCTCCACCGCCTCGGGGGCGAGGAACTCCGCTTGGAGGAGAAACGGCAACGCGAGTACCTGCTCGCGCGAAACCGGCAACTTGATCGGCGGCAAACGGGTCCCGTCCGGCTCATTTGGGCGCGTCACGTACCGCGGCACGTCAGCGGAACCAATCACGCCAAACTGCTGCTTGGGCGCGACCACCCACAACTGCTGCCCGTCGCGGCCGATTTCGAGGGCGCGCCCCTCAAATTCGGCGCCGAAGCGGAAGTGCTCCGGCGCTTGCAGTGCAAAGGAGGCCGTCCGGCCCGCCAGCCCCTTGCCAAGCCCCTCGGCTTCGAGCACGCGCAAGGTTCCCGAGACGCTTCGAACCGGCGCGCCGGCGGGCGGCTCGAAAAGAGTGGTCAACTGACCGATGGCTTTCCCCAGCAGGGCCTGCGGCGTTTCGGCTACCGGGGGCTGCTGGGATTGAAGCGCCAACGCGAGAAACAGACTGGCCAGGCAGGCGGCAGTGCGGTTCAGAGATGGTGTTTGCATGTGACGACGTGACGGGAGACTAGCCGAGGAAAGCAGCCGCGCAACTACCCCGGGATCGCTGCCTCTCAGTTCGCAGAGTCCAGCAGCGTTTTCACGGCTGTCACCAGCGCCTCCACTCGTACGAGCAGGGGGTAATCGGACGGCGCTTCGAGGGTGTAACTGAGACGGGTGTGATGGCTGATCAGATGGAACGCCTCCGGCCAGTCCGGCCGGCCCGCAAGGTCAATTTGCGGCCGAATGATGCCGCCTGCTGCGGGCCGCCCTTCGATCACCGGAGAGCGATCTATCGGGCAGACCGCCTCGACCGCCGCGATCACTTGCGACGACGCCGACGGTCGGCCCTCGGGATTGACTTCGTAGAGGTAGAAGCCGCTTGCCTCCCAGTCTTCGTGGAGGCAGATGGTCAGATCGAATTGCCCCTGCCGCGACAACCACGCCACATGGCGCTGAACTTCCGGCGACCGCGGCTGGCGGTAGTCCCGATTGAGGTCCACCCCGGCGGCATTCTCGCGCTGGTTGAGCGGAAAACCGGTCGGATTGAGGCAAGGACAAACCCACAACTCAGCGTCGTCGGGCCAGGCGCTCTCGATCAGCAGTCGGCGGAGGGCGAGCGGCCCCGCCGGCTCGTCGCCGTGAATGCCGGCGGAGAGGTAAATGCGGCGCCGACTTGGGGTTACCTCGGGAGCAGCTTCGTCGGCCAGCGCTCCACTCCGACCAGCTTGATGGAACGCGATGATGGGAGGCGACACCGCAGGGGAAATCACTTCGGCGCTCCAACCCGACCGGGCTGCCGCCGTTTGGCAGTCGGCGAGAACCGCGCGGATGTCAATGGCCTCGCCGCAGTAGCGACCGTGGTTTCGACCCAATCTGCGCATCGGCCCAGCCGCACGCGGCCCCATCCGTCCGCCGCCACCTTTCGGATGGCGGTCGGGCGGCGTCACCCCTCACTCCTTCTTGGCCGCCCGCAGTTCGAGGTACAACTCCTTCAACTGGCGGGCGCTGACTTCGCCGGGGGCCTCGGCCATGAGGTCCGTTCCCCTGGCGGTCTTGGGGAAGGCGATCACATCGCGGATGCTGGAGGTGCCGCAGAGCATGGCCACCATCCGATCAAATCCCAGCGCAATGCCACCGTGCGGGGGCGCGCCATAGCGGAATGCCTCCAGCATGTAACCGAAGCGCGCCTTCGCGACCTCGGGAGGGAGCTGCAGCACGTCTTCGAACACCGTCTTCTGCACGTCCGGCCGGTGAATGCGGATCGAGCCGCCCCCCAGCTCCACGCCGTTGACCACCACGTCGTAATGCTGGCCGCGGACCTTCTTGGGGTCAGTCAGCAGCAGCGGGATGTCTTCGGCGACCGGCGCCGTGAAGGGATGGTGGCTGGAGTACCAGCGATTATTCTCCTTGTCGAAGCTCAGCAGCGGGAAGTCCACCACCCACAGGAAGTCGAACCGCTTGGGATCAATGCTCAGTTTGCCCTGCGCCCGGAGCGCCTCGGCGGCAAAGAGCCGGATGCGGCCAAGGATCTCGCATGCGGGCAGCCATTCCCCGGCGGCGAAGAGGATCAGGTCGCTCTCTTCGACCTGGAGCTTTTGCCGGAGCGCGTCCTTTTCGGCCTCCGTGAAGAATTTGACCATCGGCGCTTTCCACTCGCCACCTTCCACCTTGATGAACGCCAGTCCCTTGCTGCCGCCGTCCTTGGCGATCTGGGTCATCGCATCCATTTGCCCCTGGGTCACGCCGGCGAACCCCTTGGCGTTGATCGCCTTGACCACCCCACCAGCCGCAACGGCGCCACCGAACACCTTGAAGGCGCTGCCCCGGAATTCCTCCGTGAAGTCCACCAGTTCGAGTCCGAACCGCGTGTCCGGCTTGTCTATGCCGAAGCGGTTGAGCGCCTCGACGAAGGGCATTCTCGGGAACGGCGTCGGCACTTCCACGCCCAGCGCGGTTCGCCAGATTCGCTTTAGCAAGCCTTCAATGGTGGCGTAGATATCCTCGCGATCAATGAACGACATCTCAACGTCAATCTGCGTGAACTCGGGCTGGCGGTCGGCGCGGAGGTCCTCATCGCGAAAGCACTTGGCGAGCTGATAGTAGCGCTCCACACCGGCCACCATGAGGATTTGCTTGAACTGCTGCGGCGACTGCGGCAGGGCGTAGAACAAACCGGGGTTGGTGCGACACGGCACCAGAAATTCACGCGCGCCCTCCGGCGTGGACTTGAACAGCATGGGCGTCTCGACCTCGAGAAAGCCGTTCTCGTCGAAGTATTGGCGCGTAGCGGCGGCCACCTTGCTCCGGAGCCGGAGATTGCCCGCCATTTCCGGCCGGCGCAGGTCCAGGTAACGGTACTTGAGCCGCGTTTCTTCGTTCACCTTGGCCGCCGAGTCCGGATCGTCAATCTGGAAGGGCAAAGGATCGGCGAGATTCAGCACCTCAAGGGCGCGGACCATGACTTCCACCTGCCCGGTTTCGATCTTGGGGTTGTCCGTGCCCGCCGGACGACGCTGGACGGTGCCGGTCACTCGGACAACGCTCTCGCCGCGCAGCGCGGCGGCTTGGGCAAAAACCTCGGCCGGCAGGTCGGAAGGGTCAAAAACCGTTTGCGTCCTGCCCTCGCGGTCACGCACATCCAGGAAGATCACGCCGCCCAGGTCGCGCCGGGAATGGACCCAGCCACAAAGGGTGACCGTTTGCCCGATGTGCTCGGGACGCAGTTCGTTACAATGGTGTGTGCGCTTCATGGGATCATCGCCGGCTCCAGAGCAGACAAGACGCGGTCAGCCCGCTCACGGCGGACCTCCCTCAGCGAAACCGGGCCGCGGATGTTGGCCATCTGCCAGTCGAAATCAAAGCCATTTCCCGCGCTGCCGGGCAGGCGGCCTGGCGTCTCCCTCCCGCTTCGAGGCGGATCAACAAAAAGGGCGCCCGTAGTGGGCGCCCTGATATGTGAGAACCGGGGGGGGGGAAAGCCGCTTAACCGTTCTTGCCCGCGACGTACGGGAAGAGGATGCGGTGATCTTCCTGGGCATTCACGATCTGCTCGCGCAACCGGGCGCCCGTCACACCTTGAACCGAGCCATCACACAGCACCACGTTGCCCGAGTTCTGATGCATCGTGCCGGTGAACTGGGTGTTGTAACTGGGGTCGGTCTTGATGTTCATTTTCTGCCAGAACAGGGTCTGCTGGACCTTGTAGGAGGCGTCGGTCTTGGGATTGAACGTGGCGTTGGACAGGTTGCGATCCCCGGCCAGAATCACCTGCGGACGGGTTTCGTCGCCATCCATGTTCACGAAGTAGCTGATCGCGCGATTTCCGATGCCCGCCTTGGTCGGCGTACCGTAGATCCCCGCGAAGTTGCTGATGGTCTCGCGCTGGCTGTCCGCGGGGCAGAGAACCACCTTGGGCGTGGACAACTCGTTCGACAGCGCCGTGAAGATGTAGAACATCTTGGTCGGATCGCCGTTTACCCCGGTGCCGACGGTGATCAGGTCGGAAACCCCACCGTCGTTGGTGCCCACAGCCATCGGGAACCGGTCGCCATTGTCTGTGGCGAACAGGCGGAAGGCGGTGCCAATCTGCTTCTGATTATTGGCGCAGTTGATCTTCTGGGCTTTGGCTTTCGCCTTGGCCAACGCCGGCAGAAGCATGCCGGCCAGAATGGCGATGATGGCGATCACAACGAGCAGTTCGATCAGCGTGAACGCCCCGTTTTTCTTCCGAATCATTCGATTCATATCAGTCACTGTGTTTAGGGTTACGGGTTACCGTGACGGCACTCTAGGTTTGCGCCTTGGAGTGTCAACGCGATTCAAATAGCAGAGCCGGTGCCACGTCGGCAATCCCGATTATGCCGAAAATCAGCACCCCAGCGGCAGCCAGAAGCGCTGCCACCGGAAATCTTCGCCACCCTGCCGGCTGAAGCCAACGCTTGGATTTTGCCGGAAAGCGACTCCCAAGGCGACGGTCTTCGCGGCGAAATCGCCCGCCAACCGCGCGGCTGGACGCAACCGGGTGTGCGTTTCACTGCACATTTTTAACGCGCCGCCGCGTGGTCAGCACGCAGCCGCCCCGGCTCCGGTGTTCAAGCCGGGGCGGGCGGCCGCCCATCCGCGCCTCCACCATCCAAATCAATCAAGATGTCGCGCGGCTCGGCCCCCTTGCTGGGGCCCACAATGCCCCGGTTTTCCAGTTCATCCATGATGCGGGCGGCGCGGGTGTAGCCCAACCGAAGCCGGCGCTGGAGGAGCGACACGCTCGCCTTCTGTTCGCTGCGAATCACCTCGATGCACTGCTGGATCAGGTCCTCGTCCTCCCCGCTCCCCTCGTCCTCGTCGAAGCTTGACGCCGGCTTGCTGAGGGCTTGATGGATTTCCATTTCGTAATTCGGTTTCCCCTGCCGGGCGATGAAGTCCACGACCGACTGGATCTCCTGGTCGGTCACCAGCGCGCCTTGGGCGCGGATGAGTTTGGCCGAGCCGGGCGGCAGGTAAAGCATGTCGCCCTTGCCGAGCAGTTTGTCCGCGCCCATGGCGTCCAGGATCGTTCGCGAGTCCACCTTGGCGGCGACCTGGAAGGCGATGCGGGAGGGGATGTTGGCCTTGATGACGCCCGTGATGACATCCACCGAGGGCCGCTGCGTGGCCACGATGCAGTGAATGCCCGCCGCCCGCGCCATTTGCGTGATGCGCGCAATTGCCATCTCGACGTCCGCCGGCGCCACCAGCATCAGGTCCGCCAGCTCGTCAATGATCACCACAATGTAACTCAGCTTGTCGGGGATCAGAATGTCGTCGTCCCGCGGGACCACGATCTCCTCGTCCACCTCGACCGCGAATCCATCGGTTCCGGCCTCGACCTTCTCCTTCTTGGCCGTCAACGGCAGTTCCGGCTCGCGTACGGGCAGAGGTTCGTCCTTGGGCCGGTCGTTGAAGGCCTTGATGTTGCGCACCCCGACCCGCGCAAAAATCTGGTACCGCTTTTCCATCTCGCTCACCACCCAGCGCAGGGCGAGGATGACCTTCTTGGGATCGGTCACGACCGGCACCACCAGATGGGGCAGCGCGTTGTACTGCTGCAACTCGACCACCTTCGGGTCAATCATCACGAAGCGAAGCTGGTCCGGCGGGAAGCGGTACAGTAGGGAGGCCACGATCGAGTTGATGCAGACGGACTTGCCGGAGCCCGTGCTGCCGGCGATGAGCAAGTGCGGCATCTCGGCCAGGTCCGCCACGATCGGATGCCCGTACACGTCCTTGCCCAGCGCAAGCGGGATGCGGGCCTTCGAATGCCGCCACTCCTCGGACTCGAGCAACTCCCGCATAATCACCTTGGACTTGACCAGGTTCGGCACCTCCACGCCCACGGAACTCTTGCCGGGAATCGGCGCGAGAATGTGGATGCGCTCCGCCTTCAACGCGGCAGCGATGTTGTTCGACAGCGCGGTAATCTTCTCGAGCTTCACGCCCGGCGCCGGATGCAGTTCGTAGCGGGTGATGGTGGGTCCCTTGGTAATGTCGCCCGGCTGCGTCACGATGCCGAACTGGGCCAGCGTCTGTACCATGAGCTTCGCGTTGGCCACGAGGTCTTCCTTTGACTCCGTGGGCTTGACGGTCAAATCCGGTAGCGCCAGCAATCCCATCGGGGGCAGTTGATAATTGCCAATCCGGGGCGGCAGGGCCACCGACACCGGCCTGGGCTTTTTGGGCGGAAGAGGCGGAGGCGGACGAACGACCGGTTTCGGCGGCTCTACTTCCGCCGTCACTGGAGGACCTTCCGGGGCCAACGGCTTGGCCGCCTCCGAAGGCCGTCCGATGATGTCCTCGACGGTCGCCGCGGCCACCACCTTGGCGGGAATCACCTCGCTGGGCCCTTCATCCGGGTCAGCGGGGCTGGTTGGCATGGACTTCGGCTCCGGCTCCGGCTCCGCCGGCTTGGCCTTGTCTGGCGGCACCGCCCGCAAGGCCGGGACGCTTAGATCCCTGACCGTTGGTTTTGGCACGGGCTGGAGATCGGGGCCCAAAGCTGGACCAACCGCGCCTGGCACCGGGGCCGATGGCTCCGTCGGAGCCGATCGTTCGATTTCGCTTTGGAGCTTTCGCGCCTGCTTTTCGAGCTCCCGCGCCCGCCGGCCCAGCGACTTCTCGTCGCCGGCAAAGACCGCTCGGGCGGCCCGTCGTCGTTCCAGCCAATCCCGAATCCAGTCACCCAGGTGGAAGTTGGTCAGGCCGTAAAGGCTGATCAGGTACAGGGCGGCAAACAGGATCGCGGAGCCCACCGGCCCGAAGTAGCCGAACAGGTAGCGATTCAGATTCAACCCCACGATGCCGCCGGCACTCGGTGCGTTCAGATTCAGGGTTAATCGGTCTATGAACGTCGCCTCCGGGGCAGGCAGGTTCCGGGCGAGTTTGTCGTGGGCGGCCGGGTTCATGGCCAGGTCCAGCGCGGCCGCGCATGTCAGCAGCAACACCAAGGCCCAGACCCATCGCCGGCGCAGATACGCCAGGGCGGAGACCAAGTTCGCCAGGCCGAATCCGATCATGACGACCGGCAGGAGATAGGCCGATGCCCCCAAGACCAGGAAGGCACGGTCCGCCAGCACCGCCCCGAAGCGGCCGATGAGATTGTGAATGGGCGGCCGTTCGCCCGCCGGCAGGAAGTTCGTGTCGAGATCCTGCCGGTCGTAGGAGAACATCGCGACCAACAACAGCGACGCGGCGCAGATCAGCAGAATGCCAATTACGTCGCTGCCACCTCGGCGGGGTCGGGGAGACTCTTCGCTGCGCGCCACGCGGTCGAATCTAAGAAGCGGCCCCCTCGGTTCAATCTGAAAACGGACCAGCGGTCGAAGGCGCCCCCCGGCCTGCCTCTGCCGGCGGCTGGGCGACCGCAACCGCGCCGGATTCGGGCGTCGCCAGCGCCGTTGTGCCGCTTCCTAATGGACGCAGCTCCCGATCCACCAGCACCACCACCGACCGCAGATCCTTCTCGGCCAGGTGACGCTCCAACTCGCTGCGAAACTCGGCAATGTACGTTTGGCTCAGCTCCCGGCGCGCCCGGTCCGGAAAACTGTCTGGGCGGGTCTCCAACCGGTAATCCACCAGGTGACGGAGGGTTAGCAAGGTGGTTGGGAAATCGAAGTAGGCGGGCGCGTCCCCCGGCCGGCGCATCAAGGTGAGGACGTCTCGCGGTCGCGATTGCCGGAGGTCCAGTTGCAACGCACCCGTCTCGTAGCCGAGGCAGCGGAGGCGGGCGAGCGTGCGCTGGATGGCGTCGGGTTCCAGTTCGCCCAAATCTGCCGGGAGATAGACGTAGAAACGGACCTCCGCTGCGCGCCGCCCGGCCTGCGCGAGCAGGTGCGTCACCGCCGGGGCTAGGAAATGATGGACGTAACCGTAAGCCAGTGCGTGGGCCAGCGAGTACCGCTCCTCGCGGAGTTCAGCGCGCGTCTCGGCCAGGGTACGCCGCCCCTGCTCGAACCGGCGGGCCGCCAAACCGTAAAGCCAGGTGACCGCCGTGGAAATCATCCCCAGCAGCGCCGCCAACGGCTCGGGCTCCGCGCGGATGGGCAGCGGCCAGCCCCACGCCCACGCCAGGAAGACGCCCAAAGTCGCCGCCCACAGGACGCCCAGCAGGCCCTGATGCAGCCGTCGCAACCACTGGTCACGCGCGGACAACGCCCCGGCCCGGAGCGGGTGGCCAATCTCCGGGCCGATCGGTTCCGCGGGCGCCTCCATCCTATTCGACCTCGAACACGAACACCGTGGCACTGCACGGCGCCACCGTCAGCGCGTCGCCGAACGCCGCCGCCCCTTGCTCGATGACTACCTTGGGCGGCTGGTCCGGGTCGTTGCACGCCTGCGGGTCAGTGCCGGCGATCTGCCACCGTTGGCCGGCACGCTTGAGCCTGGTCCCGCTCACCGTCAGCGGGATTTGCTGCTCCTTCAGCGACGCATTGACGACCCCCAACGTCAGCGTCTTGCGGTCCTTGCTCCACGCCGCTTGCGCGTCAATCAG
This sequence comes from uncultured Verrucomicrobiae bacterium, assembly GCA_937976685.1. Taxonomy (GTDB): domain Bacteria; phylum Verrucomicrobiota; class Verrucomicrobiia; order Limisphaerales; family J093; genus JADJWF01. Next base: position 25,525 of record CALJWR010000190.1, read on the forward strand.
CCCCTCGGTCCTGGTCGCCACCGGCAGCTCGCCGAAGTGATCGCGGTACATCTTGAGCACCAGCCCGGTCGTCTCGAACGCGGCGTTGCGCCGGCTCACCTTGATCGCGCCAATGACATTCACCGTCTGCGCGTAAAACGCCGAGTGGATCAGGTCGCTTTGCCGCGCGTACTCGTGGACACCGGCGGCGATGCCGAGTCCGTCCTTGAGGAAGTACCGGGTGCCCAGTTCGCCGAACACGTGCGGCCCGTACCAGTAGTTCCACTCGGTTATGGCGATGCGGATGTCCTTGCCCTTGAGATTGGGCAGGTCAGCGCGAGCCTTGCGGTGGAAGTCCGCCTTCGAGCGGATGTTGTCCGGGATCTGGCGGATGTGCGCCATCAAGCCCGGCCGTTCCTGACAGTAGAAGTGCTCGGCGATCGCCTCCATGTGGTCGGCGCAATTCTTCAGCAGGCCGGTGCTCCACGGACCGGCGTTGCCCGAGGAGATCGTGAAGATGTTCGGATCCACCTCGCGCATTTTGTCCACCACCCAGTTCTGCTTGAGGATGTAATGGTCCAGCGACATGTAACCAAGCTGCCAGTTGCCCCACATCTCGTTGCCGATGCCCCAGTACTTCACCCCGAACGGCTTCGGCGACCCGTTCTTTGCGCGGCGGGCACCCCACAGCGTGTCGGCCGAGCCGTTGCAGTACTCGAGCTGCGCGGCCGCCGAATAAGCGTCGCCAAAACCGGTGTTCACGGTGATCCACGGCTCGGCGCCGACCCGTTCGCAGAAGCGGATGAATTCGTGCATCCCGAAGTCGTTGTGCTCAACGCCGGTCCAGGCCGGGTTCGTTCGCGGTGGACGGCGGTCGCGGTCGCCGATGCCGTCGCGCCAGTCGTAGCCGCTGACAAAATTGCCGCCGGGCCAGCGGTAGATGGGCGCGCGCAGTTCGCGGAGCAACGCCAGCGTGTCGGCGCGCAGCCCCTCCACGTTGTCTGCCGGCATGAGCGACGCCGTCCCCACCAGCACTGCGCCCGAATCCACCCGCAGTTCCACCCACGCTTTGTCGGTGGTGACCGAGGCGGTGAACGCGAACGGATATCGCCGGTAGTCGGCATCAATCCCCGAGACCGTCTGTGAGTCGCGCCCACCCTGTTCATCGCCCCAGGACAACGTCACCGCGGCATCATTGCCCGCGGCGACGTCGGCCTTCAGCCAGAGGTAACCGGTGTAGGACTTGCCCTCCGAAACGCCCAAGTCGAGCTGCCGGATGCCGCTCCCCTTGGCGATCCGCGGGGTGTGCCGGCCCACGAATGGCTGGTTCGTGCTCATGGTCACGCCCGCGGTGTCGCCCACAATCTGCCACGGTGAAGCACCCACCACCGGGTAGGCCGTGTTCCGCAATGAGGTGTAGGGCGCGTAATTCGCTTTGATGGGATAATAGAACTTTCGGTCCTCCAACATCTCCGCCCAAATGCCGCCATAGATGCACCGGCCGAGGTGTTCGATGAACTGGCTGTACACGTTCTCCGACATCGGTTCGCCCACCTGTGTCGCGTCCACCGAAATGCGCGGGGCTGGTGGCGTCACGTCAGCCAGGGCCGTCAGCGTGATGTCATCGTACCATGCTTTCCCGGTCGCCTGCCCCCAGCCGCCAAACAGGCAGTTCAACTGCACACTGGTCTGATCCGCCGTTTCAAACTCGGTTTTCACCTCGGTCCAGTCGCTGGTGCCGGTCACCGCCGGTGTGGCCACGCCTTGCAGGTTGTGCAGGTTCAGCAGTGCGCCGCGCCCGCCGCTCACCGGCCGAACGTTCTCGGTCTTGATCCAACCACTCAGCGCGTAGCGCGTGAACGGTTGCACGGGCACCGTCACCGTCCAACTGAGGTCGGCCCCCCGCTCGGACGACAACTCCACGCTCCGGCTGCCGGTGCGCCCCACATTCGCGAAGCCGAAGGCGCCCTCTCCGCCCCACGTCTCGGTGCGCCAGCCGCGCGGGCGTTGAGCGCCGCCGGGACCACCTCCGGTCTGTTCAAACGAGGGATTTGGCACCGCGTTCTCCGCCGCGGCGGGCGAGCCTGCGAGGAAACAGACCGCGAAAGCGGGCAGCAAGCTCGCGAGGCGCGAAGGAGTTCTCATGCGCGGAGGATGTTGAAGCGGACCAACGACGGCAAGCGAGGACGAACAAAAAGCCGCAACCTTGAAGGCCAACCTGGCGGTTGGCGGCACCCGCAACGCCGGTCTTCTGACCGGCTCCGAGGCCGACTTGGCGGTCGGCGTTACCAGTAAGCATCCAACTGAGGCACCGACTCGGCCGGGCGACGGCCTTGGAAGAAAAGGGCATGATGGGCCCTTTTGGAAAAAAGGGCGTCCGACCCTGCTTGCAGATCCACTTAGCCAGCCACCCAAGGCAGGCGAGGCGCGGGTCGAGGCGCCGCCCGGCGCGCGGCAGCCACCGAATCCGCGCCGAGCGCCCGAGGGGCGCGCCAAAGGGGAGCAGGCTACGAAACCACCGGCCCTCTCAACACCCCGCCGCGTCCGCCTCAGACCAGCCGCTCAATTTCCTGCCGCCGCGGTGCCGAGGGCTGAGCCCCAAGGCGCGTGACGGAAACCGCCGCCGCCGCATTCGCGAACTGGACCGCCTCGATCAGCCCGCGTCCCTCCCCCAAGGCCACCGCCAGCGCGCCGTTGAAGACGTCGCCCGCCGCCGTGGTGTCCACCGCTTTGACCCGGAAGCCGGGGACCAGTCGCCGGAACTCCCGGGTGGCCGCGAAGGCGCCGCGCGCGCCAAGCGTGATGACGACCGCGCCGACACCGCGCTGAAGCAGTTCGTCCGCCGCCCGTTGCGCGGAACTGGCATCGCGCACGCTCACTCCGGTCAGCAGTTCTGCCTCGGTTTCATTCGGGGTAAGAATCGAAACCAGTTTGAGGAGGCGTTCCGGCAACTTTTGGGCGGGAGCGGGATTCAAGATCACGCGGACGCCGGCACGGGCGGCCAGTTGCGCGGCCGCCTCGAAGGTGGGCAAGGGCGTTTCCAGTTGCAGGACGACCGAATCGGCCGCGCGAATCGCGCCCGCTGCCCGCCGCACGTCCGCCGGGGAGAGACGGGCGTTGGCGCCGCCGGCAACGGCGATCGAGTTCTCCCCGTCTTTCGCCACGAAGATCAAGGCGACACCCGAGGGCGCCCGCCCGTCGCGGAGGACCAAGCGGGTCTCGATGCGGTCGCGCCGGAAGCCGGCGAGCGCCTGGTCCCCGAAAACGTCGCGGCCCACGCGGGCGACAAACGTCACGTCACCGCCGGCGCGCGCCGCGGCGACGGCCTGATTCGCGCCCTTGCCGCCCGCCGCGGTGGTGAATTCTCCGCCGAGAATGGTCTCGCCCGGCCGCGGAAGCCGGGCAAGCCGGATGACCATGTCGGTGTTGGAACTGCCGATGACAACGATCTTCGGACGCATGGTGAGGGAGAAGGAAGAGGTTTCAGGGGGTCACTGCGTCAACTCCGGCGCGACCACCGGTGGCGATACTGGTCAAGGATCACCGCGGCGACGATCACGGCGCCGGTCACCAGACGTTTGGTTTCGTCCTTTGCGCCCACGGCCGCCAGGCCGGAGTTGAGCACTGCGATGATCAACACGCCGAAGAAGGTGCTGATCACCGCGCCGCGACCGCCCATCAGGCTGGTGCCACCGATGACGGCGGCTGCGATGGCCTGAAGCTCAAACCCGGTCCCGGCGTTGGGATTGGCCGACTGGTAGCGCGAGGTGTCAATCACCGCCGCGAGCGCCACCAAAAAGCCGGCGATGAGGAACACCGTCAGCTTGATGGGCCGCGGGTCAATGCCGCTGAGCCGCACGGCCTCCTCGTTGGTGCCGATGGCCACCAGGTAACGGCCGAAGACGGTCCGCGTCAGCACCAGTTGCGCGAGCACGACGATGGCGGTGGCCAGCAGGAAGGGCAGCGACAGACCGAAGAGGTGAGTCTCGGCGATGCCCGCCACAGCGGCGCCGATGTACTGGGTGCGGGATCCCGACACCGCGTGCGCACCGCCGCGCGCCATCTCCAACATGCCGAGCGTGACGATGAACGACGGCAGCCGCCACCGCAGCGAGACCGCGCCGTTGAACGCCCCGCACGCGAGCCCGACGGCCAGGGTGAGCGGCACCGCCAGCCAGAGGGCGAGCTCCCATTGGGCGAGGGCGACGCCCAGCACCGCGCTGCACAGCCCCAGCACAGAACCCACGGAGAGATCAATTTCGGCGATGACCAGGATGTAGGTCATGGCGGTGGCGATCAGCATCGCGGCGGGAATCTGGTTGGCAATGGCGCGGAAGTTGTCGGTGGAGAGAAAATTCCGGGTCGTCAGGCCGAACACCACGATCAGGGCGCCCAGCGCGAGCGCGAGGCCGAGGTAATCGGCGGCCAGCGAGCGCCAAGGACTGCGGGCGGGCGTTGCGATGGTCGGGTGGTTCATCGTGTGCCGGACTGCCCCGGTATGAGGGCGGGCGACGGCGAGAGCTTTCCCGTCCAGCGGCGCCAGGGCAAGTCCGGCGTCGGGGCCGTGGTGGGCCACCGGCGTGAAGGCGGGTTGAAATTGCGTTGCCAAGGTCCAGGCGGGGACCAACGCTGGATGCGCTTTCAAGAGTGATCATGAAACTCATCTTCCCCTACCTGGTGACGCTCTCGTCTGTCCTGGCGGTCACGCTGCTGTCACCAGCCCACGCCGCCGACGCGCCGGCGGTCTCCGAGGCCGCGCGCGAGCAGTTCATCCGAAACTTCAAGCGGACCATCCTCAACACCACGCCAGGCGACGCCATGCTGCTGCGCATCCTGGTGCAAAGCTCGGGCGCGAAGCGGGGCGTCGAGGTCGGTTCCGCCACCGGCTACGGCGCCATCCAAATGGGTGTCGGTTTCGAGCGCAACGGCGGGCATCTGATCACGGTGGACATTGATCCGGAGATGGTCCGCGCGACCCGCGACAACCTGCGCAAGACGGGGCTCGACCAGACCGTGACGGTCATCGAGGGCGACGCGCTCAAGGTGCTGCCGGCTCTGGAAGGCGAATTCGACTTCGTGTTCCTCGACGCGGTGAAGCGCGACTATCTCCAGTACTTGAAAGCCCTTGAACCCAAGCTCAAGCTCGGCGCGCTGGTCGTGGCGGACAATGTCATCCAGAGCGCCGGCCAGATGCGCGACTACCTGGACCACGTGCAGGACCCGGCCCGCTACGAAACCGTCATCATCCGCGCGTCGGACGAAAAAGGCGACGGCATGGCCATCAGCTACAAGCGGCGCTGAGCTCCGCGAGCGTCGGGGCGGCGAGCGGAAAGCAGGACTGCCGACCGCGCGAAGATTTCAGCGGGCACACCCAGCGCCCGCTTGAGCTCCACGTCGCGATCCCACGGGTTGGGAAGATCGGCCAGCCGCCGCATTTCACCGAGGCGCAGGTTCAGCGGGAAATACCACGGCGACACCAGAGGCAGGTTGATCAGCGGGAAGTCGCTGCCGTAGAGCAGCCGGCCCCGGAGCTCGGGGCGGCGGAGGACTTCGGCCAGATAGCCCAGCTTGTTCAGTTGCGTGAGCGAGGAAATGTCCGCGAACAGGTTCGTGTAGGCCGGCATCAGGCGGGCCAGCCGGTCAATGTCGCGTTCGCCCGCGTGCTCGCCGGTCGTGGCCACATGCGCGGCGATCACCGTCACGCCCAGCTTGAGCGGCAGTTCGAGGCGCGCCGGATCGGCGAATTCGTCGGCGCTGTGGGTGAAGGACTTCTCGGCGCCCGTATGGGTGAGCAGGGGCAACCGCAGTTCAGTCAGCCGGCGGTAGAAAGGTTCCAGCTTCGGATCGGCCGGGTCAATGAACTGGATCGAGGGCAGCCACTTCACGAGCACAGCGCCGTGGGCGGCGGCCCACTCGAGCCGGGCCAGCGCGTCCGGACGGTAGGGATTGACGCTCGCGCCGAAGAGCAGGTTCGTGTGCTGACGGCAGGCGGCCGCCACAAACTCGTTCGGCACGTAGAACTCGGTGCGGTTGGTGTCCAGTTGGCCGGCGGCGTCCACCGCGCCGTCCAGCGCGAGGATGACTGCCTGCTTCACGTAACGGCTTTGCCCCACGGCGGCGGCGAGACAGACGGGAAGAAGCGCATCCCCCTCGCGTTCGATCTCAGCGCGGGTGACGCCGAACGCGCGCAGATAGAAATCGAACCGCCAGTTGTCGCGCAGCGCGGGCGAAACAAAGCAACCGCTGCCCCCGAATCCCAGGCCGGCCACGTGGCAGTGCAGGTCCACGATGGGCGTGTCGGGCAGCGGCTCCGGCGGCAGGTGCGGTCCGGTGAAGAACGCCAGCCGCGCAAGCAGCCCCGCCGCCACGAGACCGGCGCCGGCGAGTATCAAGCGCCAGGACCAGCGGCGCAGGCGGGCAAAAAAGGCGCTCGCGGAGGCTGGTTCGGCTTGGCTCATCGGGGATCCCGAGCGTTACGCCGCCGGATCAATGGACCCGGATACAGCGCCGTCCCGCTTAGTCGATCTGCACCTTGCCAGTTCGGTTGTCCGGCGCGGCAGGATGCGCCGGAGGGAGGCAGCGCCTCCTCGCGGCCGGGGCAGCGATCCACGTCGAAACGGCTTCGCTGCCGGCCCTTGAACAAGAACGCGGCGATCCTGTCGTCGTCCTCGACCACCAGAATGCGCATGGCAGGAGAATCTCCGTCCGGCCGCCCGGCGGGGCAAGTGAAAGGCGTGAAGTACGACCGGGTGCCAGAATCCTTGGCAACGGTAGCCCGCCACGTCCCGCAACGCCTGTCTCCTGACCGGCCCCAAGGCCGACCAGAAGGTCACCGGTTCCTGCCGACAAGAATGTCAGCGCTACGTCCTCGCTGGAAACGCCGCAACCCTTCCGCCTCGTCACGTCAGCGGCGACGAGCCCGGGTTAGGTCCGCTTTTCGAACCGTCCGGGCGGCCGCTTCGGAGAGGGGGGCCCTGCGGACCGCTGCCGACCTTCGCCTTCCCGCCTTGCGTCGTCGGACCCTTGCCCGCATTTTTCGCCGCATGGCTGACATCTCTGATTCCGCCCAGTTCGTCGGGCGGCTGCACCTGCTCCTGCTCCATCTCCCGATTGGTTTCCTCCTGCTGCTGGCGGCGCTTGAACTGGTGGCCTGCCTGCCGGGATTGAAGGGTGCCAACGCCTCCGCCGGCTACATCCTGGCGCTGGCCGTGCCCGTCAGTTGGCTGACCGTCCTCTGCGGGTGGCAGTTAGCCCGAACCGGAGGCTATGACGAGCATCTCCTTTTCTGGCACCGCTGGCTGGGGGTGGCCACTGCCGCCCTCGTCCTGGTCACCGCCGTGTGTCACCGTTTCCGCGCGACGCCCGCCTACCGGCTCAGTCTGCTGGTGACGGTCGGAGTGCTGGTCGCAGCCAGTCACTACGGCGGCTCGATCACCCACGGCAGGGACTTCCTGACCCGCCATGCTCCCGCACCGTTCCGGCACGTGTTTGGCGGGGCTTCGGCGTCAGCGCCGGCCGCCAAGGGCGACGCCGCTGATCTATCCGCGTACACCGCTGTGGTGCAGCCAATCCTGGATCGAACCTGCGTTTCGTGTCACAGCGCCGAGAAGCCCAAAGGCAAACTGCGTCTCGACTCGTTCGACGGGTTGATGGCCGGCGGCGCCGGCGGGCCGTCCGTACAACCCGGCCGCTGGGCGGACAGCGCGTTGATCCAGCGCATCCTGCTCCCGCTCGAACACGACGATCACATGCCGCCCGAGGGCAAGCCCCAGCCCACGGAGGAGGAAATCGCCCTGCTCCGCTGGTGGATTGACGCCGGCGCGGACGGCCAGAAGACCGTGGCGGAGCTCGATCCCCGGCCGGACATCCGGCGCCTGATCGAAGCGCGCGGTCGGTGAGCATCGCCGCCGCTCGCCTCGCTGGCAGCCGCCCCAAAGCCAGGCCAACCGTGAGTGCGCCGGCAGGGCCACGGAACGCCAAACCGCAATCCATCGTTCCTGCCCAAGACAGAGAAGGAGCCGGGGCGCAGGCCGCAGCGGGCCATGATGGTCCAGAGGGCCGGAGCCGCAGTTGGCGAAAACCGGCCGGCACGCGCCCAGCAGCGCGGCCAGTTTGCGGCCGGGCTGGTTACCGACCGCGCACCGAGGGGCGGCGACGCCTTGGCGTCAGCGGGAGACCCAAGGGTTGACGGGCAGCCGCCGAACGCCGAATTTCAAAGTCGTCCCCGATGGTGTTGTTGTCGGTCCAGCTCAGATCCTCCATCCCCCCAGGAAACCGCGGTGGCCGCTGGATTTACCGGCGGATTCAGGGTGGGAATGGCCGGGGTGTTGGCAGAACCCACATTGGACCAAGCCGAAGCACCGCCCGCGTTGACGGTGCGAACCCGGTAGCTGTGGGCGGTGGCGGGCGTCAGGCCGGTATCCGGCCAGGCGGTCACATCTGCGCCCAGCGTGACCGCGAGAGTTCACGCGCCACCAGCGATGGAACACTCGACTTGGAAGCCGGTTTCGTTGTTCGCGAGGTCCTGCCAGGCCAGATTGATCTGTGCGGGCAAAACCGCCGTGGCCGTCAGGTTCGCCGGTGCCGCCGGCGCCTTCGGCAGTGAGGGAGCCGAAGCCGCACCGGAGGGCGCCAAGGAGCCGCCCGCGTTGAACGCGATCACCCGATAGTGATACGTGGTGTTGGTGCTGCGCCCGGCATCAATGCTGGAGGTGACATTGGCCGCGACCTGGAAGGCGGGCGACCAGGCGGTGCCATTCAGCGAGCGCCCGACCTGAAAACCGGTTTCGTTGGCGGAATGGTCTGCCCAAGCCAGCCCGACCTCCGTCTGAGACAATGCGGTCGCCGTCAACCCGGACGGAGCCGCTGGCGGCAGCAGAAGGACGGCGCCGACGCCAGGAAAGTGGCCGCGGCCAAGGAGGAAGACCCCGGCAATCCGACGATGCCTTTCCGCGGCGAGCCGCGTCGCAACGCCACGCCCCAGAGCACGACCGATCCGGAGAGCGTGCGGGATCAGCAG
>CALJWR010000191.1 GCA_937976685.1 uncultured Verrucomicrobiae bacterium
GCGGCTGGGGATTGACCTGGGGCTTTTCCCCGGCGTGCCCCTGGCGCTGGTGGAAGAGTTGTTCCTGGTCACCCAGCCAGCGCACCTGCAGTTTCGCTTCGCGGACAAGCTCTCGGCCGACGAGCGCGACATCCTTCGCGCTGACATGATTCGCGAGCGTCTTCGCACCGTGAACCGGCCGCAGCCCCCGCCCGCGGCCGCCCCGCTGGACAACCCCGGCGAAACGTAACACCTTGCCGGCAGAGTGGACGTATGAGCGACGAATCCTACAGCAATTTCACCCCTCGCGCGCAGCAGGTGCTGGCCCTTGCCCGGAAGGAAGCCGACCGGTTCAACCACAACTTCGTGGGCACGGAACACCTTTTGCTCGGGCTCATCAAGTTGGGCCAGGGCGTTGCCGTGAACGTGCTGCTCAAGCTTGGTCTGGACTTGGAAACCGTGCGTCTGGAAGTGGAGAAGCAGGTGGGCACCGGTCCCGATCAGAAGATGATCGGCAACATTCCTTTCACCCCGAGAGTGAAGAAGGTCCTTTCCCTGGCAGCCAAGGAGGCCAAGGCGCTCAATCACACCTACGTGGGCACCGAACACCTCTTGCTCGGCTTGCTCCGCGAAGGCGACGGCGTGGCGGCGCGCGTGTTGAAAAACCTGGACGTGGACATCGAGCAGACACGCCAGGAAGTGCTCCGGGAGCTGGACCCGAATTTCGTTCCCGAAGAATCGGCCGAGGGGGAAAAGGAGGCCAAAGAGGGGAAGGAAGGCAAAAAGGGTGAGGTCAAGACGCCCGCCCTCAAGGCGTTTGGCCGGGACCTGACCGAAATCGCGAGGAAGGGGGAGATGGACCCCGTGATCGGGCGCAAAGACGAGATCGAACGGGTGATCCAGATTTTGTGCCGTCGAACCAAGAACAACCCCGTCCTGCTGGGTGAGGCCGGGGTCGGCAAGACAGCGATTGTCGAAGGGCTGGCGCAGGAAATCGCCCGCGGCAACGTGCCGGAGATCCTGCGTGACAAGCGCATCATCACTCTCGACCTTGCCTTGATGATCGCGGGGACCAAGTACCGCGGCCAGTTCGAGGAGCGCATCAAGGCGGTGATGGACGAGATCCGGCGCTCGAAGAACATCATCCTGTTCATTGACGAGTTGCACACGATCGTGGGCGCGGGCTCGGCGGAGGGCACCATGGACGCCAGCAACATCATCAAGCCGGCGCTGAGCCGCGGCGAGTTGCAGTGCGTGGGTGCCACGACGCTTAACGAGTACCGCAAGTACATCGAAAAGGACGCGGCGCTGGAACGCCGGTTCCAGAGCGTCAAGGTCGAACCTCCTTCCCTCGAGGACGCCATCCAGATTCTCAAGGGTCTGCGTCCCAAGTACGAGGAGCACCACAAAATGGAGTTGACCGACACGGCCGTCGAGGCGGCGGTCAAGCTCTCGGACCGCTACATCACCGGCCGCTTTCTGCCGGACAAGGCGATTGACGTGATGGATGAAGCCGGCTCGCGCGCGCGCATTGGGGCGATGACCCGTCCGCCCGAGGTCAAGGAGCTGGAGGCGGAAATCGAGGACATCAAGGCGCGGAAGGAACGCGCCATCAAGGAGCAGGATTTCGAGGGCGCCGCCGCGATGCGCGACAAGGAGAAGCAGGCGAAGGAGCGGCTGGAAGGAATCCTCAACACCTGGAAGACGAACCGCGAGGAAAAGCGCGTCCGGGTGGACGAGGAGGACATCATGCACGTGATCTCCAAGTGGACCGGCGTGCCGCTGCAGCGCATGGGCCAGGATGAGGCCGCCAAGTTGCTGGCGATTGAGAAGGAATTGACCCGGGTCGTCGTGGGCCAGTCGGAAGCCGTCACCGCACTGGCCAAGGCGTTGCGCCGCTCGCGCGCCGACCTGAAGGATCCGAAGCGTCCCATCGGCACCTTCCTCCTTCAGGGACCGACCGGCGTGGGTAAGACCCTGCTGGCCAAGACGCTCGCGGAACAGATGTTCGGCGACGCCAAGGCGCTCATCCAGCTCGACATGAGCGAGTACATGGAGAAGTTCAACGTCTCCCGGCTGATCGGTTCGCCGCCCGGCTACGTGGGATATGAGGAGGGTGGCCAGTTGACGGAGGCCGTCCGGCGCAAGCCTTATTCCGTAGTGCTCTTCGATGAGATTGAAAAGGCGCACCCGGACGTGATGAACATGCTTCTCCAGATCCTCGAAGAAGGGAAGTTGACCGATGCGTTTGGCCGGTCGGTGGACTTCCGCAACACCATCATCCTGATGACCTCGAACGTGGGCTCCGAGGGGTCGCGCAAGCAGGCGACGATCGGATTCACGCCGGCGACCGAACAGTTCACGTACGACAAGATGCGGGAGCGGATCCTCGATGAGACCCGGAAGGTGTTCCGACCGGAGTTTCTCAACCGTCTGGACGACGTGATCATCTTCCGGCCGCTGGGCAAACCGGAGCTGGTTCAAATCCTCGACCTCGAAGTGGCCAAGGTCATGGAGCGTCTCAAACACAAGAATATACGGGTGGAGCTCGACGCCAAGGCAAAGGACTTCCTGGTCGAAAAAGGCTTCGATCCCGCCTACGGGGCGCGGCCGATGCGGCGGGCCGTGGAACGGTTCCTCGAAGACCCGCTGGCCGAGGAAATCATCAAGGGCGCCTTCCACGAAGGCGAACCGATCCTCGTCGGTGCGGAAGGGGACAAGTTGACCTTCACGCAGAAATCCGCCGCCGGCACCACGGTGGCCAACTGAAGGAAGGCAGGAGTCGCTGGGGTTCGCTAGGGCGGCCCCATCGGCCCATGGGACAAGGAGCCTTGGATGGCGGCGAGGATGCGCGCTGGCAAGATCCCCAGCGCCAGAACACCCGCGATCAAGCCGCCACACAAGATTCGCGTCGGCCAATCCAAGGCAACGGCCACCCGGTCGCCGGCATCGCGGAAGAACGCCTCCCGCACGACACAAAGGTAGTAGTAGATCGCAATGGCGGCGTTCAGCACCGCCAGGACGACCAAGGTCAGATGCCCCTTGGCCAGGGCGGCGGTGAGGAGCGCCAGCTTGCCGGTGAAGCCCACGAACGGCGGCACGCCCGCCAACGCGAACACGCCACAGAGCAAGGTTATCGCCAGCAGGGGCGAACGCCGATGTAACCCGGCCAAGTCTTCAAGCTGGACGTTCACCCCGTCTCGGGCCACGCGGGCGACAACGACAAAACAGGCCACCACCATGAACAGGTACCCGACGATGTAGAACAACGCGGCGGTGTACCCCGCGGGGTCCAGCGCAACAAACCCGATCAGTCCGTAGCCCGCGTGGGCGATGCTCGAAAACCCCAACAAACGCTTCAGGTCGGTCTGCGCCAGCGCGAGCAGGTTGCCGTAGAACATCGAAGCGACCGCCAGCAAGGTCAGCAGTCCCGCCAAAGTCTTGGACTCCGGGCCCGCCAGGGACACGAACCGAACCATCACCGCGACGGCTCCGATCTTCGGGAGTGACGCCACAAAGCCAGCCGTCTCGTGCGCCGCGCCCTCGTACACGTCCGGGGTCCAGAAGTGGAAGGGAAACACCGCGAGCTTGTAGAACAGGCCACAGAAGGTGAATCCAAGGCCGGCCACGGCGAACGGGGAATCAAGGAACGGATCCAAGCGGCGCATCATCTCCGGCAGGGAAGTCGTCCCGGTGAGGCCGAAGAGGTAACTGAGACCAAACAGCATCACGCCGTTGGCCGCGATGCCGAACATGAGGTACTTGATCGCCGCTTCCATCTGGCTGCGCTGGCCCGTTCGCTCCCGGCGCATCGGCACCATCAAGTACAGCGGAAAGGCTGCAAGCTGCAGGGCCACCACTAGCGTGATCACGTCAATACAGCTCACCAACATCAGCAACCCGCAGACGCTGAGGGTCAGAAAGAGATAGTACTCCGGTTTCACCTCGGGTCGGATGTCCGGGAGCTCGCCGTTCAGCAGCAAGACGAGCACGAAGCCGAGAGACAGAACGATTTTCAGGAACTGCGAGAACGCATCCACCCGATAGGCGCCGGCAAAAAGGGTTGCGGACTGGGTTGCCGCGAGCGCCGCGGCGCCCAGCGTCGTCACCGCCATGCACAGCGCGGCTCTTCGGGCCGCCGGGGTCGGCTGCCGTCCGAGGCAAATAACAAAAAGCGCCAGAGCGCCGAGCAACCCGACGAATTCCGGCAGGAAAGCGAGGAGGTGTGTAATGCTCATGGGCTGACGAACACTCCGTGGGCTGCGGCGCCATTTGCCTGGGCCAACAGGTGCCGAACACTGGCGTGCATCACCCGCAGGAACGGTTCCGGATGCAGGCCAATCCAGAACACGAACACAAGGAGCGGGGCCAGCGACATCGTCTCGCGAAACCCAAGATCCTTGACGCCGGCGTGATGCGGATTCGCCGGGCCACCATACGCCACGCGCTGCAGCATGCGCAGCATGTAGGCAGCCGCCAGCACCACTCCAGGCACCAGACACAACGCCAGTGCTGGCGAATAGAGGAAGGCGGACTTCAGCACGAGGAACTCGCCGATGAAGCTGTTCGTCCCCGGGAAGGCGAGCGAGGAGAGGCTGAAAACCCCGAGAAAGGTCGCGAACACCGGCATGTGTTTGCCCAGTCCCGCACCCCGGGCGAGCTCACGCGTATGGAGGCGTTCGTAAATGATGCCCACCGCGATGAACAGAGCGCCCGTGGTCACGCCGTGGTTGATCATTTGCAGCAGGGCTCCTTCGATTCCAGCCTCGTTCAGCACGAAGATGCCCAGCGTGGCGAAACCCATGTGCGCGACGCTCGAGTAGGCCACGAGCTTCTTCAAATCGTTCTGGGCCAAAGCCGCGAAACCGCCGTAAGTAATGGCCACGACGGACAGCCCCAAAAGGTAGGGCATGAAAACCTGGGTACCATACGGAGTGATGGGAAGGCAGAAGCGCAGGAACCCATACGTGCCCATCTTCAACAGGATGCTGGCGAGCAGCACGCTCCCGGCCGTTGGCGCCTCGACGTGTGCCGCTGGCAACCAGGTGTGGAACGGAAACATCGGCACCTTGATGGCGAACGACAACGCGAAGGTTAGGAACACCCAGCACTGGAACACGCCCGAGCCCGGCCGGGCCATCATGTCGGGAATGTGGAAACTCCCGACGTGCAACCGCAAGGCGATCAACGCCACGAGCAACAGCACCGACCCGGACATGGTGTAGATGAAGAACTTGAGCGCCGCGT
>CALJWR010000192.1 GCA_937976685.1 uncultured Verrucomicrobiae bacterium
GCCTGACTCACCTGTCACCGGCCCGGCCCCAGGTGCTCACGTATCGCAAGACGCTGCTGCCCGCGGACAACGCCAGCGTCACGTTCCACAGCCGACTTGGCTATGCCACGGAAGGGCAGCATGCGCGCATTCAGGTTTCCACCGACTACGGCGGGTCATGGACCACCGTCTATTCCCAGTCCGGGATTTCCACTGCGGGCGAATCCAGCTTTCAGAGCCGGACAGCGTCGCTGGCGGAATTCGCGGGTCGCTCGCTGCTGCTCCGGCTGGTGTACGACTACACGGGCGGACCGTACTATGCCGCCACCGCAACCCACGTGGGCTGGCTGGTGGACGACTTGCGATTCGAAAACTGCGCGGAGTTGACCGTGCCGACGGTCGTCCCCGTGGCGACCGGGAACGCCTTCAACATCGTCCCGACGGCGGCGGTCGCCCACGTCCTTGAAGTTCGCGGCTTGGTCTTCGGCGGTTTTCCGCTCGAATGGGGTCCGGCGTTTGCGCTCACCGTTCAGACCGGTCCCGTCCTGAGCGTGGTATTGGGCGTGCCCGCGCTGGTGAACGGCCAGCTTCAAATCAACTTCACCGCCACGGCGACGACACCAACCACTCAGTTCACCCTGCTGCGGCGAGCCAATGTGACCTCGGGGGAATGGACTCCCGCTCCTACCGCCACCCTTGTCAAACTCGGCGGAACCAGTTTCCGCTTCGTGACGCCGCCGCCGGCGGGCACGGCCTTTTTCAAGGTTCGCGCCCAGTGAAGGGAGGCCATCCGCCGACGGGTGGGCGACCCGCGGTCCCGGGCCGGATTTGAACGGACGCTCGACCCGGCGAGTCATCAACTCCATGAGTTGGAGCGTTCGGGCGAACGGGCGGTTCGGAGCCGCCGCTGGCGAAGGCAAGGCGCTTGCCGCAGGGGTTAATTCTTCTATGTTCTGCGGGCTGCGGAATCCAAGAGTGGTCATGAATCCCATCTTCCTCCAACTCTGTCGGGGCCTGTCTGTCGTGCTGATTGCCCTGACGGCCTGCCTGTCGGCGGGCTGGCTCTCGGTACGGGCGGCGACCGAGGAAGCCCGTCCCCTGCGCCTTACGCAGAACCTCACGGCCGCGGAGGCGGTGAACGACCTGATCACCTTCTCGAGCAAGTACAACACGGTCACGCCGCTTTTGCCCGGGGAGCACGATCCGAACATCACCCGCCTGACGGCCCAGGTGCTCGCCGGGATGCACTACTCGCGCGAGCCCTTCACCGGCACGATGGCCAACCGGTTTCTGGACCGCTACATCGAGATGCTCGATCCGGTTCGGATTCACTTTTTCCAGTCCGACCTGACCCAGTTTGACAAGTATCGCCCGCGGTTGGCGCAGGTGACGGCGTTCCGCGGCGAAACGCTGGCCGCGCGGGAGATCTTCGCGCGGTTCGTGCAGCGGATTGATCAGCGCGTCGAGTACGTGGCCGGCCTGCTGCAGAACGGTGCGTTCGAGTTCACCGGGGACGACCGTTACACACCGAATCGTAAGACCGCCGCCCGGCCGGCGAACGAGCGGGAGGCGCGAGCGCTCTGGCGACAACACCTGCGCTACGAGTATCTCCAAGAGAAGCTCAACGACAAGACGCACGACCAGATCGTCAAAACGCTGAGCGCGCGCTACAAGCGGCTGCTGCGCAGTTGGGCCGATCTGGACAACGACGACGTCCTGCAACTCTACCTGAGTGCCCTGGCCAATGCGTACGATCCCCATTCCGACTACATGGGCAAGGCCCAGCTCGAGAACTTCGCCATCAGCATGAAGCTCTCGCTCTTCGGCATTGGCGCCCTGCTGCGCGCCGAGGATGGCTACTGCAAGATTGAGAGCCTCATGGCGGGAGGCCCCGCCGCGCGCAGCCGCAAGATCAAGCCCGGCGACCGCATCATCGCGGTCGCCCAAAAGGATCAGGAGCCCGTGGATGTCGTGGACATGAAGCTCACGAAAATCGTCGAGATGATCCGCGGTCCCAAGGGCACGGAGGTCACGCTCACCCTGATTCCCGCGGATGCGGCCGACGATGCCCAGCGCAAGGTCGTCACGCTGATCCGCGACGAGATCAAACTCGAGGACCAAGAGGCGAAGGCCAAATTGATCGAACTGGCCGGTTCCGATGGTCAACCGACGCGACTGGGGTTGATTGATTTGCCCTCGTTCTACGCCAGCTTCGAACTCAACAACGTCAAGGACACTTCGGAGCATCGCAGCACCAGCGCCGACCTGACACGGCTCATCAAGAAACTCACCGCCGAGAAGATCAGCGGACTGGTGCTGGACCTGCGCCGGAACGGTGGTGGGTCGCTCGAAGAAGCCATCCGCGTGGCGGGACTGTTCATCAAGCAGGGGCCGATCGTGCAGGTCCGCGACACGTCGGGTGACGTCACCGTCGAGTCGGATCGTGATCCGGCCGTGGCCTACGACGGCCCCTTGGTTGTGCTGACGAGCCGGTTCAGTGCCTCGGCGTCGGAGATCGTCGCGGCGGCGTTGCAGGATTACGGTCGCGCGCTGGTGGTCGGCGACACAAACACCCATGGCAAGGGCACAGTGCAGACCATCTACGAGCTCAATCGCGTTCCGGGCCGGTTCCCCACCAACGTCAATCTCGGCGCGCTCAAAGTAACGATTCGCAAGTTCTACCGGGCCAACGGCGAATCCACCCAGCTCCGCGGCGTCCAGCCGGACATCGTGCTGCCGTCGGTGGCGAACTACATGGAAGTGGGTGAGGCATCGCTGGATTATCCTTTGCCGTGGGACACCATCGAGAGTGCGCGCTTCGACAAGCTCGACCGGGTGCGGCCTTACTTGGACGAACTGCGTCGCCGCACGGAAAAGCGCCAGGAAGCTTCGACCGATTACGCGTACATCCGGGAGGACATAGAGCAGTTTCGTCGGACCCTGGCGGACCGCAGCGTGTCCCTCAACGAGGCCAACCGCCGGCGCGAGAAGGAGGAAAACGAAGCGCGCCGCAAAGCCCGCCTGACCGAACGTAAAGCCCGCCCCGCTCCGTCCGAGACCCTTTACGAGATCACGCTCAAAAACGCCGGCCAGGAGGGCCTGCCCGACCCATTCGACCCGAACAAGCCCAAGTCGGAAGAGGAGCAAGCCCTCTCGGCGCGGACCATTACCGATCCCGATCCGGATGAAACCGAAGCGGAGGACGAAAAGACTCCGGCAGTGGACGTCGCCCTTGAGGAAACCAAGCGCATTCTGCTCGATCTGATCACCCTGACAGCGGCTCGCGCACCGGCGACGCCTGTAGCCAGTGCGCAGTCGGTTGTCAGCCCCGTCCAAGGGAACTGAGGCGCATCGTCTCGGTCCAAGGAGCCCGGGTGGCTCGGGAGGAAAAGACGGGGCCAGAAGTCGCGCCGGTTACCGATCGGGCTACGCGGTCCGCTTTCAGCCCGTGATCCCAGCAGCGGGCCACCAAACAGGTTTCAACCGCTTGGTTCGACTGCAGCAATTTTCGGCCCGGGGGACTTCGGACCCTCAGCGACCAAAATCAGCCTTTCTCGATGCAGGCGTAGGCGTTGTGGTTGTGGATGCTCTCGAAGTTCTCGGCTTCCACCTTGTACCACGTCACCTCGGGGTGCGCGTTAAGTCTGAGAGCGACATTCCGCACCAGGTCTTCGACAAACACCGGATTCTCGTACGCGCGTTCGGTGACCGCCTTCTCGTCCTGACGCTTGAGCAGGGAGTACAACTCGCTGCTGGCCGAGGCTTCGACCAGAGCGATTAAGTCCTCAATCCACACCACCTGCCGCGACCGGATCCGCACGGTCACGTTGCCCCGCTGATTGTGCGCGCCAAACCGGCTGATCGCCTTGGAACACGGACACAACGTGGTAACCCCGACGATGACCGTCAAAACGAAATCCGTTTCGCGGCCGCAAGCCGCGGCCTCGAATCGCGCCGTGTAATCCATGACGCCGACCTTGCCGGTCACCGGCGCCTTCTTTTCGAGGAAAAAGGGAAACTCCATCTCCAGATGGGCCGTCTCCGCATGCAGCTTCCGCTGCATCTCGTGAAGGATGTCGGGGATGTTTTCCACGTGGATCATGCTGCCGTGGGCGTTCAGCACCTCGATGAACCGACTCATGTGCGTGCCTTTGAACTCTTTGGGCAGGTCCACGGAGAGACTGATGGTGGCGATCGTGTTCTGGGTGCTGTGCGCCTTGTCGCGGATGACAATGGGGAAGCGCAAGCCCCGCACGCCCACCTTGTCAATGCGCAGCTCCCGGTGGTCGGGTTCGCTCTGTTTGTCGGTCAGCCGCAGGTTGGCGGCGGCGGTCCGGCTCGTCTGGCCCGCGGTCGTTGGAAGGGTTGTTTCCTTGCTCACAGCGGAAGGTAGCGTCACCCGCCGCCAGTGCCAAACGCCAGCCGGTCCCGGCCACACGAAGACGCTCAACGGCGCCGCACGATCAAGTCGCGAAACTCCGCGAACAGCGGGGTCGAGTCGTGCGGCCCGGGAGAGGCCTCGGGGTGATATTGCACGCAGAAGATCGGTTTGGATTTGTGCCGCAGCCCCTCCACCGTCTGGTCATTCAGATTGACGCGATTGACCGTCACTTCCGCCGGCAAGGAGGAGGCATCCACCGCGAAACCGTGATTCTGCGACGTGATTTCCACCCGTCCCGACTCGAGGTCTTTCACGGGCTGGTTGGCGCCGCGGTGTCCGAACTTCAGCTTGAAGGTCTTCCCCCCAAGGGCTTGACCCAGTATCTGGTGGCCGAGACAGATGCCAAAGATGGGAATGCCCTGCCGCACCAGGTCCGCCACCGCCCGGACAGCGTAACCGAGCGCGGATGGATCTCCCGGACCGTTGGATAAGAAGATCCCGGCCGGCCGGTGGGCCAGCGCCTCCTCGGCCGGCGTAGCCGCCGGAACCACCTGCACGCGGAATCCGTGCTGCCGGAGGCGGCGGCAGATGTTGTACTTGATGCCGAAATCGTAGGCGACGATCGGCACGTCCGCCGCCGGCAACGGGTCGCGCAAGCTTCGTGGCTGCGGGTCAGTCGCGGGGCCGCAAGTCAGGCGAAAGGCGCCGCTCGGTTCGTCGCGATCGTCCCACGCGAAAGCGGTCCGGTGAGAGACCTCCTTGACGTAGTCCACGCCGACCAGCCCGGGCCAGGCGCGCGCCTGCGCAACCGCCTCCTCCGCTGAAAGCCCCTCGGTCGAAATCAGCCCCTTCATCGCGCCCCGCACCCGCAGCTTTTTGGTCAATGCCCGGGTATCCACCCCTTGGATACCCGGAATCCCATGCTGGCGCAGGTAGTCATCGAGCGGGTAATCCGCCCGCCAGTTGCTGACCACCGGCGACACCTCACGGACCACAAACCCGGCGACGTGCGGTTGATACGATTCGATGTCCACAGCGTTGACCCCGTAATTGCCGATGTGCGGATAGGTCATCGTCACGATCTGGCCCTTGTAGGAGGGATCGGTGAGGATTTCCTGGTAGCCCGTCATGGAGGTGTTGAAACACACCTCGCCGCAGGCGGTGGCGGTGGCGCCAAACGGCGTCCCCGGGTAAACCGAACCATCCTCCAGCGCGAGAATTGCGGTCGTTCGCGTCATCGAAAGCGCCGCGAGGCTAGGGGCGAAGGGGATGGGGTCAAGGCTTTAGCCGGGCACAAAAAAGGCGCGACCGTCGGGTCGCGCCGTCGAGTGCCTCGGGCCAAATCACTTTTTGGCCATCGCCTTCTCGAGCTCGGCAATCACCGCTTTGGGGCCGCCGCCGCCATAGCCGATCTTGCGGCCGACTTCCTTTCCTTCGCCGTTGATGAAAACCAGCGTCGGGTAGCCGCGTACTCCGTACTTGTCCTTCAGTTCGTTGTTCGCCTTCGCCAAGTCTTCCGGCAGCTTCTTCTTGTTCGGGAAGTCAATCATCACCATCACCAGATTGTCCTTGGCGTAGTTGATGAATTCCTCCTGGGAGAAAACCTCCTTCTCCTGCTTGATACAGAAGCCGCACCAGTCGGAGCCGGTGAAATGGGCGACCACCAGTTTCTTCTCCTTCTTGGCCTGCTCGATGGCCTTGGGCAGATTGGTCGTCCATTTGATTTCAGCCGCCGAAGCCGCGGCCACTGCCAGACCGATGATTGCGCTGAGAATGATTCGTTTCATGGAGGTCAAGGTGACGCACGCCCCACGGTTTGGCAACTCCCGCAAGGGGCGCGGGCCGCGTCACGCCACCCACCGCACCGCGCCATCGGATGCCACGCGCGGCGCCAGATGGAACACATCCCGCCGCAGACAAAAGGCCACGTCGTCGGCAAGCTCGGGCCGGACGAGCAAACGTCGCGCGTTCCGAGCGTGGGAGGCGATCGCGGGGCCCACGTTGTCCGCGTGACGCAGGTAAAGCTCGCGGGCCAGCGCCGCCGAATCTGCCACGTCTCCCCGGCCGTAGCAGGGCCACAGGAGATCGCAGAGTGCCCCGGCGGCAACGGTGTCTTCGAACGAGGCCTGCTCCACCGTGCCGGCGCAGATGAGCAGCAGGTCCGCCGGCTGCCAGCGATGCAGCACGGCTGCCACCGCCCCCAGATTCAGGAGCGAGGCCACCAACACCTCCTGAGCACCCCGGCAAGCGCGCAAAGCCCGGGTGCCGTTGGTCGTGCTCATGATGATGGGGCGGCCCAGCACCCGGTTGCGTGTGAACTCACGCGGTGAGTTGCCCAGATTAAACTCCACCCCGCCGGTCAACCCGGCCGTAATGCGCAGGCCGTCGCGTTCGCCAGCCAGCAACGCGTCGGGAATCTGTTCGCGAAGTCGCAGAGCCTCCGGGATGTCCGCAGCCGGGTGGATGGAGGTCGCGCCGTGGGCGAGAGCGGTCACCATCGAACTGGTGGCGCGGAGCACGTCGAAGACAACACCCGTGGTCTGGCGCAAGTCGCGCCCGCCGAGTTCCCTGAACTCAGCAGGCGTCAGGAGAACCTCGATGGACTGGCTCATGCTTGAATAGCGCTGTTCCGAAGCCGGGCCTTCCGCGCGTCCCGGCCCGCTCGCTGCCGGATGTGGTGAAACAGGTATTGCTGGGCATGGCCGCCGTGGGGACCGAAATGCGTCGCGCTGAAAGCTTCCAGTCGGCGGAACGTGACGCGGCGTCGGGGGAAGTAAAGCTGCCGCAGCGCCCGCAGCACCCACACGTCGAGGGGAAACGCTTGACGGAAACCGAGGGAGAACAGCAGCACGCAGTTGGCGATCTTGGGACCAACCCCCGGCAACCCCAGCAGCGCCGCTCGCGCCTCCGCGAGTGGCCGGTCGCGCAACCGGGCGAGGTCCGGATCTTGTTGGACCACGCGTTGGGCAACCGCCTGGAGATAAGGCGCGCGGAACCCAAGCTTGCACGCTCGCAATTCAGCCTCACCGGCCGCCGCCAGACGGTCCGGGTTCGGGAACGCGAAAGCGGGAGGACGCCCGGGCGGTACGACCACCGGATCCCCGAATCGCTCGCAGAGCAGGCGGACCATTTCACGGATTTGGACGATCTGTTTGGTGGACGAGAGCACAAACGACGCAAGGCACTCCCAGGGTTCCTGGCGCAACAACCGTAGCCCACGGCACGCGGCGGTCGCCTCACGCATCGGCGCGTCGTCAGGGAAGGTTGCCAGTACGTCGTCCAAATTCTCATCGGCCCCCAGGTAGTCGGTCAGCCACCGCCAGTCCCGCTGGGGAAGGGCGGCTTCTGCCCGAATGCCGCCCGGCACGGCGGTGAGGCGGATCCACCTCCCGGCCACCACGCCTTCCCACGACCGAACCGCCGCGGGAGGTTCAGCGCATGCCGACCAGCGGAATGCCTGTCCCCCTTCCAGTGTGGCAGCGAGGTCGTAATCGGTGACCGGAAGAAACGTGCTGCACCCTGCCACATACGCCGCAGGCGGATGCCCGGCCCGCCCGGTCTCCCTGCCCGCCCTGGCGACCGCCTCAACGCAGTTCACGGCAATGGAACAACTGGACCCGGCGCAGCACCCGGCCCCGAAAGAGAACATCTCTCATGCCCAGGTCCTCGACGGACGCGAAGTCTCGCCGCAGGTCGTCGGGAATCGAACGCGCCGTCCAAACCTCGCGCACGAACAGGGCATCCTCACCTCGCCGCTCCCGATAGCCCGGCCACAGGGAGAACTGATTGATTTCCGTCGCGTCGCAAAAGACCAGCGGGTCAGAGCGCACCCGGGTCCTCGCCTCCGCCAGGTGGAACGTAAGCTGAGCGGTCACGCCGTAGTCATCCCCGATGATGAAAAGCGGCCGACCGTTGGCACGGAGTCGCTGGTACTCCACCTCGACGACCCGCGCCATTTCACTCCAGCCACGCACGCGGCGCAGCGGGTCCACTTTGGCCGGTAACGGCTGCCCGGTGATTTTCTGGATCCAGTTCGTTTCGTGAAACAGCAGGACCAAAGGCAGCCCGGTCCACAATCCCACCAACAACCAGCGCCGGACCGCGGCCGCGCCCGCGCGGAAGCGGGCGTCTCCGTAGGCGACCAGCAAACAGAAGAGCGGGACCACCGCGGCCG
This sequence comes from uncultured Verrucomicrobiae bacterium, assembly GCA_937976685.1. Classification (GTDB taxonomy): domain Bacteria; phylum Verrucomicrobiota; class Verrucomicrobiia; order Limisphaerales; family J093; genus JADJWF01. The sequence continues at coordinate 8,535 of CALJWR010000192.1, forward strand.
CGATCCAGTTCGGCAACACCCGCGCGCGAATCGTGTAAGCCCAATAGCCCAGCAGCAACGGCGCGCCGAGACAGAGGAGATACATCAGAAACGGATCGCGACGACGGTGCCGCCAGACCGCCACCATCGCCCACAGGATGCCGGCGAAGAAGACCGGGTGCAGCAGACCGGCCGCGGCGCCGGTGAATTCGAGGAAGTATCGCGGCTGGAGGGCCCACGCCTGGGTCAGTCCGGCCCGGTCGTGCAGGTGAGCGGCCGTGATCCAGCCGTGCTGGACGTTCCAGATGATGACCGGCAGCAATCCGAGGGCACTGACCACCAGCGCCAGGTAGGGGCCGGGCCGGCGCAATTGCCGGCGCGCGGTCGGGATCAGTGCCAGCGCCAGCGCCAGGCAGATCCACTGCGCCGCGGCCACGAACTTCGCGAGAAAACCGAAACCCATCCACGCGCCCACCGCCAGCCAGTCGCGCGTCCGGGCATGGGGTTGAACCGCCCTCCAGCCCGCAATCATCGCGCCGGTCCAGCTCAACACCGTCGGCGGGTCAACGGTCAGGAGCACCGATCCGGCGGCCATGATCGGCGCTGCCGTGAGCATCAGGATCAGAAAAAACCCGGCCCGCGCGTTGATCTCGCGCGCCATGAATCGCAGCACGAGCACCGAGATCAGCGCGGAGATGAGGGGAGACAGGAAACGAACGCCAAACTGAGTGTCTCCCCAAAGGTGGGTGCCCACCCATTGCAGGTAGGCGATCAGCGGCGGCTTGCTGAAGTAAGCCAGCGCAAGGTGCTTGGACCAGATCCACTGGTAAGCCTCGTCCTCGCTGAGCTCGATCACGTCCGCGGCCAGATAAGCCAGTCGGGCCAGCAGCAGGGCGGCGATCACTACATAGCCCAACCGCAGCCACTGCCGCTCGCGGACCGCCTCGGGATTGCGGAGTGGAGGGTCGCCCGGTTGCGGCGCGAGCGCATCAGGGAAGTATTGCGGCCGGACCAGCGACGGCACATGTCGCCACCACAGCGGGAAGCTCCGCCGCACCAGACTTCGCCAGAGGAACTCCATGCCCCACACCCCAACGACGCCGACCAGGCCGCCCACCAGCCAGCCGACGAGAACATCCGACGGGTAGTGAACTCCGCTATAGACTCGCGAAAAACCAACCAGGGCACCGACTCCGGCAACGAGGCAGGCGGCCCGCGGATAGAACCACCACACCACGCCGGCGGCGGCGAGCCAGTTGGCGGCGTGGGCCGAGGGCAGGCTGGCGCTGGCACCCCTGCCCACCAGCACCCGGGCGTCGTCGAGCACCACAAACGGCCGCGGCCGGGCGAAGGTTTCCTTCAGCCAGTCCACCAGCGTATTGTTCACGACCAAGGCGAGCATCACGAGCAGCGCCAAGCAGATGCGGCCGCGCGTTCCTCCTTTCCAAACCAGCCAGATTCCCAGTGCCGCCAGCAGCGGGAAGAAAAGAGTGTTCCCGCTGAACCAAGGCATGACCGTGTCGCACAGGGCATTGGCCAGCGACTGGTTGATCAGCCGGAACAAGCTCCGATCGGCATCGAGAAGCAGGCTGCTCACCGGTCAAGGCACCCGCGAAGCCGCCGTCAGTAGATCACTTGCGAGCGAATGTTCACGCCCGCCAGCCGGTCGCGTCCGCGGAGGAAGGACAGTTCCACCAGGAATCCCACCTCGACCACCTCCGCGCCGATCCGGCGCAACAGTTTGACGGCCGCCGCCGCCGTGCCCCCGGTCGCGAGCAGGTCGTCCAGCAACAACACCCGCGCTCCCGGTTGGACGGCGTCCGCGTGAATGGCCACCGTGTTCGAGCCGTATTCGAGATCGTAACTCTCTTCCAGCGTGTGATAGGGCAGCTTGCCCTGCTTTCGGATGGGTACGAAACCGGCGTTCAGCCGCAAGGCCCCGGCGGCCGCGAAGATGAAGCCGCGGGCGTCAATCCCCGCGACCGCGTCCACGGAACCCGGCGGGTGACCTGCGACCAACAAATCCACGGCGGCCGCAAACAGCCGGGCGTTCGCCAGCACCGGGGTGATGTCCTTGAATTGAATGCCGGGCTTCGGGAAATCGGGCACGTTGCGGATGGTGCGCTCGATTTCATCCCGGGCGTGAGCTGCGGCGGCGTTTGTCATCGGCCGGCCGGGAGTCTGCCTTCAATCGCGCTGCCGCTCCAGCTTTTCAATCATTCGCCGCAGTTTCTTGAGCGCGACATTCTGAAGCTGGCGGATGCGTTCGCGAGTCACGCCCAACCCCTGACCGATCTCCTCGAGGGTTCGCACCCGCGTTCCGTGCAGCCCGAAGCGCCCGCAGACGATCCTTTTCTCCCGGTCGGGTAACCGCTCGACCAGGTCGTCCACGATCTGGCCCATCGTCTTCTCATTGAGGTGTTCGTAGGGGTCTTCCGCGCGGTCATCCTCCACCAAATCACCGATGGTCCCGGCCTCGCCCTCGGCAAGGGGTTCGTCCAGCGAAGCCGGACGAATCGCGGCGTTGCGCAACAGCGCGACGCGTTCCGAGCTGACCCCCAGATGATCGGCCACCTCCGCATCGGTCGGCTCGCGTCCCAAAAGGTCCTGCAGATGATGGGCGATGCGCTTCATCCGGCCGATCTTGTCCACCAGATGGACGGGCAGGCGGATGGTCTTGCCCTGATTGGCGATGGCCCGCTTGATGGACTGCTTGATCCACCACGCCGCGTAGGTGGAAAGCTTGCCGCCCTTGGCCGGGTCGAACCGTTCGACGCCGCGCATCAGACCGAGGTTGCCCTCGTTGATCATGTCCAGCAACGGCAAGCCCAATCCTTCATAGTCGTGGGCGATCTTCACTACCAGGCGCAGATTCGCGCGGATCATCAGGTCGCGCGCGGCGGCGTCTCCCCGCTTGATCTGGGCCGCCAACGCAATCTCCTGCTGCGGAGTGAGCAACGGAACGCGGGCGATTTCGCGCAAGTACAGGCGGATGGCCGACTCCCCTTCCTCCCGTGGACCTGGCGGTGGCACAGGCGCCGTCTCGCCCTCTGCGGGCCCCAGCCCTCCCTCTTCCTCCGTACGCGGCACGAAACCCCTGAACGCATGTGGCCCGCGCCACTCCTTGCTCACGGTTGGCCAATCCCGCAGCAGCGACGTCGGGGTGCTGGGAATGCTCGGGGTGGTCTCTTGTCGAGCCCTCGAATCGGCCGGGGGAAGCCGGAGATCAAGCTGGCATGGTCCGTCCGAGACCGGGCGCGCCTTCAAGTCCGGGCCGGGAATTTTGTGTCGCGGGGCCTGACGGCTCTTTATCCGAGCGCATGCTTCAGACCTCCTCTTGCCTGTCTGGACCAGCCGACACCCTGACATAGCTTTCGAAGGTTGAGGAGGGCCGTCCATTTGCGCAAGCGCGAAACGCGGGCACCTCAATCATCCTCAGTGATGACGATACGAATGGGGTTGACGGTTGGAGCGGGCAATGGGGAACGCATGCAAGCCCGAACCCGGGAAAGTCGGTGTCGGCAAGGGGTAAGCCGACGTTGCACCGTGCGAAGCACCGAAACGTCGGCACGGAGTTCCATATCAACACCTGTTTTCGCCCGGTTCGGCTCGGATCCCCGGCTCCGCAGACGCACCAATGGTGACCGGGAGCGACTTGATTGGCGGAATTCACCGGGTTCATCCGCTCCGGCCTAGTTTCCATCCGTGGGCACGAGCCAACCCTGACTTGACTGGAACGCTTCTGGCGCGACCGATGCCGGCCCCAACGCCCATCCGCTCCGAGGTGGGCGCGTCGGAAAGGCGGCTTGACGGGCAACCGAACCTCCTTCACGGTCGCCGCAAGTAGCGAAGAATGGAAGGGAAGCGCGAGGCTTGTCCGCAGGCCGTGGGTGACCCGCCGGGTGGCGGCCGGCCGGGCCCTTCGAGGTCAGTTTGGCAGTCCATCGAAGCCGTCAAGCGATCATGGAATCATTGAAGTTCAACAAACGCAAAGGGTTATGGCCGGCGATATCCTTGGCGGGCCTCATGGTTTCGGCGACGACGGGCCGGACCTTTGAGCCGAGGGATCTGTTTGCCTTCAGTGTGGGGCCGGTTGTGGTCCGACCGTCGCTCCAGTTGATGGGCCAGTACGATGACAACATTTACTTCCTTTCGAAGCCGCGGGTGGATGATTTCTTGTTTCTGCTTCGTCCCGGGGTGGATTTTCGGCTCGGATCGTTGGATACCCAGCATCGGTTGACGGTTGGCTACGATTTGACCAGCCGCTTTTACGCGGAAAACACGAGCCAGGATTCAACGGATCAGTTGTTCAGCTTGGATGCATCGTTGAACTGGACCCGAGTGCGCGCGGGAGCGAACGCCGGGTTTCAGTACCTCACAGGGATTCTAGGCGGCTACGAGGCCACGGAGGAAGGGATATTTCTTCCGGTTGGCAAGGTGGACCGGCTTTACGTGCCCATATCAGCGACTGTGTCGTACGCCCTGTCGGAGAAGACGGAGCCGTACGTTCGGGGGGAGGTTCGTTTGACTGATTACGATACCGGTGGAGCGGTCGTCCGATACTACGACCTCTTCCAGTGGCGGGCCTTTGCAGGAACGACTTACAAGATTACGCCCAAGACGCGGCTCCTCGCCGAGGGTTTCTATGGTCAGTGGCTGACCGAACCCAACTCCGTCCTGCAGCCCGAGGTGGGAAACGCCGATTCGGCCGGTGGGTCCATCGGGGTCACCGGACAGGTGTTTTCGCGACTGACCGGCACGGCGAAGGTGGGTTTTCAGACGGTTTGGGATGAGACGGGGGACACGGACTTGACCGAGCCGACCGGCGAAATTTCCTTCAGTGCTCCGATCACCCAGAAGATTTCGGCGAACTTGGGTTACCGACACGGCATCAGCGTTTCACCCCAGGGAACTACGGCTGCGGGGGATCCCAGCCGCCGGATGGTGTTGGTGTACATCCAAGATTCGTTGACGGCGGGAGTTACGGGTCGGTTTGGGGCGGCGCATCCCTTGACGATTGGCATTACGGGCAGCTACATCTTGAACGAATATGCCACGAGAGGTGTCATTCGGGATGGCGAGTTCTACCGCGTCGGTTTGAACACGTCCTACCAGATCAAGCTTTGGATGAACGTCGGTGCCTCCTACGAATACGGATCGAGTTCTTACAGTGGCAGCGGAGCTTCGGATTATGATTACAATCGGGTTTCGGTTTTTGCGACGTTCGGCTTCT